>JBIIUH010000006.1:0-40302 GCA_044340075.1 Ilumatobacteraceae bacterium | reverse complement strand
TCGTCGCGCGCTCCCGCAACGACGCGCGGCACAGCTGCCGGTGCCGGTGCAGCTGCCCGTGCGGGCTGTGCCGCAGGTGCGGGTGCAGCAGCCTGGGCAGCTGCGGGAGCCGGAGCCTTCGCCGCTGCAGGTGCGACGGCCGGCGTCGCGGCAGATTGCTTGTCGATGTAATCAAGAACGTCTTCGCGGGTGATGCGACCGCCGGGGCCGGTGCCGACGATGTTGCGCGGGTCGATGCCGTGATCGGCGACGAGGCGGCGCACGACGGGTGAGAGCAACGCTTGCTCCCCGCGCGGCGTGGCGTCACTCGCCACCGGCGCAGGTGCGGGAGCCGGTGTCGGTGTCGGTGTCGGTGCCGGTGCCGGTGCGGCGACGGGAGCGGGAGCCGGTGCCGGTGCCGGAGCAGCAGGAGCCGGTGCGGGAGCAGCAACGGGTGCGGGCGCAGGAGTGGGAGCCGCAGGCGCAGGGGCCGGTGCGGCTGCCGGAGCAGGTGCAGCAGGAGCGGCACCGGCTGCGCCGACGACGGCAATGACCGTGCCGACGGCGACGGTGTCGCCTTCCTTCACGCGAATCTCACTCAGCGTTCCGGCGACGGGCGACGGTACTTCGGTGTCGACCTTGTCGGTCGATACTTCGAACAACGGCTCGTCGGCGGCGACCGTGTCACCGACCTTCTTGAACCACTTCGTAATCGTTCCCTCTGTCACGGTCTCGCCGAGTTGCGGAAGGGTGACCTCTGCCATGGTTGTCTCCGTCTGGTGTCGTGTGAAATCGAATCGGAACTACGCGTTGATGCTGCGTCCGGTGAGAGACAGTACGGTCTCGCCGAACAATTCGCTGAGACTCGGGTGGGGCTGGATGAACGCGGCGATCTCGTCGACCGTCGCCTCCCAGTTCACCGCCAGGTAGCCGCCCGACAATTGTTCGGTCACCCACGGACCGACCATGTGCACGCCGAGCACCTGACCTGCGCTGCCGTCGCGATTCTTCTTCGCGATGACCTTCACGAGACCGTCGGTGTCACCGATGATCATGGCCCGCGAGTTCGCCCGGAACTGGTGCTTGGCGACGACGACGTCGATGCCGCGCGTCTTCGCATCTTCTTCCGACGGGCCGGCCCACGCCACTTCCGGGTGGCAGTAGATCGCCCACGGAACACGGTCGTAGTCGACGGGGAATGCAACTTCGTTGCGCATGTTCTTCACGGCGAGGATTGCCTCGGCGTACGCAACATGGGCGAGCTGCGCGGTGGCGATGAGATCTCCCACTGCGTACACACCGGGTTCGCCGGTGCGGCAGTACTCGTCGACCTTCACGTAGCCGCGCTCGTCGAGCGACACGGCGGTACCGGACAACCCGAGTTCGTCGGCGTACGGCCGGCGCCCGACCGACACGACAACTGCATCGACCTCGACCGTCTCGCCGTCACCGAACGACACCGTCGTGCCACCGTCGGGACGCGGGGAATGACCCGTCACCTTCACACCCGTGCGGATGTCGATGTTCTTCTTCTTGAACGACTTCACGACGACGTTGGCGACATCGGGGTCGAGTCCGGGGAGGATCTTCGGCAGACCTTCGAGGATCGTCACCGTCGCGCCGAGATCGGCGAAGCACGAGGCGAACTCACAACCGATCGCACCGCCGCCGATGACGGCGATGCGCTGCGGAATGCGGTCGAGCGCGAGCACCTCGTCCGACGTCATGATCGGACCGCCGACGGCGAAACCGGGAATCGTGCGCGGCACCGAACCGGCGGCGAGCACCACGTTGTTGCCGGACAACTGACGCGTGGTTCCCTCGGCCGTGCGCACCGTGACGATGCGATTCGCACCGAGCGAACCCGAGCCGAGTACGTAGGTCACCTTCTTGCTCTTCGTGAGACCGGTGAGACCCTTCACGAGACCGTTGACGATCCCCTGCTTGCGGGTCTGGGTGCGGGCGAAATCGACCGAGCTCGCACCGACGTTGATGCCGAAGTCGGCGGCGTGCACGACGTGGCGATTCACTGCGGCACTCTCGAGGAACGCCTTCGCCGGGATGCAGCCGCGGTTCAGGCACGTGCCGCCGATGGTGTCCTTCTCGACGAGCGCCACCGACATACCGGCCGACGCCGCATAGAACGCTGCGGCATAGCCGCCCGGGCCACCACCGACTACGACGAGGTCGAATGTTTCGGGGGCTGCGGAAGCGTTGGACACGATGAACAACGGTAGCGGTTGCGACCGCTCAGGTTCCCGCCAACCACTGCGCTTGCGATCCGTCGCGCGAATAGATGAACGTCGGTGTGCCGTTCGCCACCCCGAAGTCGAGGACGCACGTGACGCTGCCCGTGGCCGGGATCGCGTCACAGTCGTTCGTGGTCGTCCCGACGTCTGCAGCATTGACGTCACGCGGCGACGTCAATGCCCCGTCGGCGAGCATCCGCCAGCCGGTGACGACATCCATCGCTGCATCGTCGCTCGGTGCCGCATCGCTGCCGAGCGCAGTGTCATCGCGCGACATCGTCACCGTGACGAGAGTGGCCATGTCGGTGCGCGCCACGTCGACGACGGCGACGTCGAGACCGGCGACGCTCGCCGCTTCACCGACGCGGAGCAACGCAGCATCCACGCGGTTGCCGTCCGCGGTCGTCTGGAACAACTTCAGTCCACCGGCAACGAGAATCGCGATGCCGCACAGCAGGCTGGCGAGGATGAGTCGTCGCGTGCTCACGCCATTGAGCGTACGCTGACAGCGGGAAACGAACGATGGGCATTCGCGACTACGTCCGGCGCAGCGCGCGCGGCGCCTCCGAACTCGAGACCGATCGTCTGTGCGCGTTCTTCGAACGATTCCACCTCACGTCGTTGCACGACATGCCGACTCGTCAACGCGTCGACGTGTGCGGCGAGATTCGTCGCATGAGCGTGAAGCCGCGCTCCGGCGTTCCCGCCGTCGAGGTCGAGATCAGCGACGGCACGGGGGAACTCACCGTCATCTTCAGCGGACGCAAGACGATTCCCGGAATCATGCACGGTCGACCGGTCGCCGTAAGCGGCGTCGCGTACTGCGAAGGCGATCGCCACGTCATGCTCAACCCTGCGTACCGACTGCTGCCACGGGTCGAGGACATCGCCGACGACCACGAGTGAACCGTCCGACCACGAGGTTCGGCACGGGTCCGTCGTCAACGCAACCGGTGACGACGCGGACGAAAAGTTCGGCGCGTTAGCCGATGAGCAGTTTCGACACGGCGGCTTCGGCATCCTCGGTGATGAGTGCCACCACCTCGTCGCCGGCGCGCAGCACCATGTCCTTCGTCGGCACCATCACGCGCTCCTCGCGCACGACCGCGACGATCGTCGCACTGCGCGGCATCGCCAGTTCGGCGAGCGTCTTGTTCACCGCCGGTGAGGTATCGGCAAGTGTCACTTCGACGAGTTCGGCGCGCCCACCCTTCAACTGCATGAGGCGCACGAAGTTGCCGACGGTCGTTGCTTCCTGCACGAGGCTCGTGATGAGGTGCGGCGTCGACACCGACACGTCGACACCCCACATCTGGTTGAACATCCAGTAGTTCTTCGGGTTGTTCACGCGTGCGACCACGCGGGGAACACCGAACTCCTGCTTGGCAAGAAGTGACACGACGAGGTTGTCCTCGTCGTCACCGGTCACCGACGCAACGACGTCGGCATCGCGGACTCCCGCCGCCTCGAGCACCATGTAGTCGCAGGCATCACCGAAGTGCCAGACGATCCCCGCCGACTCGGGGCGCGACTCGTATTCGCGGAGAATCGAGCGATCGTTCTCGAGGATCGTGACGGAGTGACCTCCCGCGACCATCTCGCGGGCGGTGAACCGACCGACGCTGCCGCCACCGGCGATGATCACCTTCATTGCGCCGCGTCCTTTGCCTCGACGAGGTAACGATCGAGCGCGGCGACGTCATCGGCGGCGACCGACAGATACAAGACGTCACCCTGCTGGATGATCGTGTCGGCATCCGGCAGTGCGCCCGTTCCGAAACGGCGGTATCCGACGACGATTCCGGGACCCGAGTTGAGGTGACGCATCGGAGTGCCGACCCACGCGTCTCCGAGTTCGCGTTCGACGACGACGATCGCGGCGCTCGGATCGGTCCACTCGACGGCGGGACGGTCGGCGACGATGCGGCGCATGATCCGCTCGGCAGTCCACTTCACGGTGGCCACCGTCGCGATGCCGAGCCGCTCGTAGATCTCCGAACGCTTCGGGTCGTAGATGCGGGCGACGACGCGACGGATTCCGTAATTTTCGCGCGCGACGCGGGCGATCATGATGTTCGAGTTGTCACCGTTCGTCACCGCCGCCACCGCATCGGCACGTTCGATGCCCGCCTGCGTGAGAACGTCACGATCGAAACCGATTCCGACGATCTTCTCGCCCGGGAAGTACTCACCGAGGCGGGAAAAGGCATCGGCTTTGCGGTCGATGATCGCCACCGTGTGACCCAGGCGGGCGAACTCCTTTGCGAGCGTCGAACCGACGCGACCGCAGCCGACGATGACGATGTGCACGGATTACGATCGTATCCCGGCTCTTCCGACGAGGGCCCTCCGAGGCTCTGACGATGGCACCCACGACCAAAGACCGCCGCACCGGCGTCGCGCGCGTCAAACAACTGTTGCTCGGGTCGCCGATCGCATCGGCACAGGACTCGCATCACCGGTTGTCGAAGAAGGTTGCCCTGCCGGTATTTGCCAGCGACGCCATCTCGAGCACCGCGTACGCCACCGAGGAAATCCTCATCGTGTTCCTCTCCCTCGCAGGTGCCGGCATCGCGGCCTACACGCGACTCGTTCCGATCTCGCTCATGGTCGTTCTTCTGCTCGCGATCGTCGTGAGCAGCTACAGACAAACGATTCACGCGTACCCGAACGGTGGTGGCAGCTACGCGGTGTCGAAGGACAATCTCGGCAAGGTGCCCTCACTCATCGCGGGAGGGTCCCTGCTCGTCGATTACGTGCTCACCGTCGCGGTGTCGGTATCGGGTGGTGTCGCCGCGATCATCTCGGCATTCAACGGGCTCGCTCCGTACCGCGTGCAGCTGTGCATCGGCTTCGTCGTCATCATGACCTTCGCCAACCTGCGCGGACTCAAGGAGTCGGGTGCCTTGTTCGCCCCGCCGACCTACCTGTACGTGGTGTGCCTCATTTCGCTCATCGTCATCGGGCTGTACCGCGTGTACTTCCAGGATCTGCCGCCGATCTCGCACACCGGCGAGGCAGCGGAGCTCATGGAGGCGACCGGTGTCCTCACCACCTTCTACTTCCTTAAGGCATTTGCCTCGGGCGCCGTCGCACTCACCGGTGTCGAAGCGGTGTCGAATGGCGTCCCGTCATTCCGACCACCGGAGTCACGCAACGCCTCAAGCGTGCTCATCATGATGGCCGTGATCCTCGGCGGCTCTTTCTTCGGCTTGAGCGTTCTTGCACAGCACCTCGAGCCCGTGAAGGACGAGCACGGAATCATTCGCGACACCGTTCTTGCGCAAATGGCCGAGCACGTCTACGGCGGGCGCAACGTGTTCTTCTTCGTCACCCAATTCGCGACCTTCGGCATCCTCATCCTCGCCGCAAACACCGCGTACGCCGACTTCCCCCGACTCACGTCGATCATCGCCAAGGACAGTTACTTGCCCCGCCAGTTTCTCAATCGCGGCGACCGGCTCGTGTTTAGCAACGGAATCATCTTCCTCGCCCTCGCCGCAATCGGGCTCATCGTTGCCTTCGGCGGGATCGTCAACGCGCTCATTCCCCTGTATGCGGTCGGTGTTTTCACCGGATTCACTCTGAGCCAACTCGGAATGTGTGTCCGACACTTGCGACTGAAAGAGGAACGCTGGCAGTTCCATCTCGTATTGAATGCGATCGGCGCTCTCACCACATTCTTCGTTGCGGGCGTCGTTATCGTCGTCAAGTTCACCGATGGGGCATGGATTCCCGTCGTCGTGATCCCGTCGTTGATCATCGTTTTCACGACAATCAACGGTCATTACAGACGCGTCAAGCAGCACCTTGACATCAGTGCAGACGAGGTGGCACCGTTCCGCACCCACCTCGTCGTCGTACTCGTCGGCTCGATCAACGCCGGCGTGCTGCGTGCGGTCCGTTATGCCGAGCAGCTGCGTCCCGATCGACTGCTCGCGCTCAGCGTCGTCGGCTCGGCCGAGGAGGGCGCAACCCTCACGGACGAATGGACGCGGCGTTTTCCGGAAGTACAACTCGATACGGTGATCGACGACTACCGCAACCTCACCGACAAGGTGCTCGCCGAGATCAATCGTCTCGACGACGAGGACAGCGATGACATCGTCACCGTCGTCATTCCCGAGTTCGTCACGAGTCTGAAGTCGCAATGGCTGCACAACCAGTCGGCACTCGCCATCAAGGCACGACTCCTATACCGGCCGAACACGGTCGTCATGTCGGTGCCGATCGTCATTCCGACGAAGTAGGGCACCGTCGCGCGCGGTGCCATCTCACGCAGTGCCCTCCCGCGCGGTGCGCCTAGCCTGACGATGACGGCCCCGCTCGGGGTGCGTCGAGCGAGTCGCAAGGAGTCGAACTCATGAAGATCCTCGTGTCGGGTGCAAGCGGTCTCATCGGCACCGAACTCGTCGGACACCTCTCGCGGCGCGGCCACGACGTCGTGCGGCTCGTGCGTCGCGAGGCGCGCACCGGCGAAGTGCGCTGGAACCCGGGCGTGGAAGACCTCTCCCCTGCGGTGGTCGCCGGCATCGACGCAGTCATCAATCTTTCCGGTGCCGGCATCGGTGACCGTCGCTGGACCCCGGCGTACAAGCAGGAGATCCTGCGCAGCCGCGTCGCCACGACCGGCGCACTTGCTTGCGCAATCGCCGGTGCGACGCGCAAGCCGTCGGTGTTCCTCTCCGGATCGGCGATCGGCATCTACGGCGCGCGCGGCGACGAGGTGCTCGACGAGAGCTCCGCGCACGGCACAGGTTTTCTCGCCGACGTGTGCGAGAGATGGGAGGCCGCGGCAGCGGGAACGGGCGTGCGCACGGTGCTGCTTCGCACCGGCATCGTGCTCTCGCCACGGGGCGGCGCACTGAAGAAGCAACTTCCCCTGTTCAAACTGGGTCTCGGCGGACGCTTCGGCTCGGGCAAGCAGTGGCAGAGCTGGATCTCCATCGACGATGAAGTGCGTGCCATCGAGCACCTGCTCACCGCACCGGTGACGGGTGCAGTCAACCTCACCGCACCGAGCCCGGTGACGAGCGCCGAGTTCACCCGCACGCTCGCGAAGGTCGTGAAGCGTCCGGCACTGCTGCCGATTCCGTCGTTCGGACCGAAGTTGCTACTCGGTGCCGAACTCGCCGATGCACTGTTGTTCACCGGCCAACGCGTCGTTCCGAACGCACTGACGCAGTCCGGTTTCCGTTTCGAGCACTCCACACTCGACGTCGCGCTGCGCCACCTCCTGAAGGCATGACCGCACTTCCCCCGCGCTCCGACGTCGTCGTCGTCGGAGCCGGGATCGCTGGACTCGCCGCGGCACGGGCACTTCACGCGCGGGGTCGTGACGTCGTCGTGCTCGAGAAGTCCGACGACGTCGGCGGACGCATTCGCACCGATGTCGTCGACGGCTTCCGCCTCGACCGCGGCTTCCAAGTGATGCTCACCGCGTACCCCGAACTCGTGCGCCACGTCTCGTTGCACGATCTCGAGCTGCGCACGTTCGATCCGGGGGCGCTCGTGATGATCGGCGGCAAGGCGCGCGTCGTCGGCGACCCGTTCCGCGACCCGCGCACCCTGCCGGCCACCGCACTCGCACCGATCGGCAACCCGCTCGACAAGCTGCGCATCCTCCTTCTGCGTCGACGCACCCGGTCGCTCGACCCGCGCGAGTTGCTGCGCGGGCAGGATCTCTCGACCGTCGTCGCATTGCGCCGCGCGGGCTTCTCGTCGACGATCATCGAGCGCTTCTTCCGCCCGCTGTTCGGCGGCATCCAACTCGATCCGAGCTTGGCGACGTCGCGGCGCATGTTCGACATCATCTTCCGCTCGCTGAGCGAAGGTGACAGCGCGGTCCCGCGTCTCGGTATGGGTGAGCTTCCGCGGCGCATGGCCGCGCTCCTTCCCGGCATCGTTCACGTCGATGTCGCCGTGTCGCAACTCGACGGCACCACCGTGACGACGAGTTCGGGTCAACGCATCGAGGCACGCGCCGTCGTCGTCGCCACCGAGGAACCCGTCGCGCGAACGTTCGTCCCGCTCGCCCCGCGCGCATCGCGACGTGCGGGTGCGGTGTACTTCGATGCGCCCCGTTCACCGACGTCGTCGAAAATGGTGATCCTCGACGGATCCGGTCGCGGTCCCGTGCTCAACGCCGCGGTGATGAGCAACGTGTCCCCCGACTACGCGCCGAATGGTCGCCATCTCGTCGTCGCAGCGATGCCCGACGTCGTCGAGGACGATCTCGAGTCGCTGGCCCGCAACCAGATGCGCACGTGGTGGGGTCCGCAGGTCGACGCTTGGCGCCATCTGCGTACGTACAGCATCGATCACGCCGGGGTCGAGCAGCGACCACCGTTCCCTGCACGGCGCAAGGTCGACTTCGGCGGTGGCATCTTCGTCTGCGGGGACCACCGGGACACGGGATCGATCCAGGGTGCACTCTTCTCCGGACGGCGCACAGGCGAACACGTCCACGGATACCTGGGCTGACGCTCGCGCTTTAGTCTTGACGCAGTGAACACGGTGCCGACGCTCGACGGACACGATCCACAGCGCAAACTCGTCAGCGTCAGTCGCATCGTGCCGGCCACGCCGCAGCAGATCTTCGACCTCCTCGCCTCGCCTGCGCGCCACCGCGAGATCGACGGATCCGATTCCGTGCGCGATCCGATCCGTGCACCCGAGCGGCTGTTCCTCGGCGCCCGGTTCTCGATGGCGATGCGCATCGTCGCGCCGTACCGCATCACGAACGTCGTCGTCGAGTTCGACGAGCCGCACCGCATCGCGTGGCGTCACTTCGGCGGCCACGTGTGGCGGTACATCCTCGAGCCCGTCGAGGGCGGCACTCTCGTGACCGAGCAGTTCGACTACGCGACGAACAGGGCCCCGCTCTTCCTCGCGATCATGCGCGCAATCCCGAACAACGAGCGCAGCATGCGTCGGACCCTCGAGAACCTCGCGGCCCGTTTCTCGTGACGCGACTCCCCGCGGGTTTCGTTGCCCACGTGTGCAACGTGGGAATCAAGGATGCAACGGACGACCTCGTCATCGTCGTCTCCGAGCCGGCCGCCGCATCGAGTGCCGTGTTCACGCGCAGCCGGTTCGCCGGTGCCTCGGTGGTGCTCAGTCGCGAGCACGCCGCCCGCGCGACCGCGCGAGCCATGGTGATCATTTCGAAGAACTCCAACGTCGCCACCGGTGCACAAGGTGAGGCAAATGCGCGCGAGGTCGTCGCCGCCGTCGCGCGACACCTCGGATGTTCACCCGACGAGGTGCTCATCGCATCGACCGGGGTCATCGGTCGCCAGTACCCGATGGACCGCTTGCGCGCCGGGCTCGCAGCGCTGCCGGGCGCGTTCACGAACGTCGATGCAACGGCAGTTGCCCGCGCAATGATGACGACCGACACCGTCGAGAAGGTGGCGAGCGCGACGGTGGCCGGAAGTTCGGCGCGCATCGTCGGTGCCGCGAAGGGCGTCGGCATGATCGAACCGAAGATGGCAACGCACATTTCGCTCGTCATGACCGACGCGCTCCTCGACCGGACCCAACTCGATGCGATCTTCCGCCGCGTCGTCGATCGCACCCTCAACCGCGTGTCCGTCGACGGAGACACCTCGACGAGCGACACGTCGGTGTGCATGGCGAGCGGTGCCGCCGGTGCGGTTGATCCCGCCGCGTTCGAGGCTGCACTCGAGGAGGTGATGCTGTCCCTCACGAAGCAGATCGCCCGCGACGGCGAAGGCGCGACGAAGCTCATCGAAGTGCGCGTCGATCACGCCCACAACGACGACCAGGCCGAGGTCGTCGCCCGATCGATCGTCAACTCACCGCTCGTGAAGACGGCGGTGCACGGCGCCGATCCGAACTGGGGACGTGTCGCCATGGCGGTCGGCAAATGCTCCGAGTTCGTCGACATCGACCAGGAAAAGGTCGTCATCCGCTTCGGGTCGCAGGAGGTGTACCCGCGACAGGTCGACGATGCCGGGTTGCGCGAGTTGAGCAACTACATGCGCGGTGCAGACGTGCTCATACACGTCTCGCTGAACACGGGGAGTTCCGCAACGACGATGTGGGGTTGCGATCTCAGCGACGGCTACGTGCGGATCAACGCCGACTACACGACCTGAACCGGGCGCCGCCCGTCAGGTCGCACCCGCATCGGCGTACTCGTCGATGACACCGTCGAGCCACGACAGCACCGTCTCGCGGTACGGATAGATGCTCTTGTAGCGCGCGACGTCGTCGGGCAATCGCGAGACGAGGCGCTGCAGGTTCGTCGCGACGTCACGTCCGCGCCGCACGTAGTCGCGCAACGGTTGCTGGAAACCGCGAATCGTGAAGAGGACTCCGCCGCTGCTCGGCAGTCGGCGCAGCGTTTCGCGCTCGATGCGGATCCAGAGATCACCCGGATCATCGACCAGCGGTCGCTCGGGAACCGCCGGTTGGAAAAGGGACGGATGATCCTCGAGGGTCCAGTTGCTTCGCCACACCGGACGTTGTTCGGTGAGACGCTCGAGCGTGACGTCGACGGCGGCGCCGATGTGTTCGGCGTACCGCGCGACAGGCCGGTGCACGGCGAGCATGTCGAGTCCGATCTTGTCGGCGAGGCGCCAGCGACTCGGCGAGCACACCACCCCGGCGACGAACGGGAGACTCGATGCGCCGTCGCCGCGCACGGGTACGAGCACCGTGAGATCGTCGGGAATGCACAGCGCCGCGTCGACGAGCGCATTGATGCCGTGATTCGTCGTCGATCCGCCCGCCCAGTTGAGCACCAGTTGCGCCGCTTCATCGATGGCGGCGAGAACAACATCGTCGGCATCGGTCGTGCACGCAACGACGTCGTCACGCCGGGTCGCGAGCAGGCGACGTTTCATGTCGATCGTCGGCTGCCATTCGGCATCGCGCACGAACCAGTTCGCCGGATCGAGCGGCTTCACGCCGACGCGATGACGGAAGTCGTCACCGACGACCGGCGGAAGGATGTCGTCGTGCGGCGGCATCGCCGCCACGGGCGTCGAGTGAGGGACGGGGCGTTCGTCGAACGGGGTGAACGGATCGTCGTGGCGGACGAACGCGTTCACGTTCCTCACTTAGGAGGCATGCGAATGCCGCCATCGACGCGGATGGTCTCGGCATTCATGTAACTGTTCGTGATGCACTCGACGACCATCGACGCGAGTTCGTCGGGGTCACCGAGGCGCTGCGGGAACAACACGCCCGTCTGCAGTTTCGCCTTGAACTGTTCGCTCGCCTCGCCCTTGCCGTAGATCGGCGTGTCGATGAGACCCGGCGCGACGGTGTTCAGGCGGATGCCGGCTGCCGCGAGATCGCGGGCAACGGGCAGGGTCATGCCGACGATGCCACCCTTCGATGCCGAATACGCAGCCTGACCGATCTGTCCGTCGAATGCGGCAACCGATGCGATGTTGACGATCGCCCCGCGCTCGCCGAATGCCATGGGTTCGTTCTTCGACATCGCCGTGGCGACCAGTCGGACGCAGTCGAACGTGCCGATGAGGTTGACCGCGAGCACCTTCTTGAATACGTCGAGGTTGTGCGCGGAGTCGTAGTTGCCGTCCTTGCCGATGGTGCGCTGCGCCCAGCCGATGCCGGCCGAGTTGACGAGTGCGCGGATGGGACCCATCGACGCGGCCATCTCGATGGCGGCGACGATGTCCTCGGTCTTCGTGACGTCGACCTTGCAGAACGCGCCGCCGATCTCCTTGGCGAGTGCCTCACCCTTCTCGGCCTGCAGGTCGGCGATGACGACCTTCGATCCGAGTGCGGCAAAGCGTCGCGCAGTGGCGGCTCCGATTCCGCTCGCTCCGCCGGTGACGATTGAACTTGAGTTCTTGAGGTCCATGTCGACCGACACTACCGAACGGTGGCGATCGCCTTCACAGCGAGCTCGTCGACGAGGTCGTTCATCGCATCGCCGCTGTGTCCCTTCACCCAGCGGAACTCGACGTCGCCCCGCGTGCGCACGAGGTCGATGAGCGGCTCCCAGAGGTCGCGATTGGCGACGGGTTGACGTTGCGAGTTGCGCCAGCCCCGCGCCAGCCATCCCTCCCACCAGCGGTCACGGAAACAGTTGACGACGTACTGGCTGTCGGACACGACGAGCAATCCGGCACCGGTCGCATCGGCGTCGGCGCCGAGCGTGCGCAGAGCCTGCAACACCGCCGTGAGTTCCATGCGTTGGTTCGTCGTGTACGCCTCGCCGCCACTGCCGTTGCGCACACCGTCGGGTGCGACCGCCCATGCCCAGCCACCGGGCCCGGGATTGCCCGAGCATGCGCCGTCGGCGTACACGACGATGTTCGGCGCACCCATTCCCTTCATACTTGCCGACGGGATGATGTCGGCACAGTGACGTGACGGTGTCGCGTGTGTCGCAATGACGGTCGGTGCGACGACGGTGCGGTCGTGCGAGACTGACCGCATGCTGTTCGACGGTTCCGTGCACCAACTTCCCGATACGGATCCCCAGGAAACCCAGGAGTGGCTCGACTCACTCGATGCCGTCGTCGACGTGCGCGGCAAGACCCGGGCGCGCTATCTCCTCTCCCGCCTGCTCGATCGCGCCCGCGAAACGCAGGTGAGCTTCCCTGCCACCGTGTCGACTCCGTACGTCAACTCGATTCCCGCCGAACACGAACCGTGGTTCCCCGGCGACGAGTACCTCGAGCGACGCATCCGTGCCTACATCCGCTGGAACGCGGCCGTCATGGTCGTGCGTGCGAACGCCGCAGCCGAGGGAATCGGCGGTCACTTGTCGACGTTCGCTTCGTCGGCAGCCCTGTACGAAGTCGGATACAACCACTTCTTCCGCGGTCGCGACAACGGCCAACCCGGCGACCACGTCTACTTCCAAGGTCACGCCGCACCGGGCATCTATGCGCGCGCCTTCATCGAACGTCGTCTCAACGAGGACGACCTCGATCACTTCCGGCGCGAGATCGGGCGTCCGCACCGCGGCTTGTCGTCGTACCCGCATCCGCGGCTGATGCCCGACTTCTGGGAGTTCCCCACCGTGTCGATGGGACTCGGTCCGATCACGGCGCTGTACCACGCGCGATTCAACCGCTACCTCACCAACCGCAAACTCGACGACACGACGGCGAGTCGCGTCTGGGCGTTCCTCGGCGACGGCGAGACCGACGAACCCGAGACTCTCGGCGCTATCTCACTTGCGTCGCGCGAACACCTCGACAATCTCATCTACGTCGTCAACTGCAACCTGCAACGACTCGACGGACCCGTGCGCGGCAACGGAAAGATCATCCAGGAGCTCGAAGCGGTGTTCCGCGGCGCGGGTTGGAACGTCATCAAGGTCATCTGGGGCTCGAAGTGGGACGAGTTGCTCGCCCGCGACGTCTCCGGCGTGCTGCTGAACAAGATGAACACCACCGTCGACGGTGAATTCCAGCGCTACACCGTCGAGGACGGCAACTACATTCGCGAGAACTTCTTCGGTCCCGACCCGCGCCTGCGCGAACTCGTGTCGCACCTGTCCGACGAGGACCTGCAGTTGCTGCCGCGCGGAGGCCACGACTACCGCAAGTTGTACGCCGCATTCAAGGCCGCATCCGACAACCTCGGCTCCGGCCGACCGACGGCGATTCTCTGCAAGACCGTGAAGGGCTGGACGCTCGGTCCCGAAATCGAGGGACGCAACGCCACGCACCAGATCAAGAAGATGACGGTCGATCAGCTGCGCGCACTGCGTTCGCGACTGCACCTCAACGACGAGATCCCCGACTCGCTGCTCGAAGCCGACGCGCCGCCGTACTACCGCCCGCCGGAGGACAGCGTCGAGTACCAGTACCTCGTAGAACGTCGGCGCGCACTCGGCGGATTCCTGCCGAAGCGCGGCACGACGATCCGGCGTCCGCTGCAGTTGCCGTCGGACGATGCGTTCCGCGAATTCGAGGCCGGCAGCAACAACCAGTCCGTGAGCACGACGATGGGTTTCACGCGCCTCTTGCGCAACCTCGCCCGCGACAAGTCGTTCGGCGAACGCGTGGTCCCGATCATCCCCGACGAGGCACGCACGTTCGGAATGGACTCACTGTTCCGCGAGCTGAAGATCTACGCCGCCCAGGGGCAGAAGTACGAACCTGTCGACCACGACCTGCTGCTGTCGTACAGCGAGTCGACGTCCGGGCAGATTCTCGAGGAAGGAATCACCGAGGCGGGCAGCCTCGCGTCGTTCATCGCCGCCGGAACCTCGTACTCGACACGCGGCGTTCCGATGGTGCCCTTCTACACCTTCTATTCGATGTTCGGATTCCAGCGCGTCGGCGACCTCATCTGGCAGGCAGCCGATGCACGCACGCGCGGCTTCCTCCTCGGAGCCACCGCCGGGCGCACCACGTTGCTCGGCGAGGGATTGCAGCACCAGGACGGCCACTCGCTGCTCCTTGCGAGCACGGTGCCACCGTGTCGTGCCTACGATCCCGCTTTCGCGTACGAAGTGGCGACGATCGTGCGCCACGGCATCCACGAGATGTACGGCGCCGATGCGAAGGACGTCTTCTATTACGTCACGCTGTACAACGAGAACTACCCGATGCCGGCGATGCCCGCCGGTGTCGCCGACGACATCGTTCGCGGTGCGTACCTGTGGAGCGCGGCTCCGGAGGCCAAACTGCGCGCGACGTTGCTGTTCTCCGGCAGTGCGCACACCGCCGTGCGTGCCGCTGCCGACGAGTTGCTCGCGCGGTACGGCGTCGGCTGCGATCTCTGGTCGGTGACGTCCTACAAGAGTCTGCGCGAGGACGCGCTCGAGACCGAGCGTTGGAATCGGCTCCATCCGACCGCACCGAAGCGCGTGTCGCACGTGCAGCGCCTGCTCGGCGAGGGCACCGGCCCGGTCGTCGCGACGAGCGACTTCATGCGCATCGTGCCCGAACAGATCGCCCGCTTCCTGCCGAACCGCACGTTCGTTCCGCTCGGCACCGACGGCTTCGGACGCAGCGACACGCGTGAGGCGTTGCGCCGGCACTTCGAGATCGACACCGGGCACGTCGTCGTGGCGACGCTGCACGCGTTGAGCGAGGCCGGGTCGGTGGCACCTACAGTTGTCGCCGATGCGATCGCCCGTTACGAACTCGACCCCGAGGCGGTGAACCCGCTCCATGCCTAGCGATCTGTACGTCACGGGGATCCCCGCTGCCGACCGCCTGTTGCGCAGCGACGGCACTGCGCTGCTCATCGGCATGTTGCTCGACCAACAGGTACCGATGGAATGGGCGTTCACGGGTCCGTACACGCTGCGCCAGCGACTCGGACACCTCGATGCGGCACGCATCGCGCGCATGGATCCGGAGAAGTTCGTCGCACTGTGTGCCGAGAAACCCGCGATCCACCGCTTCCCGGCGTCGATGGCCCGGCGCATCCACGCGCTGTGCGTCATCCTCGCCGACGAGTACAAGGGTCGCGGCGCCAACGTGTGGCACAAGGTCGACGATGCCGCCGAACTGAAGAAGCGCCTGCGCACGCTGCCCGGTTTCGGCGAGGAAAAGGCGCAGATCTTCATCGCGCTGCTCGCCAAGCGATTCGGCATCCGACCCCAGGGGTGGGAGAAAGCTGCCGGCCCGTTCAGCGACCACCGCATGCGCACCGTCGCCGACATCACGTCGCAGGAAGCGCTGTTGAAGGTTCGCGCATTCAAGAAACGGGAAAAGGCGCGCGACCGCGACAAGGCGGGCAAACCGCTGCGTGCGAAGACTCGTACATGACGGTTCTCGTCACCGGCGGAGCCGGCTACATCGGCTCGCACACCGTGCGCCTGCTGCGAGAACGGGGCCGTGACGTCGTCGTTCTCGATTCGCTCGAACGCGGCTACCGCGACGCGGTCGACAAGGAGGTCGACGTCGTCGTGGGCGACATCGCCGACGAACGCATCGTGTCGCGCACGTGCCGCCGCTACGGCGTCACCGAGGTGATCCACTTCGCCGCATACAAGGCGGTCGGAGAATCGATGCAGCGACCGCTCATGTACTGGCGCAACAACGTCGCCGGCTCGATTTCTCTCGTCGAGTCGTTGCTCGCCAACGACGTCGGGCGCATCGTGTTCTCCTCGTCGGCGGCGGTGTACGGCACGCCCTCGCGCACGCCGGTCACCGAGGACGAAGCCCTCGCTCCGGAGAGCGTGTACGCCGATACGAAGGCGACGATCGAACGATTCCTCGCGTCGTGCAGCGCGATCGGACTGCGGTCGGTGAGCTTGCGCTACTTCAACGCCGCCGGCGCGCACTCATCGGCGGAGATCGGCGAGGACTGGTCGGCGACGCAGAACCTCGTGCCCGTCGTCATGAAGGTGCTGTTCGGCGAGCAACCCAAACTCAGCGTGTTCGGAAACGACTACCCCACCCCCGACGGCACGTGCGTGCGCGACTACATCCACGTCGAGGACCTCGCCGAGGCGCACGTGAAGGCCCTCGACTATCTCGCCAAGGGCGGCGAGTCGATGGCGTGCAACGTCGGCACCGGGCACGGCACGTCGGTGCTCCGGTTGATCGAGATGACCGAGTCGATCACGGGACGTTCCGTTCCCCACGAGATCGTCGCGCGCCGACCTGGTGATCCGAGCACGATCTATGCCGACCCCACCCGCGCACGCACCGTGCTCGACTGGCGCGCCACGCGCGACCTGCGCGAGATCATCTCGAGCGCGTACGAATGGCACCGCGGCCATCCGCGCGGTTACAACCGCTGACGATCAAGCCAGCCGAGCAGTATCGCGATCGCCCGCGGATCGTGGCGGAGCCTGTGCCCGCCGCCGGGGATGATGTTCAATTCGGCCGAGCCGTGCGCTTCGGCGAGTACGCGTGAATCGCTCTCGGGCACGCGTTCGTCCTCGTCACCGTGCATGAGCAGCAGCGGTCGCGGTGCGTACCTGCGCGCCGCGTCGGTCGGACGGAAACGGCGCAACTCGCGGCTCCACTCGTCGATGTTCGCCGGGAACCCGGGCGTGCGAATGGCGCCGACTTCGCGCGCGTACTCGAGCAACCGCCGCGGTTGGTCGGCCCAGTCGTCGAAATCGGCGCGTGCACCGAGAAGTGCACACCCGCTCACGCGCGGATCGTCCGATGCTGCGCACAGTGCGAGCGATGCACCGGTGTTCGTGCCGATGAGCCACACCTGACTCGGTTCGCATTCGGCGACGAGATGGTCGATCGCCGCGCGAACGTCGTCGACCCATCCCTGCATCGAGAAGTCGCCGTCGCTGTTGCCGCAGCCGCGGAACGTGAAGGTCATCGCGTTCCACCCCAACTCACCGGCAATGCGATCGATGAGTTCGGGAAACGTGCCCGCCGACTGACGGGCGTCCTTCGGGCCGATGGGGAAACCGTGACACAGGACGACCCCGGGCTGCGCCCCGCGCTGTCCGGCGGGCTGGACGAGGTAACGACGCAGCGTCAGCGTGCCGGAAAGGAAGGTTCCGTTCACGCCGTGGCGAGCCGGTATCCGCGGTTGCGCGCCTCCGCCAGGGTGTCGGGACCGAAGCTCAGACCCGACTGGCTGTTCACGATGTCGTCGATGACCGCGGCATCGGTCCACTCGTCGAGGTCGTAGACGAGTTGCGTGCGCTTGTCACCGAGGAATCGCGTGTGTTCGAAGCGGGTCGGGCGTTCCATGGCTCGAATCTAACCTAGGAGGCACCCATGACGAACACCCGCGACGGCGCTGCGTCACCGGTCGATCTCGTCACGATGCTCGTCGCCACGTGGGCGTCGCTCGACTCCATGCTCGCAACGCTCGACGAGCGCAGCTGGAAGTCGCCGACGCAGTGTCCGGGCTGGTCGGTGCAGGACACCGTGTCACACCTCATCGCCACCGAGCGGATGCTCGCCGGCGATCCCCCGACGACGCACCGCGCCGTCGACCTCGCGCACACGCGCAATCCCATCGGCGAGTGGAACGAGCACGAAGTCGACGCGCGTCGCACTCTGCCGGGTTCGGACGTGTTGTCCGAATGGCGCGACGTCGTGCGACGACGCGAAGCAAGCTTGCGCGCGTTGAGCGAGGACGACTTCACCCGGCCGATGGGCACGCCCACGGGACCGGGGACGCTGGCGAGCTTCCTCGAACTACGCGTCATGGACAGCTGGGTGCACGAAGTCGACATTCGTCGCGCGCTTTCACTGGAACTGACGACCGACGAGGCATCGGCTGCGCACTCGCTGCGACGCTTCGCCCGATCGATGCAGATCGTCGTCGGCAAGCGCGTCGCACCGGCCGACGGCACGGTCGTGCGATTCGAACTCACCGACCGTCCGTCACTGAGCTTCACGATCGGGGTACGCGGCAAGCGCGCCGAGATTCTCGGTGACGATGTCGTCGATACTTCCGCGGCTGCATCACCGAATGCATCACCAACGACGACGCTCGCGATGCACTCGGACCTCTTTACGCAACTCGCTTGCGGACGTCGCGCATGGTCGTCGCAGTCCGTCGGCGACGCGCGCGATGTCGTCATCTCGGGCGACCGGACGCTCGGCGAGAGCGTCCTCGCGGCGATGAACGTGATGATCTAGGCGCGCGATGAACCCGCCACCCCCGACCAACGATGACGCGGCCATTGCCGCGTACCTCGCCCGACTTGCCGCCGCCGATGCGGCCGCGGGCGAGCGGGCCACGGCGACACGACACGACGTGTTGCGACGACGCGGTGAAGTACCCGGACCGTACGCATTCCCTCCCGACCGCTCGGAGATCCGCCGCATCGACTGGGTGCACCGCGGATGGTTGCGCCCGCTGCGGTTCATCTTCCGCCACATGCCCGGCAGTCTGCGTCGGCTCGTGAAGAAGGCCGCGACGTGACGTTCATCGTCGTCACCGCGGCAGCACCCGCCGACACGCGCCGGCTCACCCGAACGGCCCTGTCGCTGTTGCGATCCCCAGGTGTGTCGCAGTGGATGATCGTCGGCGCATCGCGTGCCGCGCTCCCCGCCGCGGTGCGCAACGTGCTGCGGTTGCGCGGCATCACGTGCACGACCGATCACGATCCGTCGGCAGCAGCCGATGTGGTTCGCAACGACGACGCATGGGTGTGCTTCCTCGCAGCGGGCGACCGTCTCGCCGCGAATGCCGTACAACGCATCACCGCCTGCGCAGCCGGGAATCGCGCCGATGGTCCGCGAGCCGTCGACGTCATCTACGGCGACACGCGGCACCTCGTGCGCCACGCCGATCGCCTGCCGACGTTCCAACGTCGCCCAGGGTGGTCCCCCGAGCGCCTGCGTCATCACGACTACATCGGGGCGATGATTGCCGTGCGCGCCGGACATCTGCGCACGGTCGGCGATGTCGCCGAGCTTGCGCGATGCGACTCCCACGACCGCAACTTGCGCCTCACCGAGCGGGCCGCGCGGGTCGCACGCATCGCCCACGTACTGCACGAGACGCACGAGCCGTCGCTCGCACCCACGGCCTCACGCGATGCGGTCGTCAACCACCTCGCCCGCATGGGAATCGATGCGGATGTCACGCGCGACGTCACACGTGCTGTCAATGTCACGGGCAACGACGCAGCCGATGACTCTTGCCCCGCCGTCACCGTGCGCCGCCGCATCACGACACGACCCCTCGTATCGGTGCTCGTTCCGACCCGCGGATCGAAGGCGACGATTTTCGGTGCGTCGCGCACACTGGTCGTCGAAGCCGTGCGCAGCGTGCTCACCACGTCGACGTACCGCAACGTCGAGTTCGTCGTCGTCGCCGACACCGACACACCCGCGACCGTGCGCGACGAACTGCGCACGATCGGCGGCGATCGCCTGCGGATCGTCGATTTCGACCGGCCGTTCAACTTCGCCGAGAAGATCAACCTTGCCGCGGCACACGCCACGGGTGACATGTTCCTGCTCCTCAACGACGACACCGAAGTGATCTCGCCCGACTTCCTCGAAACTCTCGTGGCACTCCTCAGCGATACCGGCGTCGGCTTGGTCGGACCCACGCTGTTGTTCGAGGACGGCACGATCCAGAGCGCGGGGCACGTGTTCAGTCCCGAACCCACCGATCTCTACCGCGGGGCGCCGGCTGATTCGCGCGGTGCGCACGACATGTTGCGCGTGACGCGCGAGACGTCGAGCATCATCGCCGCTTGCGCACTCACGTCGCGCGAAGTCTTCGAGAGCGTCGGTGGTCTGTCGGTGCAGTTCCCGGGCAACTGGAACGACATCGACTACTGCCTGAAGGTGTGGCAGTCGGGTCGTCGCGTGCTCGTCACACCGCTCGCGAGGATGTACCACTTCGAGTCGAAGACCCGCGTGCCGGTGCTCGTCGAGAGCGAAGTGGCGACTCTCGGCCACCGTTGGGGACACGTCCTCGACGACGATCCCTTCTTCAACCCCCACTTGCAGCGGTACGTCAACGTATGGAAGACCGACTCGACGTCGCCGCGGTCCTACTCCGAGGCCCTCGGCCCCACCGCCCCGATCGCCTCGAAATAAGCGAGGTGCGCCTGCACCACCCGCACGGCATCGACGTCGTCGAGCAGTGCGATCTTCATCCGCTCGGCTTCGGCGAGCAGCCACGCAGTCAGCGTCTCCTCGCTGATGACGACGTCGTCGACGATGTCCTGGCGCCGGTCGATGACGTTGCGCGGCTGCAGTCCCTTTGCGTGCAACCACCGCAGGTGCGCGCGCAGGAGCTTGTCGAGCTCGTCGTAGGTGAGGCGCGCCTGCGACTCGGCGGGAAGCGCATCGGCGACGAACGACACCGCCTCATCGGGTCGGTAGACGACGCGCGGTGCCACTGCGTCGAGTCGGCGCGCCTCGCGACCTATGACGAGGGCCGCGATGACGAACGTGCCGATCGCCGCGGCGACGGAATAGAGGACGAGCGTCAAATGCCGATGCGCTGGGCGAGTAGCTCGCGATGGTGCGTCGGATCACCGAACATCAATTCGCTCGATTTCGCACGCTTGAAGTAGAGGTGCGCCGGGTGCTCCCACGTGAAACCGATTCCGCCGTGGATCTGGATGTTCTCCGCCGTCGCGTGGAAGTACGCCTCGGAGCAGTACGCCTTCGCGAGTGACGCCACTTGCGGCAACTCGTCGTTCATTTCGCTCGCACACCACATCGCGTAGTACGCGGCCGACTTCGCCGACTCGACTTCGAGCAGCATGTCGGCGCACTTGTGCTTTATCGCCTGGAACGAACCGATCGGTCGGCCGAACTGAACGCGCACCTTGGCGTACTCGACCGCCATGTCGAGGACTTTCTGTGCTCCGCCCACCTGCTCGGCGGCCAAACCGACCGCGACGAGGTCGAGCACCGTCGACAGGATGCGCGCACCGTCACCGTCGGCTCCGATCAACTCCGCCGTCACGTTGGAGAACTCGAGAGCCGCCTGCTTGCGGGTCTGATCCATGGTCGCAAGGGCGCGGCGCGTGAGGCCCTTCGCCGATCCGTCGACGGCGAACAGGGCAAGGCCCTTTGCCGTTCGAGCAACGACGAGCACGAGATCGGCCGTGTGTCCGTCGGTGACGTAGAGCTTCTCGCCGTTCAGTGTCCATGAACCGCCCGCATTCGTCGCGGCGAGCGAGACACCCGACTCCTCCCACGTTCCCGCCTTCTCGGCGACCGCGAGCGTCGCGATCGTCGCGCCCGATGCGATGCCCGGGAGGTACTTCGCCTTCGCTGCGTCGTCACCCGACTGCAAGAGCGCGTTCGCTGCGAGCACGACGGTGGAAAAATACGGCGCACACAGCAGTGCTCGACCCATTTCTTCGAGCACCACGCCGAGCTCGACGTACCCGAAACCCATGCCGCCGAATTCCTCGGGGATGTGCAGACCCATGAGACCCATCTGCTCGCCCATCTGGTTCCACACCGCGGGATCGAATCCGCGTTCGGTCTCCATCTGTTCCCGCACCGCCGTCTCGGGGGACTTCGATTCGAGGAATGCGCGGACCGTCTTGCGCAGCTCGTCCTGCTCGTCGGTGAAGGCAAAGTTCATGGCGTCATCCTTGTGCATCGACCCCGTCCTCGGCAATTCCCCCGCGGAAATCGGGCTCCGTATGCGTGCTGCGAGACTGGGGCCATGGCGGGCGATACCGACGAATCGACGCTCATGTGGCGGGACGGCGACGTCGACATCCACCGCCTCGTCGTCGGGCCGGTGGACAACAACGTGTTCATCGTGCGCTGCCGGCTCACCGGTGATGCGGTGCTCATCGATGCGGCAAACGAGCACGAACGGCTCCTGCCCCTGTGTAAGCGCCTCGGCGTGCGCCGCGTGCTCGAAACGCACGGCCATTGGGACCACATCCAGGCGGTCCCCGCGATGCGCGAAGCGGGCTACGAAGTTGCCGTCCTCAGCCTCGATGCTCCCCGCCTCGCCGACGTCGGCTACGACGTGCTCCTCGACGGCGTCGAGGTCGTCGAAGTCGGACGTCTGCGACTGCACGTGCTTGCAACCCCCGGACACACGCCGGGTTCGGTGTGCTTCCGTCTCGACGGCTCGTCGTTCCTTTTCACCGGCGACACCCTGTTCCCCGGCGGGCCGGGAGCAACCGCATACGAGGGCGGCGACTTCCCGACGATCATCACGTCGATCTCGACGACGCTCTTCGCACTCCCCGATACGACGATCGTGCTGCCCGGTCACGGCGCCGACACGACGATCGGACGCGAGCGGCCGCACCTCGACGCGTGGATCGAACGCGGTTGGTAGGGGAATTTCCCCTATCCGTATAGTGCTAATTCGGGGTGCGGAATTAGGCTTCACGCCGTGACAGCAGCTCCCGAACTGTTTCGCATCGACGACCTCCACGCCAAGCCCGTCGAGGGTGACGCCGAGATCCTGCGCGGTCTCTCGCTCGTCGTGCGCGAGGGAGAAGTGCACGCGATCATGGGTCCGAACGGCTCGGGCAAGTCGACCCTCGCCTCCACTCTCCTCGCCTCACCCGAATACGAAGTGACGGGCGGGCGGATTCTCTTCCGCGGCGAAGACATCGCCGACTGGCCCACCGAGGAGCGCGCCAAGCGCGGCATGTTCCTCGGCTTCCAGTACCCGCAGGAGATCGCCGGCGTGTCGGTCATTCAGTTCCTGCGCCAGGCGCTGTCGGCGCGCAAGGGAATCGATCTGTCGGTGCTCGAGTTGCGTCTCGCTGCGATGGACTGGATGAAGCGCCTCGGCATGGACTCCTCGTTCGTTGACCGCTACCTCAACGAGGGATTCTCCGGTGGCGAGAAGAAGCGCAACGAGATCATGCAGATGGCGATTCTCGAACCGGAGATTGCCATCCTCGACGAGACCGACTCGGGCCTCGACATCGACGCACTGCGCATCGTCGCCCGCGGAGTGCTCGAGGTGCGCAAGGAGCGGCCGACGCTCGGCATCGTGCTCATCACCCACTACCAACGCCTGCTCAACGAGTTGCGCCCTGACGTCGTGCACGTGCTTATCGACGGGCGCATCGTGGCCAGTGGCGGCATGGAGTTTGCCGAGCGCCTCGAAGCCTCCGGCTACGACTCGTTCCGGGTGTGAGCGCCATGGCGTACGACGCGGCGGCTCTGCGTTCGCAGTTTCCGCTGCTGTCGCGCACGGTTGACGGCAAACCGATCGTCTATCTCGACAGCGCGAACACCTCGCAGAAACCCCTCGCGGTCATCGACGCAATGGATCGGTTCGTGCGCGAGCAATACGCGCCGATCAGTCGCAGCAGCTACCGACTCGCCGACGAGGCTTCTCGCGCGTACGAAGCGGCTCGTGCCCGCGTCGCCGCATTCATCGGTGCCGGTCGCGCCGACGAGGTCGTGTTCACGAAGAACGCCACCGAAGCTCTGAACCTCGTCGCCCAATCGTGGGGTCGGGCGAACCTCGGGCCGGGCGACGCGATCGTGCTCACGCACATGGAACACCACGCGAACATCGTTCCGTGGCAGATGCTCGCTGCGGAAAAGGGTTTCGAAATTCGCTGGTTGCCGCTCACCCCGGGGTACGAGCTTGACCTCGATGCGCTGCCCGCTTTGTTGCAGGGCGCGAAGGCGTTTTCGTTCACGGCGATGTCGAACGTGCTCGGCACGATCACACCGGTGGCCGAACTCGTCGCCGCGGCACATCGCACCGGAGCCATCGCGATCGTCGATGGCTGCCAGTCGGTGCCGCACATGCCGACGAACGTCCGTGAGTGGAACGCCGACTTTCTCGCCTTCTCCAGCCACAAGATGTGCGGACCGACGGGAGTCGGCGTGTTGTGGGGCAGGCACGAACTGCTCGAGGCGATGCCCCCGTTCCTCGGTGGCGGCGGAATGATCCAGGACGTCCGTCTCGACGGCTTCACGTGTGCCGAGGTCCCCGCGAAATTCGAAGCGGGTACGCCGCCGATCGTCGAGGTCATCGGCCTCGGTGCCGCGGTCGACTTCCTCGAGGGCCTCGGCATGACGAACGTGCGCCGTCACGAGATGGATCTCACCCGCTATGCACTTGACGCGTTGCACGAGCGCCACGGCGACGCAATCACGGTGCACGGTCCGGTCAATCCCGAGATCCGCGGCGCGACCTTCAGCTTCGCCTTCGGCGGCGTGCATCCCCATGACATCAGTCAGATTCTCGACGAACGCAACGTGTACGTACGCGCCGGCCATCATTGCGCCAAGCCGCTCATGCGGATCATCGGTGCCAATGCGACTGCGCGCGCAAGTCTGTACGTGTACAGCACGCGCGACGACGTCGATGCCCTCGTCGATGCACTCGATCACGTCGGCGACATCTTCTGACGGCGATACGGTGGAGCGAAGGAGCGTGAGTCATGCCCGGACTTGAAGATCTCTACCGCGAGGTGATCCTCGACCATTACCGCACGCCGCGCAACAAGGGTGAATTGCCGCCTCCCGCGACGTGCACCGAGGGCACCAACCCGCTGTGTGGCGACGAAATCCGGCTGTTTCTCGACGTCACCGACGGGGTCATTCGTGACGTTCGTTTCTCGGGTCACGGCTGCTCGATCAGCCAGTCGTCGGCATCGATGATGACCGCTGCAGTGAAGGGCCAGTCGGTCGCCGACGTGCGCGCTCTCGTGCACCGGTTCAAGGAGATGATGTCGATCGAGGAGTCGGCGGAGGAATCCCCCGCCCCCGTCGGAACGATGGGTGACATGGAGGCCCTGCGCGGCGTGGTGAAGTACCCGGTGCGCATCAAGTGCGCCGTGCTCGGCTGGAACACGCTGCTCGAGGCTCTCGGCGGAGATTCATAAACGGGAATCGCAACGTGCGTCGCCTCGCTCTCATCACCGCGACCACTGTCTTTCTGCTTGCCGCGTGCGCGAGCGACGACGGCACGTCGTCACCGGCGACCGATGAGGCGACGGTGGATGCCCCCGCTTCATCGGAGAGTTCGGATTCCGACGCGACCACGATCGGTGAGGTGCGTCTCGTACGAGTCGCCGAGATTCCCGGTGCCGTCGATGTGACGAGTCGCGCCGGCGACGACGCGTTGTACATCGTGTCCCGCAACGGCACGGTGACCCGCATGTCCGACGGGAACGACACGATCGTGCTCGACATCACCGACCTCACCTCGACCGACAGCGAACGCGGCCTACTCGGTCTCGCCTTCTCCCCCGATGGCACACGGGCATACGCCAACTACACCGATTCGCGCGGGGACACGGTCATTGCCGCCTTCGACGTCGATCCGTCCGGGTCGATTGCCCGGAGTTCCCTGCGCATCCTGCTCACGATCGACCAGCCATACTCGAACCACAACGGCGGGGATCTCGTCGTCGCCGACGGCACGATTCTCGTCGCCACCGGTGACGGCGGCGCGGGCGGTGATCCCGATCGCGTCGCACTCGACGACACCTCGCTGCTCGGCAAGGTCGTGCGGATCGATCCGCGCAACGGCGCGACGACGCTCGTCGCTCGCGGACTGCGCAACCCGTGGCGGATCGATCTCCATGGCGACGACCTGTGGCTCGCCGACGTCGGCCAGAACGAGATCGAGGAGGTGAACGTGCTCCGCGGTGTGTCGACCGTGACGGAAGTGGTGTCGTTCGGGTGGAGTGCTTTCGAGGGTCCGGCGCGATTCAACGATGACCAACCGATCGACGGACACCTGGCACCCGTTGCGTGGTACGAACACGGCGACGACGGCTGCTCAATCTCCGGCGGTGCGGTCGCGGTGACCGGAACGCTGCGCGGCCGCTACGTCTTCGGCGACTACTGCAGCGGTCGTATCTGGAGCATTGCCGCAGTCGGCGACGATGCATCGCGCATTCGTCATGCCGACGATGTCAGTGACCTCGTGGCGATCGCCCGCGCACACGACGACCTGTACGCACTGTCCCTGAAAGGTGACGTTCTTCGCATCGAAAGTTGACGACGGCGGTCGTCCGTAGACTTTGATCATGTCGACTCCTCGCGAGACGTTGCACGAGCTCCTCGCCAAGGCCCCGAAGGCCCTGTTGCACGATCACCTCGACGGTGGCCTGCGCGCCGAAACCGTCATCGAGCTGGCCCGTGAGTACGGGTACACGAAACTGCCGACGACCGACGTCGTCGATCTGCAGAAGTGGTTCCACCGCGGCGCCAAGCGCAACGACCTCGTTCTGTACCTCGAGACGTTCGCCCACACGGTGGGAGTCATGCAGCACCGCGATGCGATCGAGCGGACCGCATTCGAATGCGCGCAGGATCTCGCGGCCGACAACGTCGTCTATGCCGAGGTGCGCTTCGCACCCGAATTGCACACCGATGCCGGCCTCACGCTCGACGAAGTCGTGCGCGCGGTGCTCGCCGGATTCCGTCGCGGTGCGGAGGGAACCGATCTCACGATCTACGCGATCCTCTCCGCGATGCGCACGGCCGCCCGGAGTCGCGAAATCGCCGACCTCGCGGTGCGCTACCGCGATGAAGGAGTCGTCGGGTTCGACATCGCCGGAGCCGAGGCGGGTTACCCGCCCACCCGGCACCTCGATGCCTTCCAGCACATCCAGCATTCGAACTTCCACTCCACCATCCATGCCGGCGAAGCGTTCGGGTTGCCGTCAATCTGGGAGGCACTGCAGTTCTGCGGCGCCGAGCGTCTCGGACACGGTGTGCGGATCGTCGACGACATCACGGGCGAACCCGGCAACGAGCGACTCGGCCGACTCGCCGAGTACGTACGTGATCGACGCGTTCCGCTCGAATTGTGCCCCACGTCGAACGTCAACACGGGCGTCGTGAAGACGTTCGCCGATCACCCGATCGGGATGCTGCGCCGTCTCCGGTTCCGCGTCACGGTGAACACCGACAACCGCCTCATGAGCAACACGTCAATGACAAAGGAATTCGTGCAGTGCGCCGACGCATTCGGCTGGACGCTCGACGACTTCCGCTGGATCACCGTCAATGCCGTGAAGTCGGCATTCGCCCACTTCGAAGAGCGCCTGTCGATCATCAACGACGTCGTCAAACCCCGCTACGAGGCACTCTCAAAGAACGTCTAGCTATCCGACTATCGTCGCGAGATCTCGTTTTCGTCGACGAAGAAGCGCTGACGGGACGCGACGTTGGCGAGCGAGTCCGCAACGACTGCCTTCCCGATCTCGCTGTCGTAAGCGGCGGTGAAGTCGTCGATCGAGTCGAACCACAGTTCCGACACGCCATCGGGCTGCCCGTCACCGGGTTGATCAACCACGTTGAACACAGCCTTGCGCAGCCGAGGAAGCTGTCGCGCCAGCGGAGCGTGACGGTTGAGCCACCAGTCGACGAAGTCCTCGTGCGAGGCGCCGGTCTTTCGCGTGAGAAGAATGATTGCCTTCATCACGACGGCTTCTTCGTGCGCGCGAAGGGTCGTCCGCCCACCGCAAGGGCAACCGTGACGACGATTTCGTCGTGATGCGGTGCATCGCCGATCGACACGTCGATTGCATCCATCTCGTCGAACGACCAGATGTCGTCCTTGTTCGTCAGCGGGATGGTGATCTGCGCACCCGGCCCGGCGACTTTCTTCGTTGATGGAATGATGTCGTCTCCTTTGATGACGACCCGTCGCACCGGTGCACCGAAGCGCGGATGCAGAATCGCCGCCGCATGCTCGACTTCGCCCGCCGTACCGACGATCGCGCCCTTGCCGTACGCGGTGACCTCAGCGGCCGCCACGCCCAAACTCGCCAGAGCACGAGTCGCCAGTTGCTCGGACAACTCCGCTCCGAGCACCTCGAGCTCGCTCAACGCACCGCCCTGCAAACCGGCGAGCGGGTTGGTGATCACCGCCGAGCAGGCCGCTTTGCGCACGACACGTCCGACCGAAGCGCCGTGTTCGGCGAGCGTTTCCTCGCAAGTCGTGACGAATTTACGCACATGCATGCGCGTACGGTACTACACGAGATTCTTCGTCTCCTCCGGAAGATGGTCACTCAATGCGCTTTGGGGCATCCACCCAACACCTCCGATAAACATGACTCTGGTAGCATGATTTATGTGGCAAGAAACAAGGTGGCGGAGAGCGAGTCCCGCTGGACGTTCCTCACCAACCACTCACACGTTCTCGTGTGCATCGCCCAGGAGCCGGACATCCGCCTCTCCGAGGTCGCCCGCCGGGTGGGCATCGGTGAGCGAGCGGTGCACCGCATCGTCCACGAACTCTGCGATGCCGGCTACCTCAAGGTCGTGAAGAAGGGCCGCACGAACAACTACATCATCGACCTCGACCGACCGTTGCGCCATCCCCTCGAGTCCGAACACGACGTTCGCTCGGTCATCCAGCCCCTCGTGCGAAGGAAGAACTCCCGTAAATGAGTGCCGGCGACATCTTCAACAACCTCCTCACCGCACCGGTCATCGCGTTCATCGTCGCGCTCCTCGTCACCCTGCTGCGCTTCGACGTGCGCCTCCCCGAGGCCCTCTACCCGATCCTGTCGACGTACCTGCTCCTCGCCATCGGCATCAAGGGCGGTCGCTCGTTGTCGACGACGTCACCCGGTGAAATCTGGCTGCCACTCGTCGGGGCCGTCGTGCTCGGCGTCGTCACACCGCTCGTCGCCTACGTGCTGTTCCGCTTCTTCGGATCGTTGAACGTCGTGAACTCCGCGGCGCTCGCAGCGCACTACGGGTCGGTTTCTGCAGTCACATTCACGGTGCTCATCGCCTCGCTCGACTCACGTGACATCTCCTACGAGGGATTCGTTGCGGGATTGCTCGCAATTCTCGAGATCATCGGCATCGTCGTCGCACTATTCATCGCCGGACGCGGATCTCCGGGGACCAACTGGCGGGAAGGTCTCAGCGAGGTCATCCGCGGCCGCAGCATCGCCCTGCTCGTCACGGGAATGCTGATCGGTGCGATCGTCGGCGAAACACGACTCGCCCCCGTCGACCCGCTGTTCGTCGGGCTCTTCACCGGTGCACTCACCCTGTTCCTCGTCGAGATGGGCGTGGTCGCGGCGCAACGACTTCGTGACGTCGCATCGGCGGGGCCGCGCGTGGCGCTCCTTGCAATCCTCATTCCATTCCTCAACGGAGTGCTCGGCGCCCTCGTCGGTGCCGCCGCCGGACTGTCGACGGGTGGTGTCGCCGTCATGGCGACGCTCGCCGCGAGTGCTTCGTACATCGCCGCTCCCGCAGCAGTGCGCATCGCGCTCCCCGAAGCAAGCCCCGGGATCTACGTCACCGCATCTCTCGGCATCACCTTCCCGTTCAACCTCACCGTCGGTATTCCGATCTACATTGCGTTGGCACAGGCGCTCACGTAAAGGACCACCATGGCCACGACACCGCGACAACTCGTCACCATCATTTCGGAGTCGGCCGTCGAACAGCGCCTCATTGACGACGTGAAGAAGTGCGGTGCGAGGGGTTACTCGGTGAGCAGCGTTCGCGGTGAAGGTGGCACTGGCAAATCATCACTTGATCTCGCCGGCCCGAGCATCCGACTGGAAACCGTCGTCACCGACAAAGTCGCCGAGGCGATTCTCGACATGCTCGCCGCGAAGTACTTCGACACGTACGCGACCGTCGCGTGGGTATCGCCGACGAACGTCGCCCGACCCGATCGGTTCTGACTTACCGCGCGCGAGTTGACGACGCGCGCGACATCACACCTCGGCGCCGTCGGGCCAACCGGGAACTCCGGCATCGCGCTCGACGCGCGTTGCATTGAGGAATCCGGCCAGAGCTCGGTACGAACCGACGAGCATGATCAGCTCGACCAGTTCGCTCTCCGACCACTCACTCGTCAACTCCGTCCATGTCGAATCGGATACGTCGTTGACGCTGCACAACTCGTCGGCCATCGTGATCAGTGCAGCGTCTTTCGACGACCACTTCAGGGCGGGTCGTTTGCGAGCAAGATCGGCGATCTCGGCATCGACAAGGCCGCATTCACGTCCGATCACGGTGTGCTGGCCGAACTCGTAGACACTGCGACTGTTCCGGGCGACACGCAGGATGACGATCTCCCGCTCGCGAACGGGGATCGAGTTCTTCGCCAGAAACAGGCCCGCGAACAGCGAGAAACGCTTGAGCACCCGCGGATTGTGGGCGAGGGTGGCAAAGACGTTGAGCGGATCGCCGCTCGGCGTCGACAGCACCTGCTTGTAGATCTCGCGCAACTCGGGCGACGGATCGACAACGGGGCGAATGCGCGGACCTGATGCGTCGCTCACGAGTCCCGCGGCTCCCGCGTGAAAAGCAGCGCCGACGGGCTGTCTGCGCGGCGCGTCCGCAGTCCGAGCCACTGGGCGGCGTAATGCGCGACGATCCCGGCAGCGATCGCAACCACACCGGCGAGACGGCTGTTCGCCACCGCCACTGCCGCGTAAACACCCGACGTGAGCAGGGCAACGAGCGCGTTCGGCGCGCTCGTAACGAGAATCGACGGAATCTCGCCCTTCAGCACCGACACGAGAACTCCGCCACCGACCGCCGATGCCACACCGATGAACAATGCCGACATCACGGGCAATCCGGCACGCAGCGCGTATGCAACGCCGGTGATCGCGAACAAACCGAGCGCGAGCGCATTGAGCAGCGTCACGACGACCTGGATGCGTACCACGCGCTCGCCGACGAACAACACGAGCACGATGGCTGCAAGCGCCGTCGTGAGGAACCAGGGCGTGCGCAAGCTCTCCACCGGCAGGTTTCCCACGAGGATGTCGCGAATGAATCCCCCACCGAGTCCGGTGAGCACACCGAAGGTCGTCACCCCGACGATGTCCCAGTGCCGCTCGTCGTCAATCGTCGCCCGCAACGCACCGACGACGGCGTTCACCCCGACTGTGAGCAGTGCCAGCCACAAGGGTGTCTGCGTCGCAAGATCGGGGATGACGTTCATGACCGACGATCAGTCTGTCACCGACGTTCACGACATCACGGTCCATCGGTAATCTGCAGGGATGTTTCCCCGAGTGAACGGACTGCGCAGCATCGAATTCGGTACTCCCGGAGCATCACGGGAGAACCTCGTCAACCTCGTGTTGCACGGCAACAAGCGCGCGACTGCCGGACTGCGCCACGATTACGACCGCGAAGGTGAACCCGTCGAGCACGTCGGCGAACGGCTCGCCATGGTCGACAACGATGGTCGTCACGTCGGGACGCTCCTCGTGACTCGCACCGAGATCGTGCGTTTCTGCGACGTTCCCGACGAGTTCGCGCTTGCGGAAGCCGAGGGCGACCTCAACGCTGCCGATTTCCGGACGAGCCATCTCGAATACTGGACGCGCGTCGGTGAGCAGGTCAACGACGACACTCTGGTCGTCCTTGTGTACTTCGACCTCGTCGAGTCGCAGTGACTGTTGGCGACGCGCGCTAGCGCTTTTCCGCTCGCATCAATCCTTCGGCGAGCCGCGTGGCAACCGCGCGTACGAGTTCATGCCGATTCTCGACGGTCCCGATCGTCTCCTCGAGAGGTCCGTCGGTGAGCAGCGTCGCCAGTCCGTGCGCCGCCGACCACATTGCGGTCGCTTGCACGCGAATCTCGTCGACCGACGCCGAGTCACCGATGATGACGCTCACGCCATCGAGCAACGTCTGAAATGCGCCATCGGCGGCACGCTGCGTTTCGGGTGACTCGTCCATGTTGCACAAATCCGAGCGGAACATCACCCGGAAGTAGCCCTTGTTGCGCAGCGCGAAGTCGACATACCTTTCGCACAGTCGAACGGCGAGATTGGTGTCCTCATCGTCGCGCGCGGGTGCGCTCATCTCCTCGGCGAATTTCAGGAATCCCAGCCGTGCGATGTCGCCGAAGATTGCCCGACGATCTCCGAAGTGGTGGTACGGCGCCTGGTGGCTGACACCCGCATCGGCGGCGATTTGACGGAACGACAAACCATCCGGACCGTTGCGCGCGATGTACCCGACCGCAGCGCGGATCACCTTGTCGCGCAGCGAAATGGCCATGGCTTGACATTATCAAGTCCGGGTACTAGACACTGTCTACATGACCGACATCGCAACCGCTTCCCACCCCAACGCCGCAGTTCACCGTCGCCGGTGGTGGATCCTCGCCATCCTCAGCCTCTCGGTCTTCCTCGTCGTCGTCGACAATCTCATCATCAACGTCGCAATCCCGACGCTTGCGCGCGAACTCGACGCCTCGACGAGCGGCCTGCAGTGGATCGTCGACTCCTATGCCCTGGTCTTTGCCGGTCTACTGCTCGCATGCGGAGGTCTCGGTGACCGCTTCGGGCGCAAGCTCGTCATGCAGATCGGCATGGTTCTCTTCGGCATCTTCTCGGCATGGGCAGCCTTCACCGACACCACGGGTGAACTCATCGTCGGTCGCGGTCTCATGGGAGTCGGTGCGGCACTGGTCTTTCCGAGCACGCTCGCCATCCTCATCGACGTCTTCCGCAATCCCGTCGAGCGCGCCAAGGCGATCGGCGTGTGGTCTGCGGTGTCCGGTGCCGCCGTGGCTTTCGGACCGGTCACCGGCGGTTTTCTGCTCGAACATTTCTGGTGGGGATCGGTGTTTCTCATCAACATCCCGATCGTCATCGTCGGCCTTCTCCTGCAATGGATCTTCGTTCCCGAATCCAAGGATCCGAACGCAGAGCGCCTCGACGTTCTCGGGTTCCTCCTCTCGATCGCTTTCGTCTCCCTGCTCGTGTACACGATCATCGAGGGGCCGCACAGGGGATGGACGAGCACGGCATCGATTGCCGGCTTCGTCGGAACGATCGTGCTCATGGCTGCGTTCATCCGCCGCGAGCGCACCGCCGAGCACCCCCTGCTCGACGTGGGTGTGTTCCGTGACATGCGCGTGACGGCAGCGACGTCGTCGATTTTCATCGCATTCTTCTCGCTGTTCGGGTTCACCTTTCTCGTCACCCAGTACTTCCAGTTCGTGCGCGGCTACGACCCGCTCGAATCGGGACTTCGCACGCTCCCCTTCGCCGTCGGAGCCGGCGTCACTGCACCGATCGCTGCACAGCTGGCATTGCGTTTCGGGCCGAAGCGAGTCGTACCCGTCGGCTTGTTGTTCATGGGGCTGGGTCAACTGTGGGCCGGAACGCTCGACGTCGACAGCACCTACTTCGGACCGGTCGTTGCAAGCATGGTGCTGATGGCCTGTGGCCTGGCCCTCGTCACGAGTCCGGCTTCAGAGTCGGTGATGGGCTCGCTGCCGCGGGACATGGCGGGTGTCGGCTCGGCGATCAACGACACGAGCCGCGAGGTCGGTGGCACGCTCGGTGTGGCGATCATCGGCAGCATCTTCGCCACGACCTACGGGCCGAAGATCATCGAATTACTCGGCGGACTCCCACTGCCGAAGGAAGCAATCGCCGCAGCGGAACAGTCGGTCGGCGCGGCGTTCATGGTCGCCGAGCAAGCCGGGGATCCCATGGCATCGCAGGCCATTCGCGACATCGCCGGTACGTCGTTCCTCGACGGGTTCCAGGTGGCCTGCACGACGGTGGGTGTCGTTGCCATTCTCGGCGCGCTGCTCGCCTACCGATTCCTCCCCGCGCGCAAGGTCCCAGCGACGACTTAGGCAACTCCCGAACTGTGTCGTGCGGGCTCAGACGCGGGCGTGCAGCGCGGAAATCAGTCGCTCGATGTCGGTGTGGTCATTGTAGATCTGCGCAGAGATACGCAACCGCACACCGCCATCGTCGGGAAACACCGGTACCTCGATTCCGAAGGTGCCGAGCAGGCGTTGCTGCAACTCCACCGCGTCGGCTTTCGTGGTTCCGAACTTTGCCGGTAGGCCGACGTTCACCATCGGGCCGATCAGGCTCTCGGGCGTGCGGTGCTCGCGACCGAATGCATTGACGATCATTCGCGCCGCATCCATCACCAGCTGATGGTTGTAGTTGCGCAGAGCGGCACCACCCCACTCCTCAACGAGATCGAACGCAAACGGAGCGGTGAGGAACGCCGACGGATCGCGAGTGCCGAGCAGATCGAACTCCGCGGCGATGCCGTGACCGAGGCCCCACGAAATGACCGTCGGATGCAGGGTGGCATGATGCTTCGGATCGGTCCACAGAATGCCGCAACTGCGGGGAGCGAACGCCCACTTGTGGAGATTGGCCGTGTACCAATCGGCGCCGTACGACTCGATGTCGACCTCGATCGCACCGGGCGTATGTGCCGCATCGACGAGTACGAGCGCGCCCTTTGCATGGCATCTCGCGACGATGTCGGCAATCGGCAGAACGAGCGCAGAGAACGATGTGATGTGATCGACGATGACCATTCGGGTGCGTTCGGTGACGGCAGCATCGATGCGCGTCACGTACTCCTCCGGCGGGGCGTCGTACGCCGGCAGGTCGACAGTGCGCACCGAGCACCCCTTCTCGTTGGCCACCCAGTTCGCCGTGTACGTGACGGCTCCGTAACCGAGACTCGTCACGAGGATCTCGTCACCGCGGTCGAACGGAAACGAGCGCAGGACGGCATTCACCCCGGTGGTCGCGTTGTCAACGAAGACGAGATTCGATGCCCCGCACCCGAGATGACGCGCAACACCCTCGGCAGCGACGCGCATGTGCGGATGCCGAGGTACGCCGACTCCGTCGGTGTCGGCGAGCTCGCGCAACTGGAACTGTGCGGGTTGACGCTCGATTGCGTCCTGAATGCGCCGATACTCGGCAATCACCCGTCGCGGCGGCGCACCAACCGTTCCGTGATTGAGGTACGCGAGTGCCGGGTCGAGCATCCACTCCGAGAGCAGATGTCGTCCGTACTGCACCTACTTCATCCCGAGGATGCGACCGAGCAGCGAACGCCGCCCGGATCGCGTCGTCGGAATACCTGTCGCACGGGAGATCCTGCGCTTTGCCGCCGTCACTCCGAGTGCACGCTTCCATGAGAACGAAAATCCCGGACCCAACTTCATGACCGAACGTTACCCGTCATCACGAATGACACCATGCAACATGTGGAGTACCCCGGTGGTGATTTGACTCCGCGTGCCCGACCGTCAGTGGTCGATGAGGGCGTCGAGAGATTCGGGGTAGCGATCGCCTGCGATATCGGCGGTGATCTGCTCGAGTGTGTCGAGCAGATCGCGCGTCGGTGGGACGCGCAGCGCGCCGAGGTTCTCGGCGACACGTTCGGCCGAACGTGTTCCCGGAATCGGCACGACGTTGTCACCGAGCGCGAGCACCCACGTGAGTGCAAGTTGCGCGGGAGTCGCAGAGTGGCTCTCGGCGAGCGGAACGAGCCGCGCTGCCACCGCACGATTGTGCGCCAGCCGCTGCTCGTCGAATCGAGGCAGAAGCGGTCGAAAATCGCCGGGTTCGAACTTCTCGCTCACTTGAGCGCCGAGCAGGCCACGTCCGAGCGGGCTGTACGGCACGAAACCGATGCCCAACTCGTGAAGCGTCGGCAGCAGGTCACTCACGTGGTGTCGCGTCGTCAACGAACATTCAGACTGAACGGCCGTGATCGGATGCACGGCGTGTGCCCGTCGCACCGTCGCGGCCGCTGCTTCGGACAAACCGAGGTGACGCACCTTGCCCGCCGCGACCAGTTCGGCCATCGCACCCACCGTCTCCTCGATCGGCACGTCCTTGCCCACGCGGTGGGCGTAGTACAGGTCGATGACGTCGACACCAAGTCGCATGAGCGAACGATCGACGGCCGCACGCACGTAGTCCGGGCTCGTGTTCACGGCGAGCTGCCCGGCGGCATTGCGCAAGAAACCGAACTTCGTGGCGATGACGACATCGTCGCGCACCGGACCCAACGCCTTCCCGACGAGCCGCTCGTTGTGACCGTCGCCGTAGAGGTCGGCGGTATCGAAGAACGTGACTCCGAGATCGACGGCTGCTTGCAGGGCACGCGCCGATTCGGTGTCGTCGGATGGTCCGTACGTGCTCGACAGAGACATGCAACCGAATCCCATTGCCGACACCACCAAGTCGCCGAGTCGACGTTGAGGAAGGGTTGTCCTGGCCATGATGCGCCACCGTAGCCGTCGGACGACAGTGAATCATCAGTACTTGCGGGGAGTCAGACGGTCAGTCGCGCGAGCCCAATTCAGCCTGGTACATCACCGTTTGTCGCCAAGGAAGAAACCCCAGCATCTCGTAGAGGCGGTATGCACCCGTCGGATTGTCTGAATCAACTCCCAGTGCAGCGAAATCCATTCCCGCCCCGTGGTAGTCGACGAGTGCGGTCGTGAGCAGCGCCGTCGCTACACCGCGACCTCGCCAGTCGGCAAGAGTGCCGACGTTGCGAATCCAGGCGTACTTGGAACCGAGCAATTCGTCGTCGTTGTCGTATCGATGCGATACGAGAAAACCGACGACGCTGCCCTGTGGGGAAACGGCAAGGTACGACAGGTCGGGACGCGCGCCGAAACCCGTAGTCATCGTCATCCAATGTTCCGACGACATGGGGGTGGAACCCCAATGATCACGGAAAGCCGAGTTCTTCACCAGTCGGGTTTCCTCGGAGCGCGACGCATCCCACGGGACGATACGAAAACCCGTAGGTGTCACCGGTGAAGAACTCACTGAAAGTGCCCGACGCAGGTCTGCGAAGTAGCGAACGGGCTGTAACCCCGCCCGCTCGAAGAGCCGCAGCGCTCCCACATTGATGCGGGATGCGTCCGCACGAATGAACTTCGGGACGTCACTTGATGAGGCCCGCAGGATGAGTTCGGCCGCCGCCAGTGCGTCACCGAAGATGCGCCGACCGATTCCCCGGCCGCGGAACGACGGCCGAACCGCTCCGAACACGTAACAACTCTCCTCACGCTCCTGCGACTGCACGTGATAGGCGTAGGCCGCCCCGACCAGGGTGCTACCACTCCACGCGCCGAACGTGTGGGCGTCCAGGTTCACGGGCAAGGACTCGAAGTCTTCACGGATCTCTTCACCCACCTGACGCATCGCAATACCATCCGCAAGCGACGCATCGTTGAACATCTCCGCGAGTGCGTCGTAATCGGTGTCGCGTAGCGGGTGGAATTGGATCGACATGGCGGCGCGTGGTCCGGTCAAAGATTATCGAACCGTGTTCATTGTGCCAGTTCGTACGCGAAGATCACCTGATGCGGTGCCGGCAGTGACTATCTCCAGTCCAAGTCACGTGTCGTGATGGGTGCCCACTGCGCTACTCGCGCGAACGAGATCATCCGGCGCGATCGGGAACACTTCTCTCAACGTGCCCGCCGCGGCCCACGCCTCGTCGTACTTCAGTAAATCCGGATCGATGAAGATGCGAAGTTGCGTGCTGTGGCCGAAGAGCGGCCAGTCGCTATTGGTCCATGAATCTCAGCTTGGTGAGACAGATCCATTCGTATGATGGGCCGATGGCCGTGAGAGACCTCACAACATTTCTTTGGTTCGATACTGAAGCTCTTGAAGCAGCCACCTTCTACGTCGACCTGTTCCCGGGATCCAAAATCGGCGTAATCAGCCACTACCAAGCCGATGCCCAACGCCCCGCGGGGTCGGTTCTCACCGTCGAATTCGAACTCTTCGGACGACCGTTCGCTGCGCTGAACGGAGGGCCTCAATTCCGCCACTCGGAAGCGGTGAGTTTCCAGGTTGCATGCGAAACGCAGGACGACGTTGACCGGATCTGGAATGCACTCGTGGCCAATGGTGGCAGCGAAAGTATGTGTGGCTGGTGCAAGGACCGTTGGGGCATCAGCTGGCAGGTCATTCCAATCGCTCTCACGCGTGCGCTGCAGGGTCTCGATGGCTACGACAGCGCCTACGCATTCCGCGCAATCATGAAGATGTCGAAGATCGTCGTCGCCGATCTGGCGCCCGGCGGCGTTTCCGGCTAGCTGCGTTTCACATCGACCACGACCGCACCGCTGGCGCGAGCGAAATCATTCGGTGCTGCCGTGAACACGATGCTCCACGTTCGAGCCGCAGCAATGCATACCACGCCATATGGCCGAACAGCGGAACTCCACATGAGTGATTGCAAATCTACGTGTCACCTAGACGGCGCAATTCGTCACGCAGTGATTCGAGGTACGGCAGCGCCCGCTGATCTTTCAGTCGATTTGCAGCGGCCTTCGACGCAATGATGTCGTCGAGTGTTGCGACAGCCACCACCAACCCCGGCTCAAGTTGCGCGTTCTCGGCACGTTGACTCCATTGTTCAAAGTCAGACAGCTGACCCGCAGGGTTGAAGACCACATCATGTCTCCGTAATCAGTCACCAGGTTCAACATGTTTGGCATGCTCGCGATGAATCCTGCATCGATTCGCGTTTGAACCGGCCCGTCGCTGGTTCTGATGGCGGCGTTCATTTCCTGTAGAGCGCCAGCCAGCCTTTCGAGGTTTTCAACCTCACGAGAAGGGATGACATCAATGTCTTCGGTGGGAACGGGTGAGCCGTGGACTACAGCGGCGAATCCACCCAGCACCACGAACTTCACACCGTATTCACTCAGAATGCGACAGATTGCGACGGGGTCGAATTTCATTGATCCCGGGACTCACCAACAATTTGCACTCGCCGTCGAACGTCCATAAAGACGTTTGCGACTTCTACCATGTGCCTAACCCTGTCCTCGACAGAGAGTCGAAGTTGGGCCCGAATCTGAGTGATATCAACCCCGCGCCAATCTTCGTTCGGGTTTTTCCACTCGGACATACTTGGAGTGTACGCCTCTGGTGTTACACCCGTTTCAGGTGGGTGACCACCGCACCGCTGGCGCGAACGAGATCATTCGGTGCGATCGGGAACACGTCGTTCCACGTTCCAGCAGCGGCCCACACCTCGTCGTATTGCAATAAATCCGGATCGATGAAGATGCGCAGTTGAGTTGTGTGGCCGAACGGCGGCACGCCGCCATTGGTTTAGGCAACTCGCCTATTTATCAATCTCTGCCTTCATGCGATCGGTGAGTTTCTCAAGAATTCGAACAAGTTCAATTGACTCACCTTTACTCAGGACATCAAATAAATCTGAAATCTTCTCTTGAATGTCGGGAGATGCCGATTTTAGAAATTCATCTCCTTTTGGAGTAATTTCAACCGTTCGCACGCGCTTGTCCAGTTTGGAATAGGTGCGCGTTACGAATCCGTCTGATTCAAGACCATCTACGATCCTGGTCACACCACGAGGTGTTAAGTCAATCGCGTTGGCGATTTGGCCCATAGTCAGTAAGCGAAAAGCCTGCAGTTGCCATAAGACAATGAGCCGCGAACTTGGAATTCCATGAGGCGTCTCAATATTGAGCAGCAACCAATGAGGGTAGAGCTTGCTCAATCTGCCGACGCTTGCTGCCACAAATAATGCTGCAGCATTTTTCGGCATTCTTGCGAGTTGAGCCCCAGAAGGTTTAGGGATCACTTGCTGTTTGTTGTTTTTTTCTTGATTCTTCATATTTGTCACTTATCTTACTATTTATTTACCTAGGTAAGTTATATTGAGAAACCAAGTACGCACAGGAGCATCACCATGACTAATAGGTCAAAACTTTCACTTTTCAAAAGCATTCTTGTCCTAGCGGGCTCGGCTCTCATCTTTTCTGCATGCTCTGGAACTTCTTCAAATTCTGTTGCGTCAGATTCTGCTTCTGATCTAGGAGCACCAGGAGTCGTAGCCACAAACTTTCTAGAAGGCTCCCTAACGAAAGAGATCACGACCGAGGACTGCACATTGTCTAATGGTGATGAGACAGTTTGTTATCGCATTGAGGT
>JBIIUH010000123.1:0-3017 GCA_044340075.1 Ilumatobacteraceae bacterium | reverse complement strand
GAGGGCGAGTGCACCGAGCAACTCCCAATGCGACGGCACTCCGAGGGCGTCGAGCACCTCGCTGCGTCCCTTATCGACGATGAAGAACAGTGCGCCGAGACCGCGGTCGTGCGCGGCGTGCATGAGCGTCATCGTCGCGAATGCGGCATCGATCGTCCACATCGGCGCCGACCAGCGCTCGACCGACTCGCCGAGACCGGTGTGCGCCTTGTCCGGTTCGGAATAGCGCGCGAGATACGCCCGCGGATCGGCGAACGACAGTGCGACGACCGGTGCATCGAACATCCCCTGCCAACGGAACGACGCCCGTGTCTCCGGCGTGAACGTGCGACTCCACAACGACTCGGTGGCATCGCCGCGCAGCACGACGAGGTTCCAGCCCTGCGACTTTCCCGCCGACGGGGAACGTGACGCGAGATCGACGAGATCGACGACGAGATCGTCGGGCACCGCGCGCCGGGAGAACGCACGGGTCATGCGCCTCGTGCGGACGAGGTCGACGAAATCCACTGCGCGGCGGAGTTACTGCTTGCCGAGTTTGGCGAGCGACTCGGCCATCGTCCAGCCGTGGACGATGAGCACGCCACCCTTGGCGGCGTTCACCGACTTGAACAGCGCGGCGACTTCGGGAGCGATCTTCGGCTTCTTCGCCGGCTCGTGGTCGATGAAGCCGCTCTGGCCGTTCGACTTCACGACGAAGTTCGTCTCGTCGTAGTTCGCCTCGACGGCGAAGCGTCGCGCAAGGCGGCGACCCCATGCCCGCTCCTCGCCGACGGCACGGTGACCGGGGCGCGGAATGATGTCGGTGAGTGCCTTGAACGCCTCGAGGGCGTCGGGTGAGGCGAATCGCGAACCGACGACGACGTCCTCGTCGGGGAACGCCATGAGCGCACGGTGGTACGCCTCGGACATGAGACCGCGCATCACGGTGTCACGCTTCGCGGTGCGCTTGACGCTGAGCATGCCGAGCAGCACGCACGGGGTTCCGCCGATGCGCTCGAGGGTGGAGAACGAAAAGCCGAGCAACTTGCCCTGGTCGCGGGCCGAGGTGTGCAGCACCCACGCTTCCTTTGCCTTCGACACGGCACCGATGTCGAACGCACCGCCCATGGCGGCCAAATCGTCCAAATCCGCGTCGGTCAGGGCCGAGGCGTCGCGAGTCTCGACTTTCACCCCTCCATTCTGCCAGCAGAAGACCCCAATTTCACCCGAGCACCGGCGGGCGCCACGGCGAAAGACGCCGCGTCAGCGCACTATTTCAGGGACACCGCGCTTCCGTACTTCGCACGCAACAGGCCGATGACCTTGTCGACATCGACGGCGAATTGGCGACCGAGATTCACGGTTTTGTTTCCGAACGCGAGATACACCGCGGCCTCACCCGGGTGCGACTGCAAGGTGTCGCGCAGGTCGGCCATCTCGCTCTCGCCGAGCGGGAAGCGCGTGACGTCGATGTGCACCGCCTCGGGTGCGTTGCGCACGCCCTCCATGATCTTCACCTCGGACGCCATGATGCTCACGCGCGAATCGTCGCGGCGGTCGAGTCGGCCGCGCACGACGACGATGCGGTCGTCGGCGAGCAGGTGACCGAGCGATGCGAACGTCTTCGGGAACACCGTCACCTCGATCGATCCGGCGAGATCCTCGAGGACGAACGTGGCCATCTGTTCCCCCTTGCGGGTGAACTTGCGGTCGAGCGAACTGATGACGCCGCCGAGGCCGACGAAGTCCTCCTCGCGCTCGCCGACGTCGGCAATGGCGCACGTCGTGTGCCGCGCGAGCACGCCCTCGAGACCGCGCAACGGATGGTCGGAGACGTACAGACCGAGCATCTCCTTTTCCATGCGCAGCTGCTCGGACTTGTCGAACACGAGATCGGGCACGTCGACGCGCTCGTCGAAGGCGCCGTTGCCCGCGCCGTCGTCGCCAAAGAGGCTCATGACACCTTGGTCACGCTCGCGGCGCCGCTCGAGTGCGCGATCGATGATGGTTTCGAACACGATGAGCAGCCCGCGGCGCGGATGACCGAGAGAGTCGAATGCTCCCGCCTTGATGAGCGACTCGATGGTCCGCTTGTTCAGCACCTGCTCGGGGACGCGGTCGGCGAAGTCGTGGAAGGAGGTGAACGGCCCCTTCGCATCGCGGTGCTCGACGAGCTGGCGCACGATCCCCTCGCCGACGTTGCGGATGGCCGAGAGACCGAAACTGATCGCCCGCTCACCCTCGATCGGCTCGAAGTTGACCCGCGACGTGTTGATGTCGGGCGTGCGCACGATGACGTCGTTGGCGCGCGCGTCGGCGAGGTACACCGCGGCCTTGTCGGTGTTGTCCTTCACCGACGTGAGCAGGCACGCGAGGTACTCGACCGGGTAGTGCGCCTTCAGCCATGCCGTCTGGTACGTGATGAGTCCGTAACCGAAGGCGTGACTCTTCGTGAACGCGTAGTCGGCGAAGCGCTCGATGACGCCGAACAGGTTCTCGCCGAGCGCGCGCCCGTACCCGGCCGCCTCGACGCCGTCGATGAAGGTCGGACGGTGCTTGGCCATTTCCTTGGGGTTCTTTTTCGCGCACGCCTTGCGCAGGGAGTCGGCATCGGCCAGCGTGTAGCCGGCGAAGCGCTGCGCGACGCGCATGATGCTCTCCTGGTAGATCATCAGGCCGAACGTGTCGCCGAGCACGTTCTTTGCGTCGTCGTGGAAGTAGTTCGCCGGCTTGCGGTCGTTCTTGTAGTCGGCGTAGTCGTTGTGCATGTTCTCGCTCATCGGACCAGGTCGGTACAGGGCGAGAACGGCGGCGATGTCGCCGAACTCCCGCGGCACGAGTGAGCGCAGCAGTGCACGCATCGGCGAGGACTCGAGCTGGAAGATGCCGATCGTGTTCGCCGCGGCGAGAAGTTCGTACGTCGCCGGATCGTCGAGCGGGATGGCATCGATGTCGAAACCCGGGTCGCGTCGCCGGATGAGCGCCTCGGTGTCGGTGATGACGTCGAGGTTGCGCAGACCGAGGAAGTCCATCTT
>JBIIUH010000124.1:0-3017 GCA_044340075.1 Ilumatobacteraceae bacterium | reverse complement strand
CGGGAACGCCCGCTCCGGTCCCGAGATCGACGACGGTGCGCACATTGTCCGGCAAGGCCGCCACGAACGACTCGGCATGAGCAATGACCTCGGGAATCGGGCGGGCACCGAGCATTCCGATGCGCTGCGCCTCGCGCAACAAGCGCTCGAGCGTGGCACGCGCAAGGTCAGGGGCGAGCACGACTCACAGCGTAGATGCTGCGACGAATACAGCTCGTTGCTGATGGCCGGAGACGGCCGTCAGTACTGCAGCGCGTTCTGCCTACAGATCTGTATCGGAGTCGTCGGCGTCACCACGCGAATCGCCGTTGTGTGCACCGGTGGCACTCGGTGCCGCAGAAACAACGACGCGGCGGAACGGATCATCACCTTCGGAGTGGGTAACGACCTCGGCAACCGTGGCGAGTGTGTCGTGAACGATCTTGCGATCAGCGGAGTTCATCGGCTCGAGGATGCGGGGGGTGCCCGACTCCATGACGTCCTGGGCAACCTTCATCGCAAAACGGCCGAGAGCTTCGCGGCGGCGCTCGCGATATCCGCCGACATCGATGCGCAACCGGGTGTCGTGGTCACCGAGACGACGCTGGCTGACGACGCGCGTGAGATCTTGCAGGGCCGTCAACGTCGCACCCTTGGGTCCGACGAACACCGTGAGATCGTCACCGGCAACGGAAATGTCGATTTCCTCGCCCTCCACCGTTGCCGTCACCGTTGCCCGCAAGCCGGCGGCATCCATGACGCCCTGAAGAAAAGTGGTGGCGGCTTCACTCACCGTGGTAACGGGCACCTTCGGTGCGTCGTCGCGGCGCGTGGCGCGTGCGTCTTCGCGTCCGGTCTCACGATCGGCACCACGACCCGAGTCGCGACCCGAGTCACGGTCCGTGTCGCGCTGACGACGTTCACCGGAGCGCTGACGTGGCGAACGGGACGAACGCGAATCACCACCGCGCTCGTTGCGTGGGCCGCGGTCACGGCGTGCTTCACGACGCGGAGCTTTCGCCCGCGCACTCGTCGGTCGAACGCGTGCGCGCACACGGGCCTCGCCGCGCATGCGACCGAACAAACCCTGCTTCGGTTCCTCGAGAATGTCGAACTCGGCGTCCTCGGCAGCAACTCCGAGTTGATCGAGTGCGAGGTTCTTCGCATCTTCCAATGTTGCCGCGGTGATCGTCACCCATTCCATCGTCATCATCCTTCTTTCTTGTGTGTATCGAACGTGTTCTTCGTGTGTCGTGTCGTTAGCGCTTCGGTGGCTTCGGTCGGCGCGACGAATCTGATTGGCGACGCGGCGGCTGCGGCTTGGGTGTCATGCGACCCTTTGCCGGTTGACCCTTCGGTGGTGTGACGCGCTTGCTCGTGAACGTGTCGGGGGCCGAAGAACCGCGTTTTTCCTCGGCTTTTCGCTGCTTCTTGTCCTCCGCTGCGATCTCACGCGCCTGCGCGCTCGCCGCCTGGGCCTGTCGACCGATCGAATCGTCACGACCGTAAAAACGCTTCGTGATGTACCACTGCTGAATGATGCGAATGACCGCCTGCACCATGTAGTACACGATGAGTCCGGTCGGCAGTACGACCTGGAACACGGCGAACGCAACGGGCAGGTACTGGAGCAACTTCTGTTGCGCAGCCGACATCGTCGGTGACACCGTGCGCGAGGCCACCATCTTTTGCTGCACGAGGTAGAGCAACGCAAGCAACACGACGAGTCCCGCGTAGATGAGACCGCGTGCGAAGTCGGCGCGCATGACGTCGAGGGGTCGTGCCGCCAAGTCGATGCCGATCGAGAGCATCTCGCTCTTGCCGCTGAGTGAGCGGTACAACTCCGAGCCCGTATCGAGATACTTCGGGTCGAACGTCGCCGAACCCTCGGGCTTGTACGTCAACCCGGTGAGGATCCGGAACATGATGATGAACACCGGCATCTGTGCCACGAGCGGCAAACACGACGACAGAGGGTTGACCTTGTTCGACTGGTACAGACGCATCATTTCTTCGTTGAGCTTCTGGCGGTCCCCGCGGTGCTCGAGCTGAATGCGGCGCAATTCGGGCTGCAAACGCTGCATTTGCAGCATGCCCTTCGTGCTCTTCAAAGTGAGTGGTGTGAGGATGACCATGACGAGAACCGCCATGAACCCGATCGCGACGGCGTAATCACCGCTCCAGCCATAGACCCAGTTGACGACCCGGGCGACGATCTCAAACATGACGATGCTCCTTTGCGTGCCCGTGCGGGCGGCCATGGCGGGGTTCGGGAACCGGATCGAAACCCGACGGACCGAACGGTCGACAGCGGCTCAATCGACGCACGGTGAGCCACAGGCCCCGGCCGACACCGTGGCGACTGATGGCCTCATGCGAATATTCGGAACACGAGGGGAAAAAGCGACATGGCGACACGGCGCCCTCACGCTGACCCTGGTACCACTCGATGGCACGCAGGGCAAAGCCCTCCAGCTGCTGTGCACATCGTGTCCACAGGGTGTGGGGCGTCGTCTGTGCACTCATGACACTGGCGCCGTTGATGCCCGCAATTGCCCGAGAATCTCCATGAACACCTCGCGAAGCTGCTCCGTCGAGGCTGTGGACAACTTTGGGGATACCGAAAGAAGAATCCACCCGAGAGGAATCTCCTGAGTCGTGGAGTTCACAATTACACGAAGTTGACGGCGGAGGCGGTTGCGTCGCACGGCCGAGCCCACCTGCCGAGACAGGGCGTAGGCGACCTTCGGATGAGCGAGGGAGGGGTCGGGTATCCAGCGGCATGACATGCCCCCACGACGAATGACGTGTCCGGCCTCGTAGAGGCGGCGGAAAGAGTCGCGGTGACTGATCCGATCGATCAAGCAGACAGTCGCGCGCGGCCCTTGGCGCGGCGGGACTTCAAGATCGCGCGACCGGCTTTGGTGCTCATTCGCTGGCGAAAACCGTGTTTTTTGGCTCGGCGCCGCTTGCTGGGTTGGAACGTTCGTTTCACGCCTCTCTCCTGACGTCACTTACAAGGCGATTGGAAGCAACGC
>JBIIUH010000122.1:0-3020 GCA_044340075.1 Ilumatobacteraceae bacterium | reverse complement strand
CGCTGTTGAGGATGCACCGACCACCGGCGAGCTGCAGAGCCGTCTCCATCACTTCGGGCTCGGTCGAGTCGATGACGAGCGGCACGCTCGCCTGACCCGCGAAGCGACTCGCGACGTCGTGCATGTCGTGCGTGCCGTCGCGACCGACGTAGTCGACGCACACGTCGAGCACGTGCGCACCCTCGCGAATCTGCTCGTTGGCCATCGCGGTGCACGTGTCCCAGTCGGCGGCGAGCAACGCGTCGCGGAAGGCCCGCGAGCCGTTGGCGTTGGTGCGCTCACCGATGTACAGCACGCTGTTGTCCTGGCGCAGCGTGACGGGGGAGTACAGCGACGTGACGCTCGGTTCGTGGTGCGGGGTGCGCCTGGCCGGCGTGACGTTGCGCACCGCCTCGACGACCTGGCGCAGGTGCTCGGGAGTCGTTCCGCAGCAGCCGCCGACGACGTTGATGCCGAGATCGGCGACGTGGTGGCGGTGGAACTCGGCGAGCTGTGCCGGCGTGAGGTCGTAGTGCGTGCGCCCGTCGACGACGCTCGGCAGGCCCGCATTCGGCAGGACGCTGACGGGAATCGGGCAGTGGCGTGAGAGATGGCGGAGGTGCTCCTGCATCTCGGCGGGGCCCGTTGCACAGTTGATGCCGATCACGTCGGGAGACATCGGCAGCAGTGCGGCGAGTGCGGCACCAATTTCGGTGCCGACGAGCATGCGCCCCGTCGTCTCCATCGTCACCTGTACCTGGATCGGCACCTCGCGTCCGACCAGACGCATCGCGCGACGCGCACCCTGCATCGCCGCCTTGATCTGCAACAGGTCCATGCACGTCTCGATGAGGAAGAGGTCGATTCCGCCGTCGAGAAGCGCACGGCCGTGTTCCTCGTACGTGGCACGCAACTCGACGAAACCGATGTGTCCGAGGCTCGGGAGCTTGGTTCCGGGGCCGACGCTGCCCGCGACGAAGCGCGGTCGACCGTCGCCGGCGTGCGCATCGGCGACCTCGCGGGCGATGCGTGCCGCAGCGCGGGTGATCTCGTACGCGCGATCGGCGATGCCGTATTCGGCGAGAACCGTCGAGAACGACCCGAACGTCGCCGTTTCGATTGCGTCGACGCCGACCCGGAGGAATTCGTCGTGCATCTCGGCAATGACGTCGGGCCGCGTGACGGCGAGGAGCTCGTTGCAGCCTTCGAGATGCTGCCCCCCGAAGTCGTCGGCGGTGAGGTCCTTGCCCTGCACGTAGGTGCCGAATGCACCGTCGAACACGACGACCCGCTCGTTGACTGCCCGAATGTAGGCGGAGACTTCGGTGCTGCGCATCGTGCTCGTCAGGCTAAGACACGTAGCATCGTCGACGATGGCTCGGGACAAGGTGTACACGCGAGCCGGTGACGATGGCACGACCGGATTGCTGTACGGAGGTCGCGTGCCGAAGGACTCGGCCCTGCCGCGCGCCTACGGTGCGGTCGACGAAGCCCAAGCCGTGCTCGGTTTGGTGCGCGCCGAATCGGGGAAAGGCTCCGAGCTCGACGACGCACTCGTGCACATCATGCGCGACCTCTGGGTACTCATGGCCGAACTCGCGACGCTCCCGGAGAATCGCGACAAGTTGGTCGACGGAAAGTCGCGCGTCACCGAGGCGATGGTGACGAAGTTGGAGAACATGATCGACGCCCTCGACGAGCGTTTCACGCCGCCGACCGAGTTCGTCGTACCCGGGCAGAACACCGTGTCGGCACTGCTCGACGTGGCACGCACGGTCGTGCGACGCGCCGAGCGTCATGCGCTGTCCGCGGCACCGCCGCCGTCGCACACCGGTCCGTACCTCAACCGGTTGAGCGACTTGTTGTGGACCCTCGCGCGATGGCAGGAGGGTGAGTCCCTCCCCGTGCGCAGCGTCACCGACTGACGCGCACCCGCTCGCATCATGTCGCGAGCAATTTTTCCGCAGTTTCGCCCTCACTAGGCTTGCGTTCCATGACCCACAATCAACTCGCCGTCACCGTCGTTCGTACCGCGACCACCACCGATGCCGTCGGCATCCCCGTCACGACGGACAAGGCGGTTCCCGCCGAACTCGGAATCTCCCGCGAGCAGCTCGCGGCACTCGGTTTCGACGGCAGCGTCGGACAGGCGCAGGTCGTCCCCGCCACGGGCAAGAAGGTGATGATCGCCGTCGGCGTCGGGGCCGGCACCTCCGCCAAGGCCGACGATCTGCGCACGGCCGCCGCCGCGCTCGCCCGTGCCGCGAGCAAGGTGAAGTCGTTGTCGACCACCCTCGCCGCAGCCGGACGGGGAGACAAGGCGAGTGCCGCACAGGCCGTCACCGAGGGTCTCATCCTCGCGACGAACCGTTACGGCGCGTTGAAGTCGGACCGCAACTTCGGCTCGAAGCTGACGGCTGTCGAGCTCGTTGCCGACTCGAAGGCGTTCGCCGCGACGTCGAACGGCTGCAAGCGCGGAATGATCGTCGGATCGGCCGTTGCCATGGCACGTGATTTCATCAACATGCCGCCGGCGCACCTCACCGCAAAGGCGTTCGCCGATCACGCGCAGCGAGTCGCCGCGGATACCGGTCTGCGCGTCGAGGTGTACGACAAGGACAAGCTCCTCGCGATGGGCTGCGGCGGAATAGTCGGCGTCAATCGCGGCAGCGCGCAGCCACCGCGCATGGTGAAGCTCGTGTACCGCGCGCCCCGCACGCGGGCGAAGGGCGCATCGAAGTCGTCGGCCGGCAAGAAGTCGTCGCGTCCGCACCTCGTCATGGTCGGCAAGGGTGTCATGTACGACTCAGGTGGAATCAGCCTGAAGCCGTCCGATCCGTCGCACGCGATGATGAAGGCCGACATGAGCGGCGCCGCCGCCGTTCTCGCGACGATGAGCACGCTGAAGGCACTCGGTTGCCGCTCCGACGTCACGGCGTACCTCATGTGCACCGACAACCTGCCGTCGGGCAGCGCGCTCGCCCTCGGTGACGTGCTGACCATCCGCAACGGCAAGACGGTCGAGATCCACAACACCGATG
>JBIIUH010000121.1:0-3074 GCA_044340075.1 Ilumatobacteraceae bacterium | reverse complement strand
CCCGCGCCGTTCACCACCTTCACCTTCCTCGATGCAACGACCGAACTGTCGCGTCAGATCGCCTCGCTGGGTATCTACCCGGCGGTCGACCCGCTGGCGTCGACCTCGACGATCCTCTCGCCGGAAGTCGTCGGTGACCGTCACTACGGCGTGGCCCGTCGCGTGCAGGAAATCCTCCAGCGCTACAAGGAACTGCAGGACATCATCGCGATCCTCGGTCTCGACGAGTTGTCGGAAGAGGACCGTCTCACCGTCGCGCGTGCGCGCAAGGTGCAGCGATTCCTCTCGCAGCCGTTCTACGTGGCCGAAGTGTTCACCGGCGTGAAGGGCGAGTACGTCCCGATCGCCGAGACGGTGGAGAGCTTCGAGGCGATCGTCAAGGGCGACCTCGACGACGTTCCCGAGCAGGCGTTCCTCAACGTGGGTGGTGTCGAGCAGGTCCTGGCGAAGGCCAAGGCGCTGCGCGAGGCCGCGGCCTGATCCGGGACGACGAGTCGATCGCGAGGGTGGTGAACCGTGGCCAGTGATGCAACGATGCGCGTCGAGGTGGTGTCGCCGGAGCGCGTGCTGTTCTCGGGTGACGCGCGCCAGGTGATCACCCGCACCGAGTCGGGCGGAGAAATCGCATTCCTCCCCGGACACACCTCGTTCCTCGGCACGCTGCTCGAAAACCACACGCGGATCTATCTCGCCGACGGTCGCATCCAGCACGTGGCCGTGCACGGCGGATTCGTCGAAGCCGCGACCGACCACGTGACGATTCTCAGTGACTCGGCCGAGCTGGCGGAGGACATCGACGTCACGCGAGCTCGGGCAGCGAAGGAACGCGCCGAGACGGCGCTGCGCGGTGAGCACGACGCCACCGTCGAGGCCGACCTGCGTCGCGCCCATGCGCGACTCTCCGCCACCGGCGGAATCGCCTGACCGCGGGGCGCGGCGTGCGCCAACCGTTCACCCACGCCGTCGTCACCGGAGCATCGAGCGGCATCGGTGAGGCGCTCGCGCGCCGACTCGGGCGAGCGGGCATCGAGACGACGATCATCGCGCGCCGTCGCGACCGCCTCGACCGTCTCGCCGCCGAGTTCCCGAGCCTGCGACCGCTCGCCGTCGATCTCACGACGCACGACGGTGTGCGCGTCGTCGAGGAACTGCTGACGACGCGGACCGACATCGACCTCGTCGTGAACAACGCCGGCTTCGGCACGTCGGGCCCGTTCGTCGCTGCCGACCGTGACCGCCTCGAGCGCGAGATCCGCCTCAACGTCGCCGCGCTGACGCGAATCTCCCACGCCACCGTCGGTGCAATGGCCGGCCGTGGTCACGGGTGCTTGCTCAACGTCTCGAGCATCGCATCGTTCCAGCCCGGGCCGCACCTCGCCGTCTATGCGGCGACGAAGGCGTACGTCACCAGCCTGTCGACTGCACTGCACGAAGAGATGCGCGACACCGGTGTACGGGTATGCGTGCTGTGTCCCGGTCTCACGCGCACCGAGTTCCAGAGCGTCTCCCGGGTGTCGGGTGAACCCACCGAGTATCCCGAGTTCATGTGGATGTCGTCGGATGCCGTGGCGCGTGCCGGGTTGCGCGCCGTGCGCAGTGGCAGGGCCGTGTGCACACCGGGTGCCGTGAACAAGGTGCTGTCCGCAGCCACCGACGTGCTGCCGCGCGCCGTCGTGCGCCGGTTGTCGGGCGCGATGATGAAGATGCGCTGACGGGACGGCGTCGAACGCCGGGTTGCGTACGGGGTCGTCAGCGGAATTCGTCGGACGAGTACTGACCGATGCGATCGGCGCGGTGACGCGTATCGATGAGTCGAATGGTGCCGCTGCGTGAACGCATGACGATGCTCTGCGAGCTGGCGCCGTACTCGTCGTAGCGCACGCCGCGCAGGAGGTCGCCGTCGGTGACGCCGGTGGCGGCGAAGAAGGTGTCGTCGCCGCGGATGAGATCGTCGCTCGTGAGCACGCGGGACATGTCGATTCCCTCGGCCTTGGCGAGGGCGACTTCCTTGTCGTTGCGCGCCCACAGGCGACCCTGGATCTCGCCGCCGAGCGCCTTGATCGCCGCTGCCGCGGTGACGCCCTCGGGTGTTCCGCCGATGCCGAGCAGCGCGTCGACTCCCGTGCCCGGCCACGCCGCGGCGATGGCGCCGTAGATGTCGCCGTCGGAGATGAGCTTGATGCGACAGCCGGCTTCGCGCACCTCGGCGATGAGCGCATCGTGGCGCGGTCGCTCGAGGATGATCACCGTCACCTCGTGCAGCGCCTTGTGCTTCGCCTTGGCGATCGCCTCGAGGTTGTCGGTGACGGAGCGGCGGATGTCGATGACGTCGCGCGCCGCGGGTCCGACGGCGATCTTTTCCATATACACGAACGGTCCGGGATTGAACATCGCGCCGCGCTCGGCGACGGCGATGACCGCCATTGCATTGCCCCGCCCGAGCGAGGTGAGCGTGGTGCCGTCGATCGGGTCGACGGCGACGTCCGTGACGGGTGCGTTGCCGTTGCCGACGCGCTCGCCGTTGTACAGCATCGGCGCCTCGTCCTTTTCGCCTTCACCGATGACGACGACACCGTCCATGTTCACGGTGTCGAGCAGGTTGCGCATCGCGTCGACGGCGGCTCCGTCGGCGGCATTCTTGTCACCGCGTCCGACCCAGCGGGCGGCGGCGAGCGCAGCAGATTCGGTGACGCGCACCAATTCCATTGCAAGATTGCGATCGGGCTTGTGCGACAGCGGCATCCGTCCCCACAATAATCCACCGCCGCCGGGGCGCCGAACGGGGTAGCGTGCGGCACATGGGCGGGGACCACGACGAATCATTCGAGGGTTCGTTTGACGCTTCATTCGACGGCGACCGCTCGGCGTTCGATGCCCGGTTCGAGTTGGGCGAGTGGGGAACCGATGAACGCGTCGAACTCGTCGAGGAGCTCATTGCGGCGGGAATTCGTCACGATTGGGAGGGCGATGAACTCGTCGTCATGAGCGACGACACCGAACGAGTCGAGGCGATTCTCGACCGCTTCGAGGAAGACGATGTCGAGGGAGATGTCGACGAAGAGGAATTCGACGTC
>JBIIUH010000042.1:0-12275 GCA_044340075.1 Ilumatobacteraceae bacterium | reverse complement strand
CACTGTCACCGACGTACTCACCAGATATGCGGTACCGGTCTCGGTGCTTTGCACCGTTGCCGACCCTGCCGCGCGAATGGTTGCCGAGGTCAAGGTCACCGTTGGCGCCGTCGAATCCGAGGTGCGGGTCACCGTGATCGTCGTCGTCGCGGTCACCGACGACACGGTGACGGCAACGGTGATCGTGTTCGTCCCGAGAGTGAGGGAAATCGGCGACGAGGCACTTCCCGACGACACCGCCGACCCATTCACGGTGATCGTTGCACTGCCACTCGATGCCGTCGGAGTGACGGTGATCAACGACGTTGCCGGGGTCACCGTTGCCGAGTATCCGAGCGTCCCTGCATCGAATACGGGCGAAAACGTTCCGCTCGACAACGTCAAGCCCGCAAGGCGCGTATCGGGAACGGCCGCGGTGCCGGTCGACGCAGCCGTCCCGGACTGGCTGTTCTCATTCGTCTTCGTGACGATGACACGAATCTGTCTGCCCACTTCATCGGCAGTGACCACGAATGTCGAATTCGTTGCGCCCGATATCGCCGTGAAATTGCTCAACGTAGCGCAGCTCGCCGCACACGATTGCCACTCGTAAGTCGTCGTGATCGACGATCCGCCACCCGTGTTCCATGTGCCGTCGTCGGCGGTCAGCGTGTTGCCGATACCCACCGTGCCGCTGATGAACGGAACGGACGTGTTCGACGGGGCCACGACCCCGGCGAGGATCTGGAAGGTGCGAATGACCTCCGAGGCAGCCGCGTAGGTCGTGCCACCGCTGTCACCGCCGGATTGCCGAGCCGTAATCGTGCAGTTCCCGGCGCTCGTCAACGTCACGACCGCCCCGGAGACTGTGCACGTTCCGCTCGCCGTGTACGTCAACGGCAAGCCCGACGATGCCGACCCCGACAACGTGAAACTCCCGTCGGCAAGGAGGCGCGCATTCGGCTGCGCGAACGTGATCGACTGTGCGGTGGCGACGCGCACCGACGCGGGATCGATATAGAAGTCGGTACCGAGGGCGTAGCCACCTGTTGCGTCGTATGCACCGTCAACGAAACGGAATCGATACACACCGGTTTCGGTCACCGACCCCGCTGCCTGCGACCAGTCCACCCGCTTGCCGCGGCGGTGGAGGAACAACTTGTGCGAGCTCAGAGGTGCCGCAGAATCGCCGGTCACTCCCGCCCTGCCGCCGCCGTAGCCGTACGACCCCGACGCGAGCATGTCAACTTTCACCAGGAATGCTTACACCTCGTAGTTGTCGCTGGCCGATGCCGCGTAGTCGAACGACAGCGCCTGACCCGATGTCGCTGCGAACGGCTCCGACCACAGATCCGGGCCGAACACCGCACAGTATGACCCACTGTTCGGGCTACTGCAGTTACCCGAGGAGCGCAAGTAGAACGCACCACTTCGCCCCGAATACGTGTGATTGACGGTTCGGCTGAAACTGAAAGTCCCGAATCCCCGCTCGATACTTTCCTTGCGTGCTTCGCCGCTATAGCTGGTGACGTCGGTGACGTACTCGTACCGCTCGTTCGTTCGTGAGTCGGTGCCCACCACCGTGTACGACGAACCCGACGCCGTGTAACTCGTCCATGCTTTGGCCTGCGAACGGCTGGCAAGCGGACCGAGCCATACGCCGAGCCCCGACCCGGTCGTCACCGTTCCGTCATTGTTCAAACGCCATCCGTACCCGGCACCGGACGAATTGTCGTTTGCCGAGAGCTCGAAAGACAGAGTCGTCTTCGGGGTGACCGATGAAGATGCCGACGAATACGGACCCGTTCCCGAATCGTTCAATGCTGCAACACGGAAGGTGTACGCCATTGCGTTCGTCAAACCCGTGACGTTCACGCTGCGCGACGTCGACACCGAGTCGGAAAAGGTCGTGCACGATCCACCGGTGCAGTAGTCGATGACGTAGTCGGTGATAGCACTGTCACCCACTGACGACGGTGCATCCCACGTCACCGTGGCTTGCCCGGCGCCGGCAACGGCACGAACGTTCGTCGGAGCGTCCGGCGCGACCGCCTGGGCGGGAGATGCAAAGACCGCAACCGACAGCGACGCCGCAAACAGAGTCGCCGCCATCGATACGGACTTAACTTTCCTCACACTGTCCGACACGACGCCCGCTTCCCTTATTGATTTCCTGCTTCGGGCAGCCCGAGCCGCCCTACCCAACTACGCCTGAGGTGCAGACTATCGGTGTCGGAAAAATCCGAGCAAGTGGGGGCGAGAATCGCTCGGGCGGCGACTAGACGATGACGTACGGCGCGGGGATTTCGCCGTCACGTACGAGCGACTCGCGACAGAGCACGAGGCAGTCGCCGTCTTCACAGATGAGCGTGCGGTCGCGGGCGACGCCCATGATCACGCCCAACTCGGCGTTGGCAACCATGTGGCGGTACTCGCCGTGGATCGGCACGAACCATTCGGGCTGGGCAATGCTCAGGTACATCTTCAGGTCCTCGGCCTGCGCGTGACCGGTCGCGTGCACGTCGGCGATGCCCGAGTGCACAACTGTGACTCCGCGGCGCAACAGCGAGTCGATCACGGCATTCACGTTGCGTTCGTTGCCGGGGATCGCATGACTCGAGAAAATGACGGTATCCCGGTCGCCGACGGTGAGGAACCGGCGGTCACCCTTCGCCAACTGGCTGAGCGCCGACATCGCCTCACCCTGTGACCCCGTCGAGATGATGCACACCTCGTCGTGGTCGTAGTCGTCGAGATCATCGGCCGACACGAGATGGTTGTCGGGAATCGTCAGCACGCCGAGTTCGCGCGCAAGGCGGATGTTGTTCACCATCGAGCGCCCGAGCGGCACGACGACGCGCCCGGCATCGATCGCCGCATCGGCCACCTGCTGCACGCGGTGGATGTGGCTCGCGAACGAGGCAGTGATGATCCGCTGATCGCGGTGCTCGTTGAACAGTGCACGCAGCACCGCACCCACCGACTTCTCCGAGGGCGCGTGGCCATGTTCACCGGCATTCGTCGAGTCGAGCATGAGCAGACGAATTCCCTCGTTGCTCGCCAGTGATCCGATGCGCGCAAGGTTCGTGCGCCGGTCGTCGACCGGGGTGAGGTCGAGCTTGAAGTCCCCCGAATGCAGGATGACGCCGCGCGGAGTGTGAACGGCGATGGCATGCGCGTGCGGCACCGAGTGGGTGACCGCTATGAACTCGACGTCGAAGGGGCCGATGTGGCGGCGATCCCCGTCGTTGACGGCGACGAACTCGGTGCGCTTCACCAACCCCGCTTCGGCGATGCGGTTGCGGGCAAGACCCAGGGTGAGAGCCGAACCGAACAGCGGGAACGACGCGTCGCGCAACAGGTACTGCAGCGCGCCGACGTGATCCTCGTGACCGTGAGTCGCGATGCAACCGACGATGCGATCCTTGCGCTCGAGCAGCCACGAGAAGTCGGGAATGATGATGTCGCCCTCTTCGGCCATGCCGATGCGCGGAAACATGAGCCCACAGTCGATGATGAGGATCGAGCCGTCGAGCTCGAGCGCCATGCAGTTGCGGCCGATCTCCCCGAGTCCGCCGAGAAACACGAGGCGCACGTCGCCCTTCGGTACCTTCGCCTTCGGCGCGACGAGCTCGTTCTGCGGACGGGCGTTCGAACGACGATCAGCGGGATCGCTCTTCTTCGCTCGCGCTTGCTGCCGCGAGCGCCCCTTCGATCGTGAACGACTCACGAACGACGCGCGGCGACGAGATTCGCCATTACTTCGGCGGCGCGTTGCGCGAGTCCGGCCGGCGGCGGACCCATCGGTAGGCGCGCCTCGCCAACGTTGAGGCCGAGATGATTCATCATCACCTTCGTCGGAATCGGGTTCGGCGTGTCGTCACCGGTTTCGTAGGCGAAACTCTCGAGCAGTCGCGCGTTCACCTTGCGCGCACCGGCGACGTCGCCGCTCTCCCACTTCGCAAACATCTCCTGATGATCGACGCCGCTCCAGTGCGTCGCCACACCGATGACCGCAGTCGCGCCGATCGACATGAGCGGCAGCGTCAAACCATCGTCACCGGAGATGAGCTCGAATGACGACGGCACCATCGTCATGAGCCGCGCACTTTCGGCCGGATTCCCGGCCGCGTCCTTCAGCGCAACGACGTTCTTCACGTCGTTGGCGAGTCGCGCGAGCGTCGTCGTGGCGATCTTGCGTCCGGTACGCGCCGGAATGTCGTAGACGACAACCGGCAAGTTCGTCGCCGCCGCCATCGCGCGCAGGTGCGCTTCGATACCGGCCTGTGACGGTCGGTTGTAATACGGACCCACTGCAAGCACACCCGCGACGCCGAGCTTCGTCGCCTCGCGGGTGAGATGCACCGAGTGCGCCGTGTCGTTCGAGCCCGTTCCGGCAATGACGGGAATCGTCACCGCTTCGACCGTGGCGCGGTACAGCGACAACTTCTCGTCGTCGGTGAGCGTCGATGATTCGCCCGTCGTACCCGACACGACGAGCCCGTCGTTGCCGTTGTCCTGCAGCCAGCGCGCCAAACGCGCCACACCGTCGAGGTCGAGGGCGCCCTTGGCATCGAAGGGCGTCACCATTGCGGTGATCACCTTGCCGAATCGGGCCATGACGGAAGAGTAGTCGTCGCGGTAGCGGCGGTACCGAGCCGGGCTAGTTGGTGAGCGCGTCCTTGCCGAGTTCGAACTTCAGGTACTCGTCGCCGGTGTTCTCCCAGTCCTCGAACTGGATGACACCCATCTCTTCGTAGCGACGGCGCAACCACTGGTTGTTGCGCTCGAGCAGACCGAGCTTCTTGCAGTTCGGCACGATCTTGCTGAACAGCATCTGCTGGAACATGCGCCGACCGGGGTCGTTCACCATGAGCGGAACGACCACCTTCGGGTCGACCCCCATGTGCTGCCACACCTCCTGCTGGAGAAAACGGTCGCGGATGCGGATGCTCGCCTCGTAGGCGAACTCCTGGCGATCCTTCATCTCCGCATCCGACAATCCCTCGTACACCTCTTTGAGGCTGAGCACGCCGAAGGCGACGTGGCGCGCTTCGTCACTCATGACGTAACGCAACAGGTGCTTCAACAAAGGTTCGGTGGTGAGTTGGTGGAGAAACCCGAACGCGGCAAGTGCAAGACCCTCGACCATCACCTGCATGCCGAGGTACGTGAGGTCCCAGCGCGAGTCGGCAACGACGTCGTCGAGGAGCATGCCGAGATGCGCATTCACCGGATAGCCGCCACCCAACTTCTCGTCGAGGTAGCGGGCGAACACTTCGACGTGTCGTGCCTCGTCGACCACCTGCGTGCTCGCGTACAGCTTCGCGTCGTACCACGGCACCGTTTCGGTGATCTTCGCGGTGCAGATGAGTGCGCCCTGTTCGCCGTGGAGGAACTGCGAGAGCATCCACTTGCGGCTTTGGATGCCGAACTCGAGCCACTCCTTGTCTCCCCACTTCGCGAGCGGCGTGTCGACGTACCACGTGGGGTCGATGCCACGCCCGATCGTCGCCTGGTCGGCGGCGATGGTTGCTTCGACGTCGACGGGCGTGTCCCACGGAATGTCGGTGGTGGCGTTCCACTGACCCGTCTTTGCCTTCTCGTACAACTTGCGAAGCTGGGGACGCGACAGTGAATAGTCCCACGTAAAGACCGTCTCGGCGTTGTTCTTCACGAAGTGCTCGACCTCGTTCGGGTCGGTGAGCGGCACCGAGAGAATCGCGTCGATGTCGTTGATCGTGTCGCGACCGATGATTTCGCGGTTCTCGTCGTTCGTGATCGTCATGTCGTACCTCGCCCGATGGGAGTGACTTCGACCGCAGCGTACGGACGAACGCGGACGATCCGCGTGACCCCCATCACATCTTCACAGTACGTTTCCTTATGCGGGCGCGCAACACGCTTCACCATGAAAGTCAATGGGGAGTCCGAAAAGGCAGTACCGCCGGTCAAACGGGCCGACCCGCGGCACTGCGATTCGGTGCTATCGGGTGGCTTTCGGTGCGGTGCGCACGAGCCGGGCGGCCACCGCCACGAGGAAGACGGCAAACAAATAGGACGAGGTCGAATCGGGCAGCCTGCCGGCCAGCCAGCCGCCGAGTACCGCCGATGCGACACCGGCCATGCCGACGACCGCCGCCACCCGAAGGTCGAGGTTGCGTGAAGCGCGGTTGCGCCAGGTGCCGACGATGCTCGTCGGAATGATGACTGCGAGTGACGTGCCCTTGGCGAGCACGGGCGGCACACCGAAGATGACCATGAGTGCCGGAACGATGACGATGCCGCCGCCGACGCCGAGTAGTCCGGCGAGCCAGCCGGCGAAGGCACCGACGCCGACGAGAACGACGACACCCCACCACTCGACCGTGCGCGTCGTACCGGCAGCGGGTGCCCACACGAGCCGAGCCGCCGACAGCACCATGAGCGCGGCGAAACCGAAGGCGAGCTTGCGCTTGTCGATGACGGCGAGCACTTTCACTCCGTAGATCGCGCCGATGAGCGAACCCGCAACGAGCGCCGCGGCCTTCACCCATTGCACGTTCCCGGCAACGAGATACGGGATGAGCCCCGCAATGGAAATGGGCAGAACGGCCGCCAGAGAGGTGCCGTGCGCGCGGCGCTGCTCCATCGCCAGCACCCACATGAGACCGGGCACGATGAGGATGCCGCCACCGACTCCGAAGATGCCGGCCAACAATCCGGCGAGCACTCCGACGACCATCACCCGCCACGACGACATCGGGGGAAGCGTACGACAAGTCAAGGTGCACGAACGAGACAACGCGACGACCGCTGAGTACCCTGATACTTCGTCCTCGACGCCGTCCATTGGGTGGCAGCGAGGTGATTACACACCCACTTCCCCACAAAGGACACCCACATGACACGTACGTCACGTCGTGGCGTCGCAGCCCTCGCGGCAGTTGCCCTCATGGCACTCGCCGCGTGCGGCGGAAGCGACACCACCGAAGACACCGTTGCCGAAGACACCGTCGCCGAAGAAGCGGCGCTCGGAACCGGCAACGAGTGCACCGCCGGCAAGACCCTCGAAGAGGGCGTGCTGACGATCGCCACCGGCAACCCCGCCTACTTCCCGTGGGTCATCGACGACGCTCCCGAGAGCAAGCAGGGCTTCGAGGCGGCAGTTGCCTACGCCGTCGCCAACGCCATGGGCTTCTCCGACGAGAGCGTCACCTGGGTACGCACCGGCTTCGACGAGGCCATTCAGCCCGGCGCGAAGAACTTCGACTTCAACCTGCAGCAGTACTCGATCACCGACGAGCGCAAGGAAACGGTCAGCTTCTCCGACTCGTACTACACGACGAACCAGGCCATGGTCGGTTACGCCGACTCCGCGGTCGCATCGATGACGACGCTCGAAGAGCTCGCCAGCGTGAAGTTCGGCGTGCAGTCGGGCACCACGAGCCTCGACTTCGTTACCAACGTGATCGCCCCGACGACCGAGCCATACGTCTATGACGACAACGCAGCAGCCAAGGCCGCGCTCGAAGCCAAGCAGATCGACGCGATCGTCGTCGACTTGCCGACCGCGCTGTACATCAGTGCAGTGGAAATCGAGGGCACGAAGGTCATCGGCCAGTTCCCGGCGACCGATGCCGTAGCTGCGGACAACTTCGGTCTGCTCCTCGACCTTGACAACCCGCTCGTCGAGTGCGTCAACGCCGCACTTGCCACGCTGCGTGACGACGGCACGTTGGATGCCATCGTCGCCGAGTGGCTGAGCGAGTACGTCGAGGCTCCCGTCATCTCACTCGAGTAATTCGGTCGACGTCGGACTGCCTCTCGCGTGAGCGTGTCGCAGTCCCGACCGACCGGCGCTTCGTCGCTGCGTCGCCGTCACGAACGGCGACAGCGGCGACGTAGCGCAATCATCGCGGCCGCCAGCACCCTCGTGGTGCTGGCGGCCGTCGTTGTTTTCGTCCCGCGCATGCCGCGTTGGGATCGCGTGAAAAAGAGCTTCTTCGACTTCGAACTCGCCGCCGACTCCGTGCCGCGACTCATCGATGCCTTCTGGCTCGACGTGCGCATCTTCCTGTGGACCACGCCGGCGATCTTCATCACCGCACTGCTCATCGCCATCGCGCGCAACACGCGTGCCCCGGCACTCTTTCCCGTGCGCGCCTTCGCCGCCGCATACACCGACGTCATGCGCGGCGTGCCCGTCATCTTGTGGATCTATCTCGTCGGCTTCGGGGTGCCCGGCCTCGGCCTCGAGCGGCCGTACAACAGCCCGCTGCTGTGGGGCTCGGTTGCTCTGGGCATGACGTACTCGGGATACGTCGCCGAGGTGTTCCGCGCCGGCATCGACAGCGTGCACGAAAGTCAGCGCGCAGCGGCTCGTTCGCTCGGGCTGTCGAGCGCGCAGGCAATGCGCTTCGTCATTCTTCCCCAGGCCATTCGTCGGGTCGTGCCGCCGCTACTCAACGACCTCGTGAGTTTGCAGAAGGACGTCGCCCTCGTCAGCCTTATCGGGCCGATCGAGATCCTGCGCCAGGCCGGCATCGACAAGTCGAAGTTCGCCAACTTCACGCCGTACGTCGTTGCCGCGCTCATCTTTTTGTCCGTGACCATTCCGCTGACGCGGCTCACCGATTGGCTCGTCACCCGCGAACGACGCCGCACGTCGGGAACGAGGATCCGGTGAAACTCGTCCTCGATTCCGTCGCCAAGTCGTTCGGTGGCAATACCGTGCTCGACCGCGTGTCGCTCGACGTTCGCAGCGGCGAGATCGTCACGTTCATCGGTGCGAGCGGCAGCGGCAAGACCACGCTGCTGCGCTGCGTCAATCTCCTCGAGCCGATCGACGACGGTCGCATCCTCCTCGACGGTGACGAGATCACCGAGATCGGCCGCGATCCCAACCCGGTGCGCCGTCGCATCGGCATCGTGTTCCAGAGTTACAACCTGTTCCCCCACATGAGCGTGCGGCGCAACGTCACGCTCGCCCTCACCGAGGTGCTCGACAAGTCGCGTGACGAGGCCAACGCGATCACCGAGAACCTGCTGCGTCGGTTCGGGCTGCTCGACAAGATCGACGTGTATCCCGATCAATTGTCGGGCGGCCAGCAGCAGCGCGTGGCCATCGTGCGTGCGCTCGCCATGAACCCCGAGGTGTTGCTGCTCGACGAGATTACGAGTGCGCTCGACCCCGAACTCGTCGGCGAGGTGCTCGACATCGTGCGCGAATTGAAGGGCAGCGGCATCACACTGCTCATCGCCACTCACGAGATGGCCTTTGCCCGCGACATCTCCGACCGCGTCTGCTTCCTGCATGCCGGTCGCGTCGCCGAGATGGGCCCGCCGGAGCAGGTGTTCACCCAGCCGACCGACGAACGCACCCGCCAGTTCCTGCGCCGCGTGCTGTAACGCACACCGGGTCGCGGCCGGTTGCGCACACCCGTAATTCAGTGCCGTACCGCACCGTGTCACACCGATCTGCGAGCATCGTGGCATGGACGTCAACGCCATGGTCATCGTCGCCGGTCTCGTCGTCATCGTCGGTCTCGCCGTCGCCGTCGGTGTGCTCATGGCGCAACGCCGCGAGCCGGTCACCCCGCCACCGCCGAACCTCACCATCGACACCGCAGTCATTACGGGTGCGGTCCGCGATGTCGTGCGCGACAGCGTCGACGCTCAGGTGCGCACCGCGACCGAGGCGGTGATGCAGTCGCTGAACGCACAGATCGACCGCACGTACCAGGCCCGTACGCAGTCGCTCACCACCGAAACGAAGTCGCTGCTCGAACCCGTCGCCTCGCAGATGAACGAGTTGCGCGCAGCGGTCGGCAACCTGCAAAACAGTTACACGAGCGCAGCCGGGTACACCAACGCCCTCGGCGAGCGGCTCGATGCACTGGCTACCACCACGAGCGCCCTGCAGGCGGCGCTGAAGTCGACGAGTGCACGGGGCGCCTGGGGTGAGCAACAGTTGCGCAACGTCATCGAACTCGCCGGCATGGCTCCGTACTGCGACTACACCGAGCAGACCACGGTGAGCGGTGCCGACTCGCGGCAGCGACCCGACGCGATCGTGCGCCTCCCCAACGACGGCACGGTGATCATCGACGCCAAGGCGCCACTGTCGGCGTACCTCAAAGCACAGGAAACCACCGACGTCGCCCTGCAGCGACAGTTCCTCACCGAGCACGCCTCGTTGGTGAAGGGACACGCGAAGACCCTTAGCGACAAGGCGTACTGGAAGCAGTTCAGCCGCGCTCCCGAGTACGTCATCATGTTCATCCCCGGCGAATCGTTCCTCGCCGATGCGTTGCGCAGTGATCCCACCCTGCTCGAAGAGGCGATGCGGCATCGCGTGCTCATCGCCTCGCCGGTGAACCTGCTCGCGCTCCTCCTTGCGGTCGCAAAGGGTTGGCAGGCATACCAAATCGCCGACAACGCCCAGAAGATCGCCGATACGGCGCTCGAGTTGTACGAACGGGTCGGTACGGTGCTGAAGTCCGTCGCCGACACGGGCAAGGGGCTGAACACCGCGATCAACGCGTACAACACCATGGTCGGCTCGATCGATTCACGCATGCTCGTGTCGTTGCGCAAGCTGAAGGAACTCGGTATCGCCACCACCGAAATCGAGGCGCCGTCCACGGTCGAAGTAACGACGCGTGAATTGAAGGCCCCCGAAATCGACGGGCAGTGAAGTGACGTCGCCCGAGCCCCACGAGGCCCCCACGCCGCGGCGCGGACGCGGTCCGACCCTCCTCACCATCACATCGCTGCTGTTCGTCATCGGCACGATCGGCTCGAACATCGGTCCCGCTCTCATCGACGAGCACCCCGCGTGGGTGCTCACGCTCTCGTCGCGCAACCGCAACCTCTTCGCCGCCGTTCCGTACATCGGCGTCGTGTCGTATGCGGTCATCGGTTTCTTCCGCGTACTCGCCGCCGCACTCGCCCTGTATTGGTGCGGCCGCTGGTACGGCAAGAAGGCGGTTGGCTGGCTCGAGTCGCAGGTGGGCGAACCACCGCGTATCTACGTTTGGATGGAACGCGCCGTCGACCGCATGGGCCGTCTCGCCGTCGTCATCTTCCCGGGCAGCAACGTGGTGTGCCTCCTCGTCGGGCACCGCGGTATGCCGCCGCGGCGGTTCATCTTCTGGGTGAGCATCGGCATCGTCATCAAGTTGTGGGTGTTGTGGGTGTTCGGCCGCATCTTCGAGGATCAGATTCGTGCGTTCCTCGATTTCGTCGACCAATACCAGTGGTGGGTGGTCATCGGCCTGTTCGTTCTCAGCACGCTGCAGGGTCAGTTCCGTCGCCGGGGCTGAGCGAGCGCTTCACCCGCTTCATCTCGATACGACGACGCGAATGCCGTCACCCCGCGGCACCGTTTTTCGCCCCATGCCCGTGTCTGCCAGACTGCGGGCATGGCAACAGTGACCCTCGGCGGCAACCCCGTCAACACCAACGGCTCGCTCCCCGCAGTGAAGCAGCCGCTCCCCACGTTCACCCTCGTGAAGGAGGACCTCTCGGAAACGACGAATACGGACTTCATCGGCAAGCGCCTCGTGCTGAACATCTTCCCGTCGATCGACACCGGCACGTGTGCGAAGAGCGTGCGCCGATTCAACGAACTGGCGTCGTCGATGAGCAACACCGTCGTCATGAACGTGTCGGAGGACCTGCCGTTCGCCCAGAAACGTTTCTGCGGCGCCGAGGGCATCACCAACGTGCAGAACGGCTCGTGCTTCCGCTCCGACTTCGGAAACTCGTTCGGCGTGAAGATCCTCGACGGTGCGTTGAAGGGGCTGCTCGCCCGCGCGGTCGTCGTCGTCGACGAAAAGGGTGTCGTCACCCACACCGAACTCGTCAGCGAGATCGCCCAAGAACCGAATTACGACGCCGCGCTCGCTGCGCTGCGCTGATCGCTCACACCACCGTCAACACCTTCACCGGCGTCGACCGGGTCGCTGCGGCGAAGTGACGACCACGAACGGGCAACCAACGTCGGCCGGACGTTTCCGCGTCTACGGGCAGTAGATCTTGCCCTTGGTCTTGAACTTTTTCGCCTTCTGCAGTTGAGCGGGAGTGAGATTCAGCGCCACCTCAAGATCGACGTCGCACACGACGGCTCCTTCGAGATTCGCACCCTCGAAGTTCGCTCCGGTCACGTTGGCAGCGGTGAGATCGACGTTCTTCAGCGTGGCGCCGGCGAAGTCGGCACCCGTGAGGTCGGCACGGATAAACACCGAGCTCGTGAGATTCGCGCCGCTGAACAGGGCGCCGGCGAGCGATGCGGCCGAGAAGTCGGTGAAGTC
>JBIIUH010000120.1:0-3083 GCA_044340075.1 Ilumatobacteraceae bacterium | reverse complement strand
GTACTCGAAGGGCGACTCGGGTGACACGAGCACCGACACGGCCAGCGTCACCGCTGACCGACTCATCTCGGAGAACGTCGACGCCATCATCGGCGCGGCCTCCTCGGGTGTTTCGCTCACCGTCATCGACAAGATCACCCAGGCGGGTGTCGTTCAGTTCAGCCCGGCGAACACCTCGCTGAAGCTGGTCGACTACGCCGACAACGGCCTGTACTTCCGCAACGCTCCCCCGGACGACCTCCAGGGTGCAGTGCTCGCGGAGATCGTGGCTGCTGACGGCAACGCTTCGGCCTACATCTTGGCTCTTGACGACGCCTACGGCACCAGCCTCGCCACGGTCATCGAGACCGTGTTGAAGGCCTCGGGTGTCGAGGTGCTCGGCACGAAGATCTACGACCCGGCAGCGGCAACGTTCGATGCCGAAGTCGGTGAGGTCGTCGCCGCCAACCCGGATGCCATCATCCTCATCACGTTCGATGAAGGCAGCCGAATCCTGCGCACCATGGTGGAGCAGGGCGTCGGACCGCGCAACAAAGCGGTCTACGGCGTGGACGGCAACATGGGTAACGCGCTCGGCGAGAACTTCGACGCCGGCAAGTAATCCCACAAGACGTCAAGTCTGAAGTTGAACCCCGGGCGAAAGCCCGGGGTTCTTCTTTTGTATCCACCGCATTGCGGTCTTCAATCTGCCGACGACGGTACGAACATGCACGGATCGGGCGATCGGAACACTCGGCAAAGAGCGCCGGACTCAGCCGGTGTACTTGGCGAGCGTGCCGAGGTCCAACTTGATGACGTTCGGGTCGCGCAGCAACTCGGACCCAGTCCCCGTGTATGCGTTGCGGCCCTGATCGAGCACGTACGCGCGGTGGCTCACCTGCAGACAGCGACGCGCATTCTGTTCGACCATGAGAATCGAGATCCCGCGCTTGTTGATCTCGCGGCATTGCACGAATACTTCGTCCTGCAACACGGGTGACAAGCCGGCTGACGGTTCGTCAAGCAGGAGCAACTTGGGATCGAGCATCAGTGCACGTCCCATCGCCACCATCTGGCGCTCGCCACCCGACAGCGACCCGGCACGTGACGACGCCCTTTCGCGCAGACGGGGAAAGATCGACGTGACGTAGTCGTACCGGTCGGCGAAGGTCTTCGGGCGCAGGAAGCAACCCATCTCGAGGTTCTCGGTCACGGTGAGACTCGGAAAAACGTTCTTCGTCTGCGGCACGTAGCCGATACCCCGTTCGACGAGTTCGAATGCTCGACGGCCGGTGATGTCATCCCCCAGGAACGACACGTGGCCCGAACGTACGGTGCACTCACCGAGAATCGCCTTGAGAACCGTCGACTTACCTGCACCGTTTGGTCCGATGATGCCGACGAACTCCCCCGCGGCGACGTCGATGTTCACGCCGTTGAGGATGTTCACACCGGGTATGTAGCCGGCAACGAGTTCGTCGACACGCAGAATGTGACTGCTCACGACGGCTCCTCCAGCGAACGGCCCTGATGTCCACCGAGGTACGCCTCGATGACCGCCGGATTCGCGGCGATCTGGTCGGGAGTACCTTCGGCGATGATCGCACCTTCGGCCATGACGATCACCCAATCGGAGACGTCGTGGACCATGTCCATGTCGTGCTCGACGAAGAGCACCGTCATGCCGTCGTCACGCAGCCCGCGGATGTGCTCGTTGAGACTCTGCTTCAGCGCCGGGTTCACGCCCGCCATCGGCTCGTCGAGCATGACCATCTTCGGTTCGACCATGAGCGCCCGTGCCATCTCGAGCAGTTTGCGCTGTCCACCCGACAGCGTGCCTGCGTATTCGTCACGCATGTGGTCGAGCTTGAAACGCCGCAGCAACGTGTCTGCGCGACTTTCGATTTGTTCCTCCTGGCGCGACCAGCGTGACTTGAACAAGCCGTTGTACCAGCGCTCGCCAACCTGGTGCGTCGCGCCAAGCTTCATGTTCTCGATGCACGACAGTTTCGTGAGGCTCTTCGTCAGCTGGAACGTGCGCACCATACCCATGGCTGCCGTACGGTGGGCCGCAACCCGCGACATGTTGTGGCCGTCGAAACGCCACTCACCCTGATCGGGCTTGTCGAAACCCGTCAGTAGGTTGAACAACGTCGTCTTGCCGGCACCGTTCGGACCGATGAGCGCAGTGATACTGCCCCGCTGCACCTCGACGTGCTGAACGTCGACCGCAACGATGCCGCCGAAGTTACGCCGAACGCCGTCGGCAACGAGGATCGGATCGGGTTTGTTCGCTCCGGGTCGTGCTTCGACCGTGGACAATGCTTCACGTGCCGCGCGGGCAGCTACGGAATCAGCGGCCATCGAGCGCCATCTCCTTGCGGTTGCCGAAGATGCCCTGCGGACGCAGAGTCATCAGCAGGATGAGTCCGAGTCCGACGAGCATGTAGTTGACCGCACCCACCTGTGTGGACTGGATGATCGTGACACCACCGATGCGCAACGGACCGCTGTCGGTGAGATCACGGAGGAAATTGTCGCTGAACACGAACAAGCCCCAGAACATCATGGGACCGACGATCGATCCCATCACCTTGGCGACACCGCCGAGTACGAGCGCGGTGAGGATATAGAAGGTCACGTCACGGCTGTAATTGTCCGGCTGGATCGAGCCGCGGTCGAGCGCAAAGATCATCCCCGAGAACATTCCCAGAACTCCGCCGATGATCAGCGACTGCATCTTGTACGTGTACACGTTCTTACCGAGCGACCGCACGGCATCTTCGTCCTCTCGGATTGCCTTGACGACCCGTCCCCACGGACTGCGCATGAGCGCCCAGACGAACAGCGAACCGAGAGCGACGAGGGCCCAAGCCACGAGCAACGTCCACAGCGTGTAACCGCTGAACCGGAACGGGCGGATTCCGTAGAAGTCGCCCACACCGAACGGATTGAGATCGCGGAAGGCCTTGCTGAAATTGTTGATCCCGTCACTGCCGCCGAAGAAATGTTTGAACCGCACGGATCGCACCACGAGTCGCACGATCTCGGCAGTGGCAATGGTGACGATCGCGAGATAGTCGGCGCGGAGTCGCAGTGTGGGT
>JBIIUH010000041.1:0-12352 GCA_044340075.1 Ilumatobacteraceae bacterium | reverse complement strand
AGCTCGCACCAGTTGGCGTAACGGGCGTCCTGGCGGCGCACGGCCTTGGCGTACGTGGTGGCGATCGCCTTCGTCTTCGGGCCGGGGCACGGAATCTTGCGCTCGTCGATTTCCTTCACCGAGCCGACTTCGGCCGCGGTGCCACACACGAAGACTTCCTCGGCGATGTACAGGTCGCTGCGCGCGAGGTTGTCGACGCGCACGTCGAAGCCCAGGTCGCGGGCGATCGTCATCACCGAGTTCTGAGTGATGCCCTCGAGCGCACCGGCCGACAGCGGCGGCGTGAGGATGATGCCGTTGCGCACGGCGAAGATGTTCTCGCCGGTGCACTCGGCGACGAGACCGTTCGGTGCGAGCATGATCGCCTCGTCGTAACCGGCCTTCAGTGCCTCGACCTTGGCGAGCGACGAGTTGACGTAGTTGCCGATCGTCTTTGCCGCGGGCGGCATGATGTTGTGGTCGTGACGCGTCCACGACGAGATCTTCATGCGCACGCCCTTGTCGACGGCATCATCACCGAGGTACGCGTTCCACGGCCAGCAGGCGATGGCGACGTCGACCTTGCACGGCAGGGTGCTCAAACCCATCTCTCCGTAGCCGTAGTACGCGATCGGACGCACGTAACACGACGGCAGACCGGTCGATGCAACGGTGTCCTTCGACGCCTGGACGAGCTCCTCGACGGTGAAGGGGATTTCCATTCCGAGGATGTGCGCACTGCGGTGCAGGCGCTGGATGTGCTCGGTGAGACGGAAGATCGCCGGACCCTCGCTCGTCTCGTAGGCGCGCATTCCCTCGAACACGCCGGTGCCGTAATGCAGGGTGTGCGTGAGGACGTGGATCTTGGCGTCGTCCCAGGCGACGAGCTTGCCGTTCATCCAAATTTTCGGCGTGGTCGTGATCGGCATGAGCGTTTAGGTCGCCTTCCTGCCCCGCGCCGGGGCTCTCATTCACGCTATCTGTGCGGCCTCCCCGGATGCCGAAGCAAGATGCAGAAAGCCGAAGCAAGTTATCGACGCGAATCGGCGACGATGCGGGCACAGATGGCGTCGCCCACCTCGACGGTGCGCCCCGACGGGGCGTCGATGCAGGCGCGGCGCATCACTGCGGCGGCCCCGTGCTCACCGAGGTACTCGAGCATCATTGCCGCCGACAGGATCGCGGCGACGGGGTTGGCGATGCCCTTGCCGGCGATGTCGGGGGCCGACCCGTGGATCGGCTCGAACATCGACGGACCGGTGCGCGCCGGGTTGAGGTTCGCCGATGCAGCGACACCGATGCCGCCGCTCACCGCGCCACCGAGGTCGGTGAGGATGTCACCGAAGAGGTTGTCGGTGACGACGACGTCATAGCGGTGGGGATCCTGCACGAAGTAGATGCATGCGGCGTCGACGTGGTTGTACGCCGTTCCGACATCGGGATAGTCGGCGGCGACGATGTCGAAGGTGCGCTGCCACAGATCGCCGGCGAAGGTGAGCACGTTCGTCTTGTGCACGAGCGTGACGTGCTTGCGTTGGCGTGTGCGCGCGAGGTCGAAGGCGTAGCGCACGCAACGCTCGACACCGAAGCGCGTGTTCACGCTGCCCTGCGTCGCCACCTCGTGCGGCGTTCCCTTGCGCAACAAACCGCCCTCGCCGAGGTACGACCCCTCGGTGTTCTCGCGGATGACGATGAAGTCGTGCCCGCGCTCGTGACCGGGCGCGACGCCGACGAAGGGACGGTGGTTGACGAACAAGTCGAGACCGAAGCGCATCTTCAGCAGCAAACCGCGCTCGATGACCCCCGGCGGCACGTCGGGCGTTCCGACCGCACCGAGGAGAATCGCGTCGAATGCGCGCAGATCGTCCAACGTCCCGTCGGAGAGAACTTCACCGTCGCGCAGGTACCGCGCACCGCCGAGGTCGAAGTACACGGTGTCGAGTACCACTCCCGTCGCTGCGACGGCCTTCAACGCCTCAGCGATCACCTCCGGTCCGATTCCGTCGCCGCCGATGACTGCCACTCGATGTGTTCGTGCCACGACGTCAAGCGTACGCACGCACGACATCTCTGCTCGGATCCCGGGCCGCTCGGCAGCACCGCTAGCGTTTCGCGCATGCCAACGCATCAGCTTTCGCGCAGCGCTTTCGATCGTCTGAGCGCCGAACTGAAGGATCTCACGACGCGCGGCCGCATCGAAGTCGCGGGCAAGATCGAGCGGGCACGCGAGCTCGGCGACCTCAAGGAGAACGGCGACTACCACGCCGCCAAGGACGAACAGGGTCACATGGAGGGGCGCATCCGCCAGCTCGAATCGATCCTCGAGAACGCCGAGATCATCGAGCCCGTCGCCGACGGCCGCGTCGGTGTCGGCGTCGTCGTCACCATCCTCTACGACGGCGATCCCGAGTCGATGGCCGAGAAATACATCATCGGCCACGTCGAGGAGAAGCCCTCCGATCCGAAGGTGAGCGTCATGAGCCCCACGTCCCCCGTCGGTTCCGCGCTGCTCGGCGCATCGGCGAACGACACCGTGTCCTTCGTCGCTCCGAACGGCAAGACGCTGTCGGTGCGCGTCCTGTCCGTCGACGTCCCGTCCTGACGGCGGTCGACGAACCACAACCGGTCGCACAGCCATGCCGATCGTGCGCACGACGCCCGCGTCGGGCGGGTTCCCCGCGGGCCACGACGTCGACCTGACGGGGCGCGGCACGACGTTCGTGCGCGAAGTCCCCGGCCCGGCGAACGCGCCGGTGCTCATCGCATTGCACGGCTGGACCGCCTCGGCCGATCTCAACTGGTACCCGTGTTACTCCGCGTTCGGCGAACACTTCCGCGTACTCGCACCCGACTTGCGCGGTCACTCGCGGGGCTTGCGCACGCGATCCCGATTCCGCCTCGAGGATTGCGCCGACGACGTCGTGGCGCTGGCGGACGACTTCGATATCGAGTCGTTCTACGTCGTCGGTTACTCGATGGGCGGCACCGTGGCACAACTGCTCGCGCGGCGACATCCGCAGCGCGTTCGCGGCATGGTGCTCGCGGCGACCGCGGGCTATTTCGCTGCATCGAACATCGAGCGGCGCAACTTCCTCGGCATGGCGGTACTTGCCCGCATCTCACGACTCGTCGGATCGCAGATGCGCACGTGGGTCACCGAGCGGGCGTTCCTGCAGAAGCGCACCGCGGAGATGGCTGAGTGGGCCGTGCGCCAGATGGGTCGCCACGACTGGCGGATGATCCTCGAAGCAGGCAGTGCGATCGGCGACTTCGACTCGCGACAGTGGGTGTCGTCGTTGCAGGTGGCGACCGCGGTGCTCGTGACGACCGATGATCTCGTCGTTCCGCCGTCACGCCAGGAAGAGCTCGTGACGAGCGTGCGGGCCGCACATGTCGCGCGCCTCGCCGCGGGTCACGATGCGGTGTGGTCGCGGCGCGAAGAATGCGCACGACTGCTCGTCGAGCTCGCACTCGATGTGCACCGCAGCCGCTCAATCACGCCGTAAACACGTGTTCATGTACGCCGTAAACACGCGTTGATGCCATTTGTGGCGCTAGTCGCGCCACAAATGGTTGATCGCGTCGGCGAGAGAGCCGCGGCCGTCGCCGGCATCGGTGATCACCTCGTCGGGCGAGTCGGCAAAGCGCAGGACGGACCCGGCACCCGCGTCGCACACGATCGAGATGAGTCGCACGCGCCGGCGCTGCGGATGCTCGCTCGGCGCACGCTCGTCATCGTCGTCACCGGCGACGGGAGCAGCCCAACCGCACGTGAGCACCGCCGCCGCGTCGTAGAAACGCACGACGTTGGCCGCGGGGTTCGCTAGCAACGAATACACGTCGGGGTGTTCGGCGATGTACGACAGTCGCAGCGCCCCGTCGACGTTGCGCTCGACACCGCGCGGATCGACGACGCTGATGCCGTACAGCCGCGCGCGAGGCACGTCGAACCCGGGCAGGGAGAGGTGGAGGCTGTGCTCGACGCACGATGCCAGAGCAATGGGTGTGAGGGAAGTTGTCGCCATGCCGAGGCTGTGTGCGTCCGATCAGGTTGAATGGCAGGGTGACTGAACGTCTGACGTTGCCCCAAAAAGTGTGGGATCGCCATGTTGTCCACCGCGATGCCGACGGCACCGAACTGCTCTACGTCGACTTGCATCTCATCCACGAGGTGACGAGCCCGCAGGCCTTCGACGGACTGCGCATCTCGGGACGCACCGTGCGTCGCCCCGAACTCACCGTCGCCACCGAGGACCACAACGTGCCGACCCTCGACATCCACCTCCCCGTCGCCGACCCGACGTCGGCGAAGCAACTCGAGGTGATGCGCCGCAACGCGGCCGAGTTCGGCATCACGCTGTACAAGATGGGTGATGCCGGCCAGGGCATCGTCCACGTCATCGGTCCCGAACAGGGTCGTACGCAACCAGGCATGACGATCGTGTGCGGTGACAGCCACACTGCAACGCACGGTGCCTTCGGTGCACTCGCCTTCGGCATCGGTACGTCCGAAGTCGAACACGTTCTCGCCACGCAAACTCTTCCGCAGGCCCGCCCGCGATGGATGGGCGTCACCGTCGACGGCGATCTGCCCGCCGGCGTCACCGCCAAGGACGTCATCCTCGCGATCATCGGTCACATCGGTACCGGTGGCGGCATCGGCCACGTCATCGAATACCGCGGCTCGACCATTCGCAGCCTGTCGATGGAAGGCCGCATGACGATCTGCAACATGTCGATCGAGGCGGGTGCACGCGCCGGCCTCGTTGCACCCGACGACACGACGTTCGCTTACCTCGAGGGCCGCCCGTACGTGCCGAAAGGTGCCGCGTGGGAACGCGCACTCGACGACTGGCGCACTCTCGTCACCGACGACGGCGCCGCCTTCGACCGTGACGTGCGCATCGATGCGACGAAACTCTCCCCGCACGTCACGTGGGGTACGAACCCCGCGCAGGTCGCCACGATCGACGGTCGCGTGCCGTCACCCGACGACTTCGACGACTCGACGACACGCAGCACCGTGGCCCGCGCGCTCGAATACATGGGTCTGCAACCCGGCACGGCGATCCGCGACATCAACGTCGACACCGTGTTCATCGGTTCGTGCACGAACAGCCGCATCGAAGACCTCCGTGCCGCCGCCGCCGTACTGCGCGGTCGCACAGTGAGCGTGAAGCGCGCCATGGTCGTACCCGGCAGCCACGTCGTGAAGGCGCAGGCCGAGAAAGAGGGTCTGCACGAGGTGTTCCGCAACGCCGGCCTTGAGTGGCGCGAACCCGGTTGCTCGATGTGCCTGGCAATGAACCCCGACAAGCTCGCCCCCGGTGAGCGGGCCGCGAGCACCAGCAATCGCAACTTCGAAGGTCGCCAGGGTCGCGGCGGACGCACGCACCTCGTCTCCCCCGCCGTCGCCGCCGCCACCGCCGTCGCCGGTCACTTCGCCACCCCGGATGACCTGTCGTGAAGGCCGTACGCATCGTCACCGGTCGCGGCTTGCCGTTGCGTCGCAGCGACGTCGACACCGACCAGATCATCCCCGCCGAATGGTTGAAGCGCGTCGAGCGCACCGGCTTCGAAAAGGGACTCTTCGCCACCTGGCGCGACGACCGCAACTTCGTGCTGAACGACGAGCGCTACGCGGGCGCCACCATCCTCGTCGCCGGACCGAGCTTCGGCGTCGGCTCGTCGCGCGAGCACGCGGTGTGGGCGCTGCAGCAGCACGGCTTCGACGCCGTCATCGCACCGAGCTTCAGCGACATCTTCCGCAACAACTGCACGAAAAACGGTCTCGTCCCCGTCGCGCTCTCGAATGACGAGGTCGAGGCGCTGTGGCAGGCGATCGAAGCCGATCCGAAGACCGAGATCGTCGTCGACGTCGACACACTGCGCGTCGAGGTTCCGGCGCGCGGTTTCTCGGCGGCGTTCGATCTTGCACCCGCCGTGCGCACGCGATTCCTCGAGGGGCTCGACGACATCGGGATCACCCTCACCCACGCCGCCGACATCGACGCCTACGAGGCGCGACGTCCGGCCTGGCTCACTGCGCGCTGAAGAAACTCGCCAGATCCGCGAGACGCGGATCGTTCGAAAACACTTCGATCGGCGGCTGCGGCTCGAGGCGCAGACCGCGCTGAATGATCCGGCACGTCGTGTGCTGGTTGTACTCGGCGAGCGTCACCGCCCAACCGTCGCGACCGGCACGAGCCGTGCGACCCGAACGGTGGAGGTACGTCTTCACGTCGATCGGCGGCACGTAGTGCACGACGCACGCGACGTCGTCGATGTCGATGCCGCGGGCGGCAACGTCGGTGGCGACGAGCACCGACAGATCGCCGTTCGTGAATCTTTCGAGCGAGCGCTCGCGCGCGGCCTGCGACATGTCACCGTGCAGAGCCGAGGCCCGCACCCGCAACTTCTCGAGGTTCGTGGCGACCTTGTCGCACATCCGCTTCGTGTCGCAGAACACGACCGTCTTGCCCGCGCCGGCGGCGAGTGCCGCGACGACGCGGTCCTTGTCCATGTGGTGCACCGCGAGGAACAGGTGGCGCATCGTTCCGACGGTGGCCGTCGGGGTGTCGATCGATACTTCGACGGGGTTGCGCATGTACCGGCGCACGAGGTTCGCCACCTGGCCGTCGAGGGTGGCGGAAAAGAGCATGGTCTGGTGCTCGGCGGTGACGTGGCGCAGGATCCACTCGACCTGTGGCATGAAACCCTCGTCGGCCATGCGGTCGGCCTCGTCGAGCACGACGATCGAGACAGCGTCGAGACGCACCTCGCCCGCCTTGATGAGATCGATGAGGCGCAGCGGCGTGGCGACGACGATCTCCACTCCGTCTCGCAGGGCGTCGATCTGGTCGTCGCGCGACGCCCCGCCGTACACCGGCAACACGCGGCGCCGGCCGTGCTTGGCGATCGGTTCGAGCACCTCGGCGACCTGCAGGGCGAGCTCGCGGGTGGGCACGAGAACGAGGCCGAGCGGCGCCCGCGGGGCGGCAGCACTCGTCAGACGGGCGAGCAGCGGCACGCCGAAGGCGAGGGTCTTGCCCGAGCCGGTGCGGGCCCGGCCGCACACGTCGTCACCGCGCAACGCGACGGGGATCGCTTCGACCTGGATCGCGAAAGGGGCGTCGAAGCCCGCAGCGGCGAGTCCGGCGGAGATGTCGGCGGGAACTCCGAGCGCTGCGAACGAGGTGCCGGCGCCAGTCATGAGTGCTTCAGCGTAGTGCTCGGCGACGGAATCGAACTGACTCGTGAATCAGTATCGGCTGACACATCAGGCAGTAGACGCAGACAGGTGAAATCTGTATGGTGACGAACTGCAATTGTCCGACCCGACAAGGAGGTGCCAGATGGAAACCATGCAACACAACAACGAGACTCCGCTGGGCACTACCACCCGCGTCGTCGACGACGCCATGACATCGTCGATCAACGGCCGCAAGGGCCCGTCGTACGACGGGCAGTCGCTGCTCGTTCCCCCCGAGCCCGTGTTCGAAGCGTCGTTGCAGATGATCCTCGCCGAGGAATCTGCTCGCACCACCACCGCGTCGCGCGCTGCGCGACGTCGGTCGTGACCGTCGACCTCGCCAGGGTCGGATCCCGCTTCACCGGCCGAGTCTTGGTACTCGGCTGCGGCGGCATCTCCCGGGCCGTCGTGCCGCTGCTGCTGCGCGACATGAAGCTCGACCCGTCGAAGATTCGCGTCGTCGATTTCACCGACTACCGCTCGTACATCGCCGATTCCATCGCCAAGGGCGTCACGTTCGAGATCGGTCGCGTCACGCGGGACAACCTCGACAGTTTCCTCGGTGAGCGCGTCGGTGCGGGCGACATCCTCCTCGACCTCGCCTGGAACATCGACTGCCCGACGATCCTGCAGTGGTGTCGCGACCACGGCGTGCGCTACCTCAACACGAGCGTCGAGTTGTGGGACCCGTACTACGACATGCACTCGACGCATCCGCTCGACCGCACGCTGTACGTGCGCCACCAGAACATCCGCCGAATGGTCGAATCGTGGCCCGACAACGGCGGCGCCACCGCGGTACTCGAACACGGTGCGAACCCCGGTCTCGTCAGCCATTTCGTGAAGCGGGCCATCGGCGAAATCGCCGAGGCGATGCTGCGCGAGGGGCGCGCCGGCAGCGCGGCGAAGTTCGTCGAGGGCGCCCTTGCCGAAGGTCGCTACAACACGCTGGCAATGCTCACCGGCGTGAAGGTCGTGCACATCTCCGAGCGCGACACCCAGATCACGAACGAACCCAAGCGCGTCGACGAGTTCGTCAACACGTGGTCGATCGAGGGCTTCTACGAAGAGGGCGTGGCGCCGGCCGAACTCGGCTGGGGAACGCACGAACGCTGGCTGCCGCACAACGCCCACGTCCACGACGACGACGGTCCGTGCAACCAGATCGCCATCGCCCAGCCGGGCATGGAGACCTGGGTGCGCTCGTGGGTGCCGGCCGGCGAAATCCTCGGCATGATCATCCGCCACGGCGAGGCGTACACGATGAGCGACCACCTCACCGTGTGGAACGAGGACGGCACGGCGAAGTACCGCCCGACGGTGCACTACGCGTACTGCCCCACCGATGCCGCGATCATGAGCGTGCACGAGTTGCGGGCGCGCAACTGGAAGATGCAGTCGCAGCAGCGTCTGCTCACCGACGAAATCGTCTCGGGTCGCGACGAACTCGGCGTGCTCGTCATGGGTCACGACTACAAGTCGTGGTGGACCGGTTCGCTGCTGAGCATCGACGAGTCGCGCGCCATACTGCCCGGCCAGAACGCGACCACATTGCAAGTGGCCTGCTCGGTGCTCGCCGCGACGGCGTGGATGATCGAGAACCCGAACGCCGGCGTGTGCGTTCCCGACGACCTGCCGTGGTCGTACGTGCTCGATGTCGCCTACCCGTACCTCGGCACGTTCCACTCCGGACCCGTCGACTGGGATCCGCTCGCCCACCGCAACGATCTCTTCCCCGGGTTCGGCAACGGACCGCTGCGCATCGACCCGAGCGATCCGTGGCAGTTCGCCAACTTCATCATCCCGTCGCCGCGCGCGGTGTGACGTTCGCCGGCACGCGCCGGTGAACGATGCGGTGTACGAACGCACACGCATCTCTGCACGCTGTGACGTGTCGCCGGGCGTTGTCAAAATGCGCGACGCCGCTACCATGACGCTCGTGATTGCAGCAACCGGCGTCCTTCTTCTTATGTAGCGACGTCGGCCACATATTCGTCGACGTCGACAAACTCCCGAGCCGAAAGGCCGGGAGTTTTTCTTTTGTACCGACAGCACTGCACCCAGCCCCGAAAACGACTACTCGGACACCATTCAGAAACACCATTCAGACACACCCTTCAGAAACGAGGAGACACCCATGACACCGACATCGGCGCCGGTATCAACACAGGCACCGGCATCAACACAGACACCGGCACACACCGCCACGGAGTCCCCCGCGCCCACGCCGCGGCTCATGGCGTTCGAGAAATACGAGCGATGGATTCCCCTCGTGCTCGGCGACCGCACGTGGCCGAACCGCACGATCGATCGCGCACCGACGTGGTGCTCCGTCGACCTGCGCGACGGCAACCAGGCACTCATCGACCCGATGGATCCGCAGCGCAAACTGCGCCTGTTCCGGCGTCTCGTACAGATGGGATTCCGCGAGATCGAGGTGGGGTTCCCCTCGGCGAGCCAACCCGACTTCGATTTCGTGCGGATGCTCATCGAGGGCGGCCACATTCCCGACGACGTCACCATCCAGGTGCTCGTGCAGTCGCGTGAGGAGCTCATCCGCCGCACCTACGAGTCGCTGCGCGGTGCCCCGTCGGCGATCATGCACTTCTACAACTCGGTGAATCCGCTGCAACGGCGCGTCGTGTTCGGAATGGACACGGATCAGGTGATCGACCTCGCCGTCGACGCCGCCCGACTGTGCCGGTCGCTCGAATCGGAACTGCCCGGTACCGACCTGCGCTACGAGTACTCGCCCGAGAGCTTCACGCTCGCCGAACCCGATTTCGCACTCGAGATCTGTCACCGCGTCATGGACGTCATCGAGCCGACACCCGAACGTCCGATCATCCTCAACCTGCCGGCGACCGTCGAGTGCTACTCGCCGAAGGTGTACGGCGACGTCATCGAGTGGTTCCACCGCTCGGTGCACAACCGCGAGTCCGTCGTGCTGTCGCTGCATCCGCACAACGACCGCGGGTGCGCCGTCGCCGCGGCGGAATTCGGTGTCATGGCGGGTGCCGACCGCGTCGAGGGCACGCTGTTCGGCAACGGCGAGCGCACCGGCAACGTCGACATCGTCACCCTGGCGATGAACCTCTTCGTCGACGGCGTCGATCCCGAGCTCGACATCACCGACATCGACGCGATCAAGCGCGACGTCGAGTACTGCAATCGACTGCCCGTTCACGAGCGCCATCCGCACGCCGGGGACCTCGTGTACACCGCGTTCTCCGGCAGTCACCAGGATGCGATCAACAAGGGCCTCACCGCGCTCGGCGCCGAGTACGCAAAGTGGGAGGTGCCGTACCTGCCGATCGACCCCGCTCATGTCGGGCGCACGTACGAGGCGGTCATCCGTGTGAACAGCCAGTCGGGCAAGGGTGGGGTCGCGTACCTCATGAAGACCGAGCACGGCATGGACCTGCCACGCCGACTGCAGATCGAATTCTCCCGCACCGTGCAGGAAGTCGCCGAGCAGTCGGGCGGCGAGGTGTCACCGACGGCGATGTGGGACACCTTCCGCGGGCGCTACCTGCCGGACGCACCACGCCTCTCCCTCGACTCGTTTAAGTTGAGCGACGGCGACGTCGGTGCGACGCGGATCACTGCCCAGTTGCGCGACGGCGACCGGCGCGTCACCGTGACGGGTGCGGGCAACGGACCGATCGACGCACTCATCGCCGCCCTGCGCGGCAACGAGTCACTCGCCCGCGGTATCGCCCCCGACGTGCGCGACTACGTCGAGCATTCGCTCGGAACCGGTTCTCATGCGAACGCCGTCGCGTACGTCGAGATGACGAACGGACACGGCGACGTGCGCTGGGGTGTCGGCGTGCATCCGAGCACCGTTGCGGCATCGCTGCGCGCCGTGCTCGGCGCCTTGGATGCGCTGCGCGGGACGGACTGACCGCCCCGCTTGCAGCGATCTACTTGCCGGTACTCGACGCGGGGGTCGCGTGCGTCCCCTCGACGTCGATGTGCGGCAGCACCTTCTGCAGCCAGCGCGGCAACCACCAGTTGCGGTCGCCGAGCAGCTGCATCGTCGCCGGCACGAGGAGCATGCGCACCACGGAGGCATCGAGGAACACCGCGACGGCGAGACCGAAGCCGAACATCTTGATGCTGCGGTTGCCGTCGAGCACGAAGCTGCCGAAGACGAAGACCATGATCGCCGCCGCGGCGGTGATGACGCGCGCGGTGTGGGCGAGACCGTCGGCGACGGCCGCTTCGTTGTCGCCGTTGCGGTCGTACTCTTCCTTCACACGCGACAAGAGGAACACCTCGTAGTCCATCGACAACCCGAAGACGATGGCGAACATCATCACCGGCAGCCACGGATCGATCGGTGCGTCGGTGCCGAGACCGAGCAGACCCGCTCCCCAGCCCCACTGAAACACGGCGACGACGCAGCCGTACGCCGAACCGATCGACAGCAGGTTCATGAGCACGGCCTTCAGCGGCACGAGCAACGAGCGGAACACGAGCATCAGCAGGATGAACGACAGCGCGAGCACCGCGCCGAAGAACATCGGGAGACGTGCCGCGAGGTACGCCGAGAAGTCGACGTTCACCGGCACGGTTCCGGTGACGAGCACGTCGAGGGCGGAACCCTGCGTCGCCGCGGGCAGCACGTCGTCACGCAGCGCGTTGACGAGATCGGCCGCTTCCTGTGACTGCGGGGCGCTCGCCGGGAAGATGCGCCACAGCACCGCCGACGGTGAGTTCGGATCGTTCGGAATCGCCGGTGTCACCTGTGCGATACCCGGCGTCGTGGCAAGGGCCTGCGACACCTGCTCGACGACGGGGAGATCGGCCGGCGTCACGCGTGTGACGAGGGTGAGAGGTCCGTTGAAACCCGGACCGAAACCTTCGGCGAGAAGGTCGTACGCGCGACGCGTCGTCGTGTCCGTCGGATAGTTGCCCTCGTCGGCGAAACCGAGTCGCAAACCGAGTACCGGGAGTGCGAGCAACACGAGCACTCCGGTGCCGGCGACGAGCGAAATGCCGGGGTGACGCTGCACCCAGCGGCTCCAGCGGAACGGGATGGTCTCGCGCATCGGCTTCACACGGCGCGCGGGGAGTTCACGATGGAGGAACGGCACGAATCGACCGACGAGCAGC
>JBIIUH010000096.1:0-4819 GCA_044340075.1 Ilumatobacteraceae bacterium | reverse complement strand
ACACGGACGACGGCATCACACCCGCCGTGCCGACGTCACCGGGCCCCCGTAGCTCAACCGGAGAGAGCAACGGACTTCTAATCCGTAGGTTGCAGGTTCGACTCCTGCCGGGGGCGCCAGAGTCGTGTGTGCGTGCCCATTACGGCAGCGATGTGCCGCGACACAGGCGGAACGAAAGCGACGCCCTAGCCTGAAGCGACCATTTCCCCGGAGGACCGCGTGGCGATCAAGAAGTTCAAGAAGGGTGACACCGTCATCTATCCGCAGCACGGCGCATGCATCGTGAAGGGCGTCAAGCGGATGCGAGCCTTCGACGTCGTACAGGAATACCTCATCCTCGAGAGCGTCATGAAGGACATGAGCGGCAAGGGCATGACCCTGTCGGTACCCACCGCCAAGGCCCACGATCTCGGCATCCGCCCGCCCGTGTCGGCGAGCGAGTTGCAGGACCTCGTCGACGTGCTCTCGAAGCCCGACCCCCGCGTGCCGGCGAACTGGTCGCGACGGTTCAAGAACCACCAGGAGAAGTTGAAGAGCGGCGACGTGTACCAGGTCGCCGAAGTCGTGCGCAACCTCGCCGCCCGCGACCGCGAGAACCAGCTGTCGGCCGCCGAAAAGACGATGTACGACCGTGCCCGGCTCAACCTCATCTCCGAAATCGCGCCGTCGAAGAAGTGCTCGACCGAAGAAGCAACGCGCTTCCTCGACCAGGCTCTCGAGCGCGGCGTGCTGAAGGTGACGGGCAAGGCGGCAAAGAGCGACGCCAAGGCGTCGGTGGCGAAGACCCCGGCGAAGGCCGTGTCCAAAGCCGTGTCCAAAACCGTGGCAAAGGCTCCGGCGAAGAAGTCGGCCGCCACCGCAAAGGCTGCGGCAAAGAAGAAGTAGAACCTCGGGTATGGCCGTGCAGCCGACCCGGGCGGAACTCGTCGCGCTCATCGAGCGCGGCGACATCGACACCGTCATCATGGCGTTCGGCGACCTCCAGGGTCGCCTCGTCGGCAAGCGCACGACCGGGCGCTTCTTCCTCGAATACGTCGCCGAGCACGGCACGGAGAACTGCGACTACCTCATCGCCACCGACATGGACGACAACGCCGTGCCGGGATACCGCTTTGCCTCGTACGACCTCGGCTACGGCGACATGGTGGCGCGCGCCGATTTCACCACGCTGCGCATCACGCCGTGGGTGCCGCGCACGGCCGTCGTGTTGTGCGATCTGTTGCACCCGGGGACGAACGACCCGATCGGTGTGAGCCCGCGACAGGTGTTGCGCGACGTGGTGTCGCGCGCGGGCGAGATGGGGCTCGCGCCGATGGTCGGCAGCGAGATCGAGTTCTTCCTGTTCCGCGACAGCGTCGAGCAGGCGCACGCGAAGGGCTACGAGAACCTCGAGCCGCACGCACCGTTCCTGCAGGACTACCAAATTCTCCAGACCACGCGCGACGAGTACGTCATCGGCGACATCCGGCGCGGTCTCGAGGCGGCGGGAATTCCCGTCGAGTACTCGAAGGGTGAGGCGGGGCGCGGCCAGCACGAGATCAATCTCGCCTTCACCGATGCATTGGCGATGGCCGATCGCAACCTGCTTTATAAACACGCGACGAAGGAAATTGCGTCACTGCACGGACGCAGCGTCACCTTCATGGCGAAGTACGACTTCGCCGAGACGGGATCGTCGTGCCACGTGCACTGCAGCGTGCGCGACGTGAATCGCGCCGATCAGCCGCACTCGCTGTTCGCACTCGATGCGGCGGGTGATCCGACGGGGATGTTCGCCCACTGGCTCGCCGGGCTCGTGCATCTCGGTCGTGAATTCGCGATTCTCTGGGCACCCACCGTGAACTCGTACAAGCGTTATCAACTCGGTTCGTGGGCGCCGACGGCGGTCGCGTGGGGTGGCGACAACCGCACCGTGGGTTTTCGCGTCGTCGGTCACGGTGATTCGACGCGCGTCGAGTGCCGGCTGCCGGGAGCCGATGCGAACTCGTACTTCGCCTTCGCCGGAATCATCGCCGCCGGCATGTACGGGGTGCGTCACTCTCTGCCACTGCCCGGGAAGGTCGTCGGCAACGCCTACGGGCGCGACGACCTGCCGCGGGTGCCGTTCACGCTCGGCGAGGCGATCGATGCGTGGGAGGCGAGTGCCGCGGCACGCGAGTGCTTCAGCGACGACGTCCATCACCACCTCCTCACGGCGGCACGCCACGAATGGCAGTCGTTCCACCGGTCGGTCACCGACTGGGAGCGACGTCGGTACTTTGATCGGGCATGAAAATCGCCTTCTGCGGCCTCGGCGTCATGGGCGCCCCCATGGCCCGCCATCTCGCCACGGCCGGACATGACGTCACCGTCTACAACCGCACCACCGCAAAGGCCGTCGAATGGGTGGCCGTGCACGGAGGTGCGCATGCACCGACACCGGCAGCGGCGGCGCGCGGCGCGCAACTCGTACTGCTGTGCGTGGGCAACGACGACGACGTGCGCAGCGTCGTGTACGGCGACGACGGTGTGCTCGCAACGATGCAACCGGGTTCGGTACTCGTCGATCACACGACGGCATCCGCGGGTCTCGCGCGCGAATTGAGCGCACGGTGTGCCGAGCGCGGCGCGGGTTTCGTCGACGCACCGGTGTCGGGTGGTCAGGCCGGCGCGGAGAACGGCGCGCTCACCGTCATGTGCGGTTCCGACGACGAGTCGCATTTCGCGTTCATGCGCGTCGTCGTCGCCGCGTACTCGCGGGCGTGCATCCGCCTCGGCGGAGCCGGTGCCGGACAGTTGACGAAGATGGTGAACCAGATCTGCATCGCGGGAACCGTGCAGGGTCTCGCCGAGGGGCTCGACTTCGCGATGCGCGCCGGTCTCGATCCCGACGCCGTCGTCGAGGTCATCTCGAAGGGCGCCGCGCAGTCGTGGCAGATGGAGAACCGTTCGAAGACGATGGTCCGCGGCAGTTTCGACTTCGGTTTTGCCGTCGAATGGATGCGCAAGGACCTCGGCATCTGTTTCGACGAAGCCGAGCGCAACGGCGCGGAACTCGCAGTGACGCGCATCATCGACGGGTACTACGCCGAGGTGGTCGACGCGGGCGGTCGGCGATACGACACGAGTTCGCTCATTTCGCGCCTGCGGGCGCGGGTCGACGAAGACGGTCGCTGGTGGCCGGCGCGTTAACGCGCCGCGCGTGACACCGCATCGGCATACACGTCGAGCACGTGTGACAACTCGTCGTCGCTGATGACGAGCGGGGGACAGAAGGCGTTCGTTTCGGCACCGATGCCGCGCACGATGACGCCGTTGGCGAGTGCGACGTCGCGGATCTTCTGCGCGTCGTGCTGCGGCAGCACGCCCGCCGCCCACATTCCGCCCTTGCCCCGCACCTCGGCGATGAGACCGTCGTCGCGCAGCGCGACGAGACCGGCTTCGAGTCGTGCGCCGATGTGCAAGGCCCGTGCGAGCAGGCCCTCGCGCTCGAGAATGTCGAGGTTGGTCATCGCCGCAGCGCATGCCGACGCATGACCGGAGTACGTGTAGCCGTGGCGCAGGATGAACGTCGGATCCGATTCGAGTGCTTCGCGCACGCGGGTGCCGACGAGCACGCCACCGAGCGGCACGTACCCCGACGTCACCGCCTTCGCGAAGCACAACACGTCGGGAACGACGTTGAACGCCTGCGCGCCGAACCACGTGCCGAGTCGGCCGAACGCCGTGATCACCTCGTCGAAGATGAGGTACGCGCCGTACTTGTCGCACAGTTCGCGCACCGACTGCAGATAACCGGGTGGCGGGGGATACACACCGCCGGCGCCCTGCACCGGTTCGATGAGCACCGCGGCGAGTCGTTCGCCGTGCCCGGCCATCGCGACGGACAGTGCTTCGATGTCGTCGGCAGCCACCTGTTCGACGTCGCCGACGAGCGGACCCCAGCCGGCCTTGTTCAGCGGGAGACCCTGCGCACTCGTTCCGCCGTAGTTCGTGCCGTGGTAGCCGCGCATGCGGGAAATGATGACGGTGCGTTGCGGACGTCCGGCGAGAACGTGCGCCTGGCGCACGAGTTTCATCGCCGAGTCGACCGCTTCGGATCCGCTGCCGCAGAAGAACACCCGCGCATCGGGCAGCGGTGCGAGACCGACGATGCGATCGGCGAGTCGATCGGTGATCTCGGTGGAGAACGGATCGAAGTTCGAGTAGCTCTCGAGCGTCGTCATCTGGCGGGCGACGGCGTCGGCGATCTCGCTGCGACCGTGGCCGACGGCGCAGTACCACAGGCTCGCCATGGCGTCGATGTACTCGCGACCCCCGGCGTCGTACACGCGGGCTCCGTCACCGCGAACGAGGCTGATGAACTCGGTGCGCGTCGGTTTGGTGAATGCGTGCAGATACGAACCGGGCACGCAAAGGACGCTAGTTCGGGGTCACTCAACTAGCCTGAGCAACGCGATGAAGGGCCTCATCTTGTCCGGCGGTGCCGGTACGCGCCTGCGGCCCATCACCCACACGAGTGCCAAGCAACTCGTCCCGATCGCGAACAAGCCGATCCTGTTCTACGGCATCGAGGCGATGCGCCGCGCCGGCATCGAGGACATCGGCATCATCGTCGGCGACACCCGTGCCGAGATCATGGCGGCGGTCGGCGACGGCTCGCAGTTCGGCGTGAAGGTGACGTACATCCCGCAGGACGCCCCGCTCGGCCTCGCCCATTGCGTGCTCATCGCCAAGGAGTTCCTCGGCAACGACGAGTTCGTCATGTATCTCGGCGACAACATGCTCGAGCAGGGACTCGAGCGGTTCGTGTCCGAGTTCGCCGCCGCGCGCAAAGCGG
>JBIIUH010000034.1:0-13767 GCA_044340075.1 Ilumatobacteraceae bacterium | reverse complement strand
GGCGCCGGTCGCGCAAATCCTGCTGTGTCACGTCGACGACCCGCGTCAGTTCGGCGTCGCCGAGGTGACGAGCGACGGACACGTCGTGCGCCTCGTCGAGAAGCCGAAGGATCCGCCGTCCGATCTGGCGCTCGTCGGCGTGTACCTCTTCGACCCGACCATCCACGATGCGGTGCGTGCGATCGCTCCGTCGCCGCGCGGCGAGCTCGAAATCACCGACGCCATCCAGTGGCTCATCGAACAGGGCAAGCCCGTGCGTCACGAGGTGCTGCAGGGTTGGTGGATCGACACCGGCAAGAAGGACCCGTTGCTCGAGTGCAACCGTCTCGTGCTCGAGGTGCTCGAGCCGCGCGTCGACGGCGACGTCGATGCCGCATCGCAGATCGAGGGTCGCGTCGTCGTCATGACGGGTGCCCGCGTCGTCGGATCGCGCATCCGCGGTCCGGCGATCATCGGTGCCGATGCGCGGGTGGAGAACAGTTACATCGGGCCGTACACGTCGATCGGCAACCGCTGCAGCGTCGTCGGTTCGGAAATGGAGCACTCGGTCGTGCTCGACGGCAGCGCGATCCGCGACGTGAAGAAGCTCACCGACTCGCTCATCGGACGCAACGTCGAGGTGCACACCTCGCAACAGCGCCCGCGCGCGCTGCGCCTCATGCTCGGTGACGACTCGAAGGTCGAACTGGAGTCGTAGATGGCCGACATCGTCGAATCGAACATCATCGCGGGAGTGCAGATCGTCACCCCGGCGATGCACGGTGACGAGCGGGGCATCTTCATCGAGACGTACCGCCGCGAGTGGTTCCCCCTCGGTCGCGAAATGATTCAGGGCAACCGCGGCGACCGCACGGCCGGCGCGATCGTCGGCTTGCACTACCACCTTCACCAGGCCGACTACTGGTACGTGCCGTTCGGAACGTGTCGCGTCGTGTTGCACGACCTGCGCGTCGGTTCACCGACCGACGGTGCGACGCAGGTGATCGACCTCGGTCGTCGTGCCGACGGTTCGCACGACCACCGCGGGGTGTTCATCCCGCCGGGTGTCGCACACGGTTTTGCGTCGCTCACCGACATGACGATCACGTACCTCGTCGACGGGTACTACAACCCGGCCGACGAACTCGGCGTGATGTGGAACGATCCGGCGGTGAAGGCCGACTGGGGCATCGCGGCACCCGTGCTCTCGAAGCGCGATCAGAACAACCCCGGTCGCGCCGCGATTCCCGAGTCGCGCCGCCCGTACTGGGGAATGCGTACCTGACGTGCGGATCTTCGTCACCGGCGGAGCCGGTTTCATCGGTAGCAACTACGTGCGCTGGGTACTGCGCAACACCGATCATTCGGTGACGGTGTACGACGCGCTCACATATGCCGGCAATCTCTCCACGCTGAAGGACGTCGACGACGATCCGCGCTACTCGTTCGTGAAGGGCAACATCTGCCACCCGCAGGACGTCGAAGTGGCGATGCGCGGCCACGACTGGGTCGTGCACTTCGCCGCCGAGAGCCACGTCGACCGCTCGATCGAGAGCGGCGAGGACTTCATCCTCACGAACTGTTTCGGCACCAACGTCGTGGTCGACGCGGCACGTCGCCTCGGCGTCTCGCGCGTCGTGCACATCGGCACCGACGAGGTGTACGGATCGGTCGAAGTCGGTTCGTCGAAGGAATCCGACTCGCTCGAGCCGCGCTCGCCGTACTCGGCATCGAAGGCCGGCAGCGACCTCATCGCGTTGTCGTACCACGCGACGCACGGCACGCCCGTCGTCGTCACCCGATGCACGAACAACTTCGGTCCGTACCAGTACCCCGAGAAGGCGATTCCGCTCTTCACGACGAACCTGCTCGACGGCGGAAAGATTCCGCTGTACGGCGACGGCATGAACGAACGTGACTGGATCCACGTCGACGACCACTGCGCCGGTGTGCACCTCGTGCTCGAGAAGGGCACGGCGGGGGAGATCTACAACATCGGCGCCGGCAACGAGACCGCCAACCGCGTGCTCGTCGACAAGCTGCTCGCGCTGCTCGGCAAGGACGAGTCGAGCGTTCAATACGTCACCGACCGAAAGGGCCACGACCGTCGTTACTCGGTCGACATCTCGAAGGTGACGGCACTGGGGTGGAAGCGACGCCGCACGCTCGACGAGGCGCTCGCCGAGACGGTGCAGTGGTACCGCGACAACCGTTGGTGGTGGGAGCCGCTGAAGACGCGGCGATGAGCTGCGCGGGGATGCGTTCGTGAAGTTGCTCGTCACCGGAGCAGCCGGCCAGCTCGGCCGTGAAATCGTCGACGTTGCGCAGACGCGTGGCCTCGACGTGGTCGCCGCCGATCGCACGGTGCTCGACATCACCGACCGCGACGCCGTGCACCGCGTCGTCGCCGAGTACCGACCGGATGCGATCGTGCATGCCGCGGCGTGGACCGCCGTCGACGCGTGCGAGGCCGATCACGACAAGGCGAACCGCGTGAACGGCACGGCGACGGCCGACATCGTCGCCGCGGCACGCGAGGTGGGTGCGAGCGTGCACGTCATCTCCACCGACTACGTGTTCGACGGAACGAAGCCGGCACCGTACGTCGAGACCGATGTACCGAACCCGCAGTCGGCATACGGACGCTCGAAGTTGCTCGCCGAGCGCAGCACCGATGCGCAGCTCGATGCGGTCGTTCGCGTGTCGTGGTTGAGCGGATTCCACGGGGCGAACATGGTGAAGACGATCCTGCGTCTCGCGGCCAATCCGGGTCCGCTGCGCTTCGTGTCGGACCAGATCGGTCACCCGACGTTCGCCGACGATGCCGCGGCGATGATTGTGCGATTGGTCACCGAGCGTCGCGTCGGAATCTGGCACGTGACGAACCAGCGCGCGGTGAGTTGGTACCGGTTCGCTTGTGAAGTGCTCGAGGCGGCCGGGGACGATCCGTCGCGCGTGCAACCCGTGCTCACGAGCGAACTCACGCCACCCCGGCCGGCGAAACGCCCGTGCAACTCGGTGCTCGACAACGCGCGATTGCGCGCCGAAGGCATCGAATTGCTCGACGATTTTCGCGTCCCTCTCGAACGTCTCGTGGCGAGATTGCGGTCCGCGACTCAGTAGGGTGACGCCCATGACGCCGCTCGAGTTGCTCACCGAGTTGGAACCCACCGCCGCGAAGTTGTACGAGCGGCACATGGGAGTCGCCAAGGAATGGTTCCCGCACGAGTACGTTCCGTGGAGCCGCGGCAGGGATTTCGAACCCGGCGCCGCGTGGTCGCCCGACGATTCCGACTTCGGACCCGACGGGTGGAAGTTGCCCGACGCGGTGCGCGCGTCGCTGTTCGTCAACCTGCTCACCGAGGACAACCTGCCGTACTACACGCGCGACATCCACACGATCTTCGGTGGTGACAGCGCGTACGGCGAATGGGCGCGCAACTGGACCGCCGAGGAGGGACGACACTCCATCGTCATCCGCGACTATCTCGTCGTCACCCGCGCACTCGACCCCGTCGCACTCGAACGCGCGCGCATGCACCAGGTGCGCGGCGGTGAAGTGCCGAGCCCCGACGATGTCTTCCAGGCCCTCGCGTACCTGAGCATGCAGGAACTTGCGACGCGCATCGCGCACCGCAACACCGGCAAGCTCATCAACGATCCGGCAGGTCTCGAGGTGATGAACCGCGTCGGCAACGACGAGAACCTGCACTACCTCTTTTACCGCGACCTGGCCTCGGCTGCGCTCGAGGTGACGCCGTCCGACATGATGCTCGGCATCGAGAAGGCAGTCACCGGGTTCACGATGCCCGGCATCGGCATCCCGAACTTCGAGCAACATTCCCGCGAGATCGCCAAGGCGGGCATCTACGACCTGCGCATCCACCACGAGCAGATCCTCGAGCCGGTCGTCATGCGCCACTGGAAGATCGCCGAGATCACCGGGCTGAACGCCGAAGCCGAGAAGTCCCGCGAGCGGGTGATCGCGCACATCGAAAAGGTGCAGCGCGTCGCCGCACGAATGGCGCGCAGCGCCGAAGCTGTCACTGCCCAGTCCGTGAACGCCTAGGCGGTCACGTTCGCCGCACCCGCAAGAATGCGCGACAGTTGCGCATCGGCTGCCGGGCGCGAACCGAGATGCTCGATGACCCACGCCGCGACGCGCGTGGCAAAGCGTGCGGCGGCGATCGGCGAGCCGTGGCGCGCGACGTGCGCGAGGTACGCACCGGCGAACGAATCGCCGGCACCCGTGGCATCGACGAGGTGGTTCGTCGCCGGGGGAATGAGGGTCTGTTCGCTTTCGTGGTGAACGAGCGCGCCGTCGGCGTCGAGCTTCAGGATGATCGTCGCATCGGGGAAGATCTCGGCGAGTCGCGCGGCAATGTCGCCCGGCTCGAGCAATCCGGTGAGCACGCGACCCTCGTCGTAGTTGGGAAGGAAGACTCCGATGCGCAGGTCGCGGATCCACGAGAGGAACGTGTCGACACCCATCTCTTCGATGAGTTGGAAGGAAGCGGGGTCGAACGACAACTTCGCACCCGTGTCGCGGGCGATGTCGGCGGCGAGACGCGCTGCGGTGCGGGGCGGATCGGTGAAGAACGACCAACCGGTGAGATGGAGCGTGTCGTGGCGCATGACGACGTGACGGGGGAGTTCCTGCGGCAGCAGGAAGAAGTCGGCACCACGGCCCGACACCATCGAACGCTCGCCCGTGTTGTCGACGAAAACGGCGACGCTGCCGGTGAGGTGCGCATCTGTGCGCACGAGGTGATGTGTTACACGTTCGTGATCAAGGTCTTCGTGCGCGAGATCGCCGAGACGGTCGCGACCGACCTTTCCGATGAACGTCGTGTCGAGTCCGCAACGTTGCGCCCACACCGCGACGTTCGCTGCACTGCCACCGGGCGTGAGCATCACTTCGCCGAACGAGTCACCACCCTTCAGCAGTTGGTTGTTCGTGCGAATGAGCACGTCCCATGCAAAGTCGCCGACGACGCACAAACCCACGAAATCACGCTAACGGCGCGCGAAAACGCAACGGTAGGCTGATTGCAGTCACGCAACGTTGCGTGCCGAACAAGGAAATCCCCCAAAAATGTCCCGCATTCTCGTAATCGGAGCCGGTGGCGTCGGCTCGAGCATGGCGTCCATCGCCGAAACCCGCACCTTCTTCGAGTCGTTCGTCCTCGCCGACATCAACGAACAACCGTGCATCGACGCACTGAAGCAGCTCGACGACTCGTCGCGCTTCTCCACCGCAGTCGTCGACGCCCGCAAGAAGGACGACATCGTCGCCCTCGCGCGATCGTTGAAGGCCGACGTCATCGTCAACGCCTGTGATCCGCGCCTCAACGACTCGATCTTCGAGGCGGCCTTCGAGTCGGGTTGCACGTACATCGACATGGCGATGAATCTCAGCAAGCCGCACCCGACGAACCCGTACCACGAGGTCGGCGTGCCGCTCGGTGCGGCGCAGCTCGAAGCCGATGCGAAGTGGCGCGAGCGCGACATGCTCGCCCTCGTCGGTATGGGCGTCGAGCCCGGCCTCAGCAACGTGTTCGCCCGGTACGCCGCCGATCACCTCTTCGACGAAATCGACGAGATCGGTGTGCGCGACGGGTCCAACCTGTCGGTCGACGGTCTCGACTTCGCCCCGACGTTCTCCATCTGGACGACGATCGAAGAGTGCCTCAACCCGCCGATCGTGTGGGAGAAGTCGCGCGGTCTGTTCACCACCGACTGCTTCAGCGAGCCCGAGGTGTTCCATTTCCCGGCCGGTATCGGTGCGTCGGAGTGCGTCAACGTCGAGCACGAAGAAGTGCTCCTCATTCCGCGCGAGATTTCCTGCAACCGCGTGACGTTCAAGTACAGCCTCGGTGCCGAGTTCATCGACTGGTTGAAGACGTTCGCCTATCTCGGTCTCGACAGCACCGAACGCGTGCGGGTCGGGGACGTGTCGGTGGCGCCGCGCGACGTGCTCGCCGCCGTGCTGCCGAACCCGGCCAAGATCGGCCACCTCATGCGCGGGCGCACCTGTGCCGGAACGTGGGTGAAGGGCACGTACGACGGACGTCCGCGCGAGGTGTACCTGTACCACGTCGCCGACAACGAAACGACGATGCGCGACTTCGGTTCGCAGGCGGTGCTGTGGCAGACCGCAGTGTGCCCGGTCGTCGCCCTCGAGTTGCTGTCGACCGGCGCGTGGAAGGGCAGCGGAGTGCGCGGTGCCGACGCCTTCGATGCGGTGCCATTCCTCAACCTGCTCGGTGACTACAACACGCACCACGGCATGGTCGAGATGGGTGCCGGTCTGTGGCCGAGCCCGCGATCGACCGGTCAGCCCGGATGGGACCGCCCCGTGCGTCGTCTCTCGGTACCCGCCGTCGCGCGCTGACGAAGTCGACGATCAGCGGCCGGCGAGTTGCGCCACCACGGGCGCGAACGACTCGACGTCGTCTCCGCCGACGATGACGTAACTCACACCGAAGCGCTCGCGTCGTTCGAGCAGGCGATCGACGAGCTCGTCGGGCGAACCGATGAGTGCGAACGGTGATTCGGCGACCATTCGCGGATCGACGCCGAGCATCGCGGCGAGTCCGTCGCGGGCGGATTTCGCGTCGTTCGTCACGTTGACGAGGAAGGCGCGCACGTTCAGCTCGATTCCCGCGAAGCGGTCGCCGGCAGCCGCGCGCACGATCTCGACCTTGTCCTCGAACGCCTCGACCGACATGTCGTTGATGACGTCGGGTCCGACGGCACCGGGGGCGAGCGACGGGTTGATGCCGACGATGTCGGCCTCGCGCGCCGCGATGCCGAGCATGCGCCTGCCGCCGGCGCCGATGAGAACGGGCGGGCACGGTTGCTGTACGGCCCGCGGCGTGGGGGTGTGGTTGCGGATCGTGTAATGCGTGCCCGCGTGGGAGAACGCCTCGCCGCGCATGCAGCTGCGCACGATCGCAAGACCCTCGACGAAGCGATCGATGCGCACACCCGCCGTGTCGTACGGAATGCCGAGCTCGTCGTAGTCGGTGCGCATCCACCCGGCGCCGAGACCAATGTCGATGCGACCGCCCGAGAGCACGTCCATCGTGGCGAGTTCCTTCGCGAGTACGACGGGGTGCTTGTAGTCGTTGTCGAACACGAGTGCGCACACGCGCAGCGACGACGTGACCTCGAGCGCCGATGTCATCGCGGGAATCGGGGCGAACTGGTCGTTGAAGTGATCGGGCATCGTCAACGTCGCGTAACCGAGCGCTTCTGCGCGACGCGCGAGTTGCTGCCACGTGACATTCGTCGGCGGTTTCGCCGCCTGAATTCCGAAGCGAAACGGACGATGCTGCGTGCTCACCGTTCGCACCGTACCACCACGTAGCATGACGAGGATCCCGATGGCGCGACGAGAACGACAGCGCACGCGCGGTGCGTCGACGAACGTCTCCGATGCGAACTGGCTGACTGCCGGACCCCGCGGATGGGCGGTGCGCGCCACCTTGGCACTGCTGCTCGCCGCTCTCTTCACCTCGGCGACGATCGTCGCCGTCGCGCCGCTCGCATGGCGCGCGGTGAATGCCCACGACCAGACGCCGATCGAGTTGTTCGACGTCGCCGGGTTCACCGGACTCGCCGAACGCAGCGTCGTCTACGACGTGAAGGGGCGCCAGATCGGCGTCTTCCAGGCGGAAAACAGCCAGCAGGTGACCTTCGACGACATCCCCGGTCACGTCGTCGCCGCGCTGCTCGCCGTCGAAGATCGCAACTTCATGCAACACCGCGGCGTCGACCTGCGTGCCGTTGCCCGCCAGGTCGTGTCGAACCTCGGATCCGGTTCGTCGGGAGGCGCCTCGACGATCACCCAGCAGGTCGTGAAGAACGAGCTGCTCGCCACGTTGCCGCGCGACGGTCGTTACAAGCTGCTGCAGATGCGGTACGCGGTGCTGCTCGAGCGTGACGTCTCGAAGGAAACCATCCTCGAACGCTGGTTCAACACCAACTTCTACGGGTACAACGCGTACGGCATCCAGGCCGCGGCCGAGGTGTACTTCGGCAAGTCCGTCGCCGACCTCACGGTGATGGAGGGTGCGTTCCTCGTCGGTCTCGTGCGCGCACCGTCGGCGTACGACCCGATCCGGGAGAAGGCGTTGTCACTGCGCCGCTACAAGACGGTACTGAAGCGCATCGCGGCCGAAGGGCTCATCGACATGAGCGACGCGGAGATCGATGCGCTCAGCGTGTCGGCACTCCCGCAGAGCGTGAAGAGTCGACCGGACAGCCCGGTGACGCGCACGCACTTCACCGAAACGGTGAAGGAGTACCTGTTGTCGCGCCCGCTCCTCGGCGACACCTACCAGGAGCGATACAACCGACTGTTCCGCGGCGGTCTGAAGATCTACACGACGCTCGATCTCGACGCCCAGGCGGCCGCCGACGAAGCGGTGACGTTGATGCCGGAGAACTCGGTCGGTGCACAGCCCGCACTCGTCTCGCTCGAAACGTCGACGGGTGCGATCCGCGCCATGGTCGGCGGGCGGCCCTTCCGTGCAGGCGAGAACGAAGTGAACCTCGCGATGCGTCGCCGCCAGACGGGCTCGAGCGTGAAGATCTTCATCCTCGCGGCTGCACTCGAGGCCGAGGCGGAAGCGAACGACCTCATCGACGGTGTGTTGCCGTGCACGCTGCCGAACCCCGAGAACCCCGACGAGCCGTTCGTCGTGACGAACGGCGTGAGCGAGCCGGTCGGCACGTTGCGTCGCATGACCGCGTTGTCGATCAACTGCGCATACGCGAAGCTGTCGCAGATCGTCGGCTTGCGCCGCACCGTCGACCGCATCTACGAACTGTCGCGCTCGGAGTGGCTGACGCCCGAGTTGCACGCGATCGAGCCGTTTGCCTCGCTCGCCACCGGCGCCAACGAGATGAGTCCGCTCGACATGGCGTCGGGCGCGCAGAGCATCGCCAACCTCGGCGTGCACCACGAGCCGTACTTCCTTCTCCGGATCGAGGACCGCAACGGCGAAACGACGTACGAGCGCACCGATCGTCCGGGCGCCGAAGTGCTCACGATTTCGTCGGCGGCCAAGGCGGTGGACATCCTCAAGGGAACGCTCACCGGCGGAACCGCCCGTCGCACGCCACTCGCCGACGATCGTCCCGCCGGAGGCAAGACGGGCACCCAGGCGCGCAACACGAACGCATGGTTCGTCGGTTTCACTCCCGACTACACGACGGTCGTGTGGGTGGGTGATCCGCGCGGTTACACGCCGATGGCGCAGGTGCCGGAGTTCCGCGACCAGATCGTCGGACGATGGGGCTTCTCCCGCAACACCGTGACGGGTGCGACGTACCCGGCGCACATCTGGAAGCAGTACATGGATGCCGTGCACGCGGGGCTGCCCGTGCGTGACTTCACCGACGACCCCGAGAGCGAGGAGTGGAAGACGTACCTCGCCCCGAAGCGCGCTCCCGCGCGGTTGTATCTTCCCGGTGTGGAGTGCGTCGCGCAGATCGTGTCGGGAACCATCCCGACGCCGACGGTTGCCGGTGCACCGCGCACGACGACGACCACGACCGTCGTTGGCGGTGGCGTCGCCGGTGACGTTCCGACCGAAACGACGCCGAGCGTTCCCGACACCGCGGTCGTCAGCGTGCTGCCGACGAGCACGACGATCAGCCCGTTCGAGAACAACAAGTTCTCGCCGATGCCGTCCGTGCCGATCGCGGGTCACTACGTGTACGACTGCGCAACCGGGCTCCCGGGATGGGCGCGCACGTCATGAGTCTGCGTCCGCTGCTCGCCGTTCAGGCACTCGACACGAAGCTCACGCAACTGCGCCACCGCCTCGGCACGCTGCCGGAGAAGGCGACGCTGCAGGCGAGCACCGCTGCGCTCGCCGACGTCGACCGACAACTCGCGGACTGTGACGCGCGGATGAAGGCGATCGAACAGCGCATCGCCGAGCTCGAGTCGGTGGGTTCGGATCTCGATGCGAAGAAGGCGCGCTTCGAAGCCCAGTTGAAGACCGTCATCGCACCGCGCGAAGCCGAGGCGCTGCAGCACGAGATTGCGATCGTCGTCGCCAAGCACGCCGGGCTCGACGACGAGGAGCTCGAGTTGCTCGAAGAGTCGGAACAGCTCACCGCGCGACGCTCGGAAATCGAGGCCGTGCGTGCCGAACGTGCCGCCGTCGTCGCCGCCGACATGCTCCGTGCCGACGCTGCCGCAGCCGAGGTGACGCACGCGATCGATGCAACGACGGCCGAGCGCGACACTGTCGTCGCGGCGATCGATGTCGCTCTCCTCGCCAAGTACGACGCCGCCCGCCCGCGCTCGGCGACGGTGACGATCGCCGAAGTCGTGAAGAACTCGTGCAGCGGCTGCCATACCGCACTGTCCCCGAAGGAGATCGGCGAGCTCAAGGCGCTCACCGCCGGCGAGGATCCGCGCTGTCCGTACTGCGGCTGCCTGCTCGTCGTCTGACGTCGCGCCATGTTCTTCTGGTTCATCGCCACCGCGATCCTCACCATTGCGTGGGTCTTTCGTGATCCGCGCTTCGACTACCGACTGCTCGCCGTCGGTGCGGTTCTGCCCGACATCGTCGACTGGCCGACCGGTTGGCGGTTGATGCACTCGGTCGTCACGAGCATCGCGGTGCTCGCCGTCGTCATGCTGCTCACACTCGGACGCAAGCCGATTCGCAAGGTGCTGCTCGGTTTACCGATCGGTATGTTCCTCCACCTCGTGTTCGACGGTGCGTTCACCGCAACCGAGTCGTTTTGGTGGCCGATCGGCGGTTGGTCGTTCGTCGATGCACCGCTGCCCGTCGCCAGTCGCGGCTGGTGGAACCTGCCCCTCGAGATCGTCGGGGCATTCGCGCTGTGGCGCTGGTGGGTGGCGCGGGCCGCATCGCGCGGCGAAGTGGGACGGTGAGTCGATCTGTAAGCGGGATTCTGTCTTGCGGAGCCCTTGAACTCCGCATGGGTGACCATCCCTCTATGCGACCTACCCGGAGGTTGCCCGAAGGCGAGCGGACCGCTCATCCCTCCTGCATGGTCTTGCTTCAGGTGACGTACCGAGCTGCCGACGTCGCCGCCGACACTGGTGCGCTCTTACCGCACCGTTTCACCCTTGCCTGATCGGGGCGAACCCCGCCATCGGCGGTCTCTCTCTGTTGCACGAGATGTCAGGTCGCCCCGACCTGGCTCGCGCCAGCACCTTGTCCTGTGAAGTCCCGACTTTCCTCGACGCCCGGTTTCCCGCACGCCGCGGCCACCCGACCGACTCACCGTCCACCGGTGAGGCTACGGCTGTGTGTTGCGCTTCGCCGGGCGCGGCCGTGCGGTGCGCCTCAGGCGCAGGTGACGTTCGGGTAGATGAACGAGTTGAGGCTCGGCGTCTCGAGTGACACCTGGAAGCGCGAACCATCGGCGCGCACCGGACCGAGAGTGAGCGGCGTCGCCGTGAGTTCGCCGAATGCGGAGGGAACCGCGGCGACGAGCGGGCGACCGTCGGCATCGACGCTCGGACCGACACCGGCTGCACCGGGGTTGATCGCCTGTGCGAGCACCGCGGCGTGACGCGACTCGTCCTGACCGATCGTCATCGCCGCGCGGCGCAGTGCCGGTGTCGTGAGAAGTCCGACGACGCTCTGGTACGTCTGTGCAGCGACGGTCTCGAGACCGTGGGCGAGTGCGAGCACGTCACCGGGAACGTCGGCGTTGTCGGCGGCGGTGATCGCCGCGAGCGCCGGCGCGAGGTACACCTCGTTGAAGCGCGGGTTGGCGCACTCGAAGGCCTTGCCGCCGGCGGCGACGACGAGACCGTTCACCGCGTCGGCGTGACCGCGGTGGTCGTCGCGCATGCGGGTGGCGACCTGGCGCAGAGCCGCAGCCGAACCGGTGAACACACCGAGGTTGAGCGCTGCTTCGTAGGCGTCAATGGCGGTGAATTCGAGCGATGCCGCGGTGCGCAGCAGCACGACGTCGTTCACTTCCTCGGTGCTGAGACCGGGGATCTCGGCGGGCACGCCGAGCGCGCGGATGTTCGCGCTCTCGGTGACACCGGCCTGCTTGCCGCAGGCGGCGAGGAACGCGGCGAGGGCTCCGGCGCCGCTCATGCCGAGCATGCGGCGACGATTCATGCGGTTCATGAGTTCACCCCGTCGATCGTGAGAGCGGCGGCATCGTTGACGAGCGCCGCATCGAGTGACGCCCCGTCGAGAGTGGCGAGCACGGCGGCCTGGCGCGCCTCGACGGTGAGGATCGCGGCGATCTTGTTCGCACCCATCGTGCCCTCGAGCTTCTCGAGCAGGCTGAGGTGGGTGGCGACGAGGGTGTTTTCGACACCACGCAGCGCGGCGCTGATCGCCGACATGTTCGTGCCGCCCATTGCTGCGGCGTACGAGTCATAGACGAAGTCGTTGCGGCCGCGGGGAGCAGCGGTGCCGATGAGCGCCGTGAGAACGTCGGCGGCGGCGCGATGGTGGTCGCGGAACAGCGCGCCGACCTGGCGCAGGTCGTTGGACAGTGCGCCGTTGTCGAGGAGTGTGTCGTAGAGGTCCGTCACGGCTCGCTCGGCGAGCACGGCGGCCGCAATGACGGGCTCGTCGGCAAGCGTCGGGCGGGTGTTGGACGCGGGGAGGGTGCGGGTGGAAAGTGCCATGGTGAAACCGCAACGAGCGTAGTCGTCAGAAGTCGAGCGCCGAGAGTTCCGGGATCCAGCCCTGCGCGCGGGACACCGCTTCGTGCCATTGTGAGCGTTCTTCGGCTCGGCGTGCATCGGAGATCGTCGGTTCGCGCGACTCGCGCACGGTTGCGAAGTGCGCCGTGGATGCGAGCGTCGGCCACGCACCGACGGCGACACCGGCGGCGAAGCCGGCGCCGCGCAGCGTCGCCTCGCGCTCGTCGCACACGTCGATCGTGCACCCCGTTGCGTTCGCGAGTTCGTCGACGAGCACCACGTTGCGGCTCATCGCGCCGTCGATTCGCAGACGCGACGGATTGCCCGCGCCGTCGAGGTGCATGGCGTCGAGGAGATCGGCACTGCGGTGCGCGATGCCGCGCAACACGGCGCGAACGACGTGGGCTCGTGTCGTGCCGCGCGTGAGGCCGAGCAGTGTGCCGCGTGCGCCGTAATCCCAGTGCGGCGTACCGAGGCCGAGCATCGCCGGCACGAACCACGCGCCGTCGGTGTCGGTGACGCTCGCCGCCACCGATTCACTCTCGGCAGGATTCGCAAGCAGAGCGAGATCGTCGACGAGCCAGTCTATGCACGTGCCGGCCGTGAGGATGACGGCTTCCCGGGCCCAGTGAAGTACGCCGCCGACGGAGTGGGCGACGACGGGATAGCTGCCGTGCGTCGCGCGGTCGAGCAGTGCGGGTGTATCGGTACCGATGTACGCATCGGCGATCGCGCTCGTACCGAGCGTGAGCTTGGCGACCGCGGCGTCGAGTGCACCCTGACCGATGAGCGACGCTTGCTGGTCGCCGAGCGCGGCGACGATCGGAGGTGCGCCCGGCAGCGCGGTGGCGACCGCGAGGGGACCGGGTGATGCGTGCATCGGTGCGAGCGCTTCGATCGGGACGCCCGTGGCCGTGCAGCGCGTCGGCGACCATGCGAACTGCACGATCGACTCGGGGTCGACGAGCCCGGTGACTGCGGCGTTCGACGGTTCGGTGACGAACGCGGCGCCGTTCGACAGTGCATCGATGAGCCACGTGTCGAGCGTTCCGATACGCACGTTCGACGTGTCGCGGCCCGTGCCGGCGAGATGCCGCAGGAGCCAACCGGCCTTC
>JBIIUH010000072.1:0-7537 GCA_044340075.1 Ilumatobacteraceae bacterium | reverse complement strand
ATGGTGAGACAGTCGCCGATCGTGCGCAGGTCCTGCCACGAAATCGCCGCATGCAGCGGTGTGCGCGACACCGGGTCCCACGCAACGACGGATGCGCGCTGCACGGCGATGCCGACGGCGTCGACGCGACCCGCCTCGCCGATGCAGTCGACGGAGAGTCGTACGACCATGCGGCGCAACGCATCGGCGTCGAACTCGGCGAGACCCGGCGACGGTCGGTCGAGAACCAACGCTTCACTGCGACGCGTCGCGACGGTTCCGTCGGGACGTACGACACCGACGCGCACCGACGTGGTGCCGACGTCGATGGCGAGGACGCTCACGCAGCGAGCCTAGAAAGCCGCGCGGTCGCGCGCGAACGTGCCGCGTCGCATGGATAGCGTCACAGCGACGGGCAATGACGACGACGTACGACCCGCAGCATCCGGCATACCTCGACGAGGCCGATGCGCGCATCGAAATGAGCCGCGTGTTCGACGTGTGCGGCGGGTGCCGCAGGTGCACCGATGCGTGTCCGTCGTTCGGCGATCTGTTCGCGTCCCTCGACCGTCTGGGTGGGCAGGACGCCGGGATGATGACACCGGCCGAACAGGACCGCGTCGTCGACGGATGCTCGCACTGCTCGGCATGCGTCGTGAATTGTCCGTACGTTCCCGGAGTGCACGACGCTGCGGTCGACTTTCCCCGGCTCATGTTGCGAGCGGTGGCAATGCGCGGCACCGCGGCCGGTGCATCGCCGCGCGGCGTTCTGGTGCGGCTCGCTGCGCGTCACGCAGATCGCGTCGGTGCATTCGCATCGTCGGCGGCGCGATTCGTCAACCCGACGGTCGCCGCCGCGCCCCGATCGATCGTGCGTCGGGTCGTCGCGCGCGTGCTCGGAGTGTCGGACGTGCGGACGATCCCCGGGTTCGCGCGCACGCGGTTCTCTGCGTGGTTCGCCCGTCGGCCGCGCACCTCGGTGGCGCACCCGCAGGGACGGGTCGTCGTCCACCCGACGTGCGTCGTGGAATACCGTCGCCCCGAAATCGGTGCGGCACTCGTGAAGGTGTTCGAGCACAACGGCGTGCAGTGTGACGTGAGTGCGGCCCGCTGTTGCGGGGCACCGATGCTGCGCGCGGGCGACGTGCGCGGGTTCACCCGCGCCGCGGTCGACAACGTCGCGCTGCTCGCCGCCGAGATTCGTCGTGGCGCGGACGTCGTCGTCGCGCAACCCGAGTGTCTGCGCGTCGTGCGACGCGACTACGTCGACCACGTCGGCGGACCCGATGCGCAACTCGTCGCCGAGCACGCCGTCGATCCGTGCGAGTACCTGATGCGGTTGCATCGCGGCGAGGGCACGTCATTCGACACCAACTTCGGCGGAGTCGTGCCCGCATCGGTGGCGTACGACTCCTCACCGCATCTGCGGGTGCTCGGCATCGGCGACAAGGGGCGCGACGTGTTGAAGCTCACCGGTGCGCGGGTGACGCTCGATGACGGTGGTACTGCGTACGACCCCGGCACATGGGGACTGCGGTCGCGCAATGCGCAGCGGGCGGTGGAGTTCATTCGTCGTCGCGGCGAACGCCTGACGGGCACGGGGGCAGAGGTGGTCGCAGGGGACGATCACGTGGCGAACGTCGGTATCGGCGAGGTGACGGGATGCCGCGTCGCGCATCCGCTGGAAATCATCGCCGAGGCCTACGGCTTCGACGGCGAACCCGCGACATGACGGGTCCGCGACGAATTGGCGTGCCGCCCCCGGGTCGCCCTACTCTCACTGCCACCGTTGCGCAGATGGCAGCGGTGCGGCAGGGGGGCCGCCACCATGACGACGTTGGATCTTTCGTGGCGACTGCAGGGGGCATGTCACGGGCTCGATCCGGAGATGTTCTATCCCGATTCCGATGACCACGCCGAAGTTGCCAAGTCCGTGTGCGAGCAGTGCTCGGTGCGTCTCGCCTGCCTCGAATATGCGTTGGCATCGCGCGAGAAACAAGGTGTGTGGGGCGGAACGACGGGCAAGGAACGTCGCCGCTTGTTGCGCCAGCGACGCCAGTCGGCCTGAGGTCGACCCGTATGGGTGACGTCGCGCGTGTGCGGTCGTTCGGCGCCCTGAGGGAGGTGATCGACGCACTCGGTGCGCACCGTTCGCTCGACCGGGCATGTGCACGGGCCGTGATGGATGCACTGCTGTCGGGAAACGTCGCCACCGACGACATTGCGGCGATCCTCCTTGCGTTCCGCGACAAGGGTGTCGACGGGGAGGAGCTCAGCGGTCTGCTCGACGGCGTGCGTGCCGCCTCGCTGACGGTGAAGCTTCCCGACGACGTCGCGCAACGGGCCATCGACATCGTCGGCACGGGCGGCGACCACAGCAACTCGGTGAACGTCTCGACGATGGCGTCGTTCGTCGTCGCAGGTGCCGGCGTGCCGGTGTGCAAGCACGGCAATCGTGCCGCCTCGTCGAAGTGCGGCACCGCCGACGTGCTCGAGGCGCTCGGTGTGCGCATCGAGATGTCGCCGGCGCAGGTGGTTGCATGCGTGCAACGCAGCGGTGTCGGATTCTGTTTCGCGCCGGCGTTCCACCCCGCATTCCGTCACGTCGGACCGGTGCGTCGGTCGCTCGGCGTGCCGACGGTGTTCAACCTGCTCGGACCGCTCGCCAACCCGGCCAACGTGTCGTTCATGCTCGTCGGTGTCGCCGATGCGACGATGCGTCCGCACATGGCGGCTGCTCTGTCGGCGCGCGAAATTCGCGCCGCATGGCTCGTGCACGGCGCGGGTGGAATGGACGAGTTGTCGTTGGCCGGAGCGAACTCGATCGTGACGGTGGCGCGCGGCGAACCGGCCGGCGAGACGTTCTTCGATGCCACCGAACTCGGGTTGGCTCCGGCGCCGACGAGCGAGTTGCAGGGTGGCGATCCGGCGCACAACGCATCGATCGTGCGGCGGATCTTTGCCGGCGAAGCGGGGAAGTTGCGCGCAATCCGCGACACCGTCATTCTCAATGCAGCCGCGGCGTTGCGCGTCGCGGGCGTGCACGACGGCTGGTCGGCGGCGATCGACGCGGCGCGACGGTCGATCGATTCGGGTGCCGCCGCGCAGCGACTCGATTCCTTCGTCGACGCGAGCAATACGCTGGCGCCGTGACGACGATCCGCGTTCCGGCGAGCAGCGCCAACATCGGCGCCGGTTTCGATGCGTTGGGTATGGCGCTGTCGATCCACTTCGACTGCGGCATCTGCGACGACGACACTCCGAAGGACGCACGCATCTGCGACGAGCGTCATCCGGCGACCGTCGCGTTCCAAGCCGCCGGCGGGACCGGCAAGTTGTGGGTGCGCGACGGGATTCCGATGGGACGCGGTCTCGGCTTCAGCGGTGCGGCCCGGGTCGGCGGTGCACTCGCCGCGGTGTTGCAGCGTGACGGAATCGACGTCGCACGTTCCGACGCGGGACGTCGTCGCGCGTTCGAAGTGGCGCTCGATCTCGAGGGGCATCCCGACAACGCCGCCGCATCGGCGTTCGGTGGAGTCGTGGCCTGCGCGGGACGTGACGTCGTCGTCGTGCCCGCCGCACTGAAGCCCTCGATCGTCGTGTGGATTCCCACGTCGACGACGACGTCGACGAAGGAGTCGCGCACGAAGTTGTCGCCCACCGTGAGCCTCGACGACGCAGTGTTCAACCTGTCGCGTGCCGCATTGCTCGTGGCGGCCTTCGCCGCGGGGGATCACGCCGTGTTGCGCGAAGCAACGCGCGATCGCCTGCACCAGGACGTGCGGCTGGCGCTCGTTCCCGACACCCGTGCCGCACTGCACGCGGCACTCGATGCCGGCGCATGGGGTGCGTGGCTCTCCGGATCGGGACCGACGATGGCGTGCGCCTGCGCGCCGGCCGACGTGTCGCGGATCCAGGCGGCGATGCCCGCCGGCGGCGACGTTCGCGTCACCTCGATCGACGACCTCGGCGCGACAGTTGGGTGATGGGGTTGGCTGACTACGTCAGCCAACCCCATCACCCCACCAACCCTCATACACCCCTTCGTCACGGTGGAGGCATGCACTTCACCATCAGTTGCGATTCCTGCACCATGCGCGATACCGATGCATGTTCCGACTGCATCGTGCCGATGTTGTGCGGCGAAAGCCCCGACGGGGCGATCGTCTTCGACATCGACGAGATGCGCACCATCAACGTCATGGCGAAGGTGGGTCTCGTGCCTACGCTTCGTCACCATGCCGACGAACGATCGACCGACGGACAGCGTGCCGCCGGGCAGCGATCGGGTAGCGGCGGCATCGCTCGCGCCACCTGAGTCACGCCGCGCACGCCGGCGCGCCGCACGCCGGGCACGGTCGGGCAGCATCGACCCGGTGACGTATGCCGCCACGTTGACGGCGCTCGTCAGCGATGCGGGTGCGAATCGTGTCGGAGTCACCGATGCCGAGCCGTTGTTGCGTGCGCGGCAAGCACTCGAGACGCGCCGTGCCGCCGGACTCGCCGACGACATGCACTTCACGTACGGCGATCCGCACCGGTCGACGACACCGACCATGCACGTCGCGGGTGCACGCTCGATCATCGTCGCCGCTCTGCACTACGCCGAGAGTGAACTCGGTGCGGGCAGCCCACGAGACGCCGACATCGACGTGGCAGGTCGCGTCGCCCGCTACGCGTGGCGCGACTACTACGGCCAGCTGCGCGACTCACTGCGGGTCGCGGCGCACCGGCTCCACGCCGACGGCTTCCGCGCGACGGTGTTCGCCGACGACAACGCGATCGTCGACAGGGAAGTGGCCTACAAGGCGGGAATCGGTTGGTACGGAAAGAACGCGAACCTGCTCGTGCCCGGTGCGGGAAGTTGGTTCGTGCTCGGATGTCTCGTCACCGATGCCGAACTTGCGCCGCACGCGACGCCGGTGGCGAACGGATGCGGAACGTGTCGACGGTGCATCGATGCGTGTCCGACGGGGGCGATCATCGACGACGGGGTGATCGATGCACGACGCTGCCTCGCGTGGATCCTGCAGAAGCCGGGATCGATCGACGAGTCGTTTCGCCGCGCGATCGGTGACCGAATGTACGGCTGCGACGATTGCCAGGACTCGTGCCCGCCGAGCATGCGCTCGCTTGCGCGACCGCCGACCGCCGCACAACCCGTCGCGGTGACGCTGCGCCCTACGGTGCCGGTGCTCGCACTGCTCGACGACGATGACGCCGGTGTGTTGCGTCGCGTCGATCGCTGGTACGTCGCCGACCGTGATCCGCGCTGGGTGCGACGCAACGCGCTCGTCGTTCTCGGCAACGTGGCCGGGCCCGGTGACGAGGCGGCGGTGGGCGTTCTGCGACGCTATGCAGATGGCGATGACGAGCTGCTCGCGGATCACGCGCGCTGGTCGCTCGCGGAGATAGCCGCGCGATGAAGCACATCCTCGTCACGAACGACTTTCCGCCGAAGGTCGGCGGGATTCAGAACATGTTGTGGGAAATGTGGCGACGCCTGCCGTCCGATTCCTTCGCCGTGCTCACGTCGCCGTACCGCGGTGCAGCCGAGTTCGACGCCCGCCAGCCCTATCGCGTCGAGCGGATCCGGGAGAAGGTGTTGCTGCCGCATCCGTGGATGATCCGGCGCATCGAAGCTCTCGTGCGCGACGTCGGCGCCGAGCACGTCGTGCTCGATCCGGCTCTGCCGCTCGGGCTCGTCGGTCCGCACCTGTCGGTGCCGTACTCGGTCGTCGTGCACGGCGCGGAGATCGTCGTGCCGGGTCGACTCCCCGTCGGACGCGCTCTGCTGTCGCGGGTGTTGCGCGGTGCCACCCACGTCTTTGCCAGCGGCACGTATCCGGCACGCGAAGCCGAGCGTGCGGCGCGTCGGAGCCTGCCGATCGTGCTCGTTCCACCGGGCGTCGATGTGCAGCGGTTCGCCCCGCCGAGTCCCGAAGTGCGGGCGGCGACGCGCACGCGACTCGGAGTTGCGCCCGACGAATTGCTCGTCGTCGGTGTGAGTCGTCTCGTGCCGCGCAAGGGATTCGACGTCACGATTCGCGCCGTCGCCGCGGCGCAACGCCTCGGTCACCCGGTGCGACTCGTCATTGCCGGTGCGGGTCGCGACGCGAAGCGTCTGCAGCGGATCATCGACTCCGAGCGCGCGCCGGCGACGCTGCTCGGTCGCGTTGCCGACGACGACCTTGCCGCGCTGTACGGATCCGCTGACGTCTTTGCGATGTTGTGCCGCAACCGGTGGGCCGGACTCGAACAGGAGGGATTCGGCATCGTGTTCGCCGAGGCGGGGGCGTGCGCCGTGGCGTCGCTCGCCGGACGAAGCGGCGGATCGGCCGATGCGGTCATCGACGGCGAGACGGGCGTCGTCGTCGACGATCCCGCCGATGCCGACGTCGTCACCGCCGCTCTGTTGCGTCTGCTCGAGGACGCGACCCTGCGACGGACCATGGGCGCACGGGCTCGACAGCGAGCCGTCGAGGATTTCGCCTACGACGACATGGCCCGTCGACTCGGTCGGGCACTCGGCGTGCCGATGTAGGGTGAGGTCGATGATCGACTCCGCAACCGACACCGCATTCGTCGCTGCATCACCCGAGCATTGCCTCGCCGTCGCCATCGACTTCGCGCGGTACCCCGAGTGGGCACCCGACGTGAAGGACGTGCGGATCCTCGACAGCGATGCGGCGGGACGAGCGACGAAGGTCGAGTTCCGGGCGAGCGCGCTCGGTCGCAGCACCCACTACACCCTCGCGTACGACTACTCGCAGGCACCGCGTCGCGTCACGTGGTCGCTCGTCGACGGTGACATCATGCGCCTCGTCGACGGCGCGTACACGTTCGAAGCCGAGGGTTCGGGCACCAAGGTCACCTATTCGTTGGCGATCGAGCTCGTCGTACCGCTGCCCGGTTTCGTCAAGCGCCGCGCCGAAGTGCGCATCCTCAATTCGCTGAAGGAACTGAAGAACCGCGCCGAAGCCTGACACCGTCGTGCGCGCGGTCGGAATCGACGTCGGCGGCACGAAGTGTCGCTCCCTGCTCATCGACTGTGATCTCGACGATTACGGCCCGGTTGATCATGGTCTAGTTGAACATGGACCGGTTGATCATGGCCCGGTCGATAATGAAAGGGTCCCGCGCACGACCCGCCCGACGGGTGTTCGCTACGACGTGCTCGCCGATACGAAAGTCGACACTCCCGCCGACGCATCCCTCGTCGATGTCATCGCCCGTCTCATCGACGATTGCGGCCCCGTCGATGCGGTGGGAGTCGGTCTGCCGGGCCTCGTCACACGCGACGGAATCGTTCGCACCTCGCCGCACCTCGCGTGGGTGAGCGAGTGGGATGCAGCAGCCGAGTTGTCGCAACGCGCGCAACGCCCGGTCGTCGTCGACAACGACGCGACGTGCGCCACCGTTGCCGAGTGGATGCTCGGTGCAGGTGAGCGGTGCGACGACATGTGGCTCGTCACGCTCGGCACGGGAATCGGCGGCGGACTCATCGCCGGTGGCGAGGTGCGCCGCGGTGCACACGGACACGCCGGCGAGATCGGAC
>JBIIUH010000029.1:0-15506 GCA_044340075.1 Ilumatobacteraceae bacterium | reverse complement strand
GAGCCGCCGCGTGTCCGTGCGGACAGCGCGGGTGCTGGGAGGTCTTTGCGTCGGGTGCGGCTCTGGCCCGCCGCGCGGGCAGTGCCGGCGGTGAAGACGTCGTGGCGCGCGTGCGAGCCGGCGATGCGGCGGCGCGCGAGGCACTCGTCGACTGGGCCGATGCGGTCGCGCGCGGGCTGGCGATGCTCGTCAACGTCACCGATCCCCGGCGCATCGTCATCGGCGGAGGTGTCAGCGAGGCTGCCGACGTCATCCTCGATCCGATTCGACGCGCGCTGCCGCGGTACTGCTACGGATGGCCGACGCGTGAACTGCCCGACGTCGTCGCTGCATCCCTCGGTGCGCGAGCCGGCGCGCTCGGTGCGGCACTGCTCGCAGGGATAGTTTGACGGCGTGGAATTTCGCCGCATCAGCAACCTTCCGCCCTACGTCTTCACGATCATCAACAACCTGAAGATCGCGTCGCGACGCGACGGCGTCGACGTCGTCGACCTCGGATTCGGGAATCCCGACATTCCCTCGCCGCAGGTTGCCGTCGAAAAGCTCGCCGAAGCGGCGCACAACCCGCGCAACCACCGTTACTCGTTGTCGCGCGGCCTTCCGAAGCTGCGCGAAGCCGTCGCCGGCATGTACGAGCGCAACTTCGGCGTGAAGCTCGACCACGAGTTGCAGATCACGAACACGATCGGCGCGAAGGAAGGCTTCAGTCACCTCATGTGGGTGTTGCTCGACCGCGGTGATGCGGCGATCGTGCCGAGCCCCAGTTACCCGATCCACATCTTCGGTCCCGTGTTCGCCGGTGCCGACCTGCGTCAGATCCCCATGCGCAGCCAGCGTCGCCTCACGTCGCCCGACGACGTCGACCAGGAGTACGCCGACGAGTTCTTCGACTCGTTGCACAAGGCGTACGAAGTGGGCTGGCCCAAGCCGCGCATCCTCGTCGTGTCGTTCCCGCACAACCCCACCGGCGCCACCGTCGATCTTCCGTTCATGCAACGAGTGGTCGACTTCTGTCGCGAGCGCAACATGATCGCCATTCACGACTTCGCCTATGCCGACGTCGGCTTCGACGGCTACAAGCCGCCGTCGATCCTGCAGGCCGAAGGCGCGATGGACTGCGCCGTCGAGTTGTACTCGATGACGAAGGGTTTCTCGATGGCCGGATGGCGCATGGCGTTCCTCCTCGGCAACACCGAAGTCGTACAGGCGCTCGTGAAGTTGAAGAGCTATCTCGACTACGGCACGTTCCAGCCGATCCAGATCGCCGCGACCGTCACGCTGAACGAGGCGCAGGACTATCCGCGCGAGGTGTGCGAGACCTATCAGTCGCGGCGCAACGCGCTCATCGAGGGGCTCGAGCGCATCGGTTGGTCGATTCCGTCACCGCGCGGGTCGATGTTCGTGTGGGCGCCGATTCCCGAGCCGTACCGCGAGATGAACTCGGTCGAGTTCTGCTCGCACCTCGTCAACGAATGTCACGTCGCGCTGTCTCCCGGATCCGGATTCGGCCCGGGCGGCGAGGGTTTCGTGCGGTTCGCGCTCATCGAGAACGAACAGCGCATCCACCAGGCGGTGCGCAACCTCGCCCACGGCCTGACGAAGCTCGCCTGAACGCCCTCGACACGCCGGCGTCGTCGGCGTGATCGACGTCTAGTCCCTGCGCACCCACGCCCGCGAGCGTTCGACGGCGCGCAACCACGTGTCGGTCGACGGCAGACCGCCGGGATTGTCGCGGCGCGGACGGAACCGCCGTTCGTCATCGCGGTCGTGTGCGTTGGCCGTCGCGGACAGGTCGTCGAGCGACCACACGCCCTCGGCGAGTCCGGCGAGCATCGCCGCGCCGGTTGCGGTCGATTCGATGACCGACGGGCGCACGACGTCGACACCGAGTGCATCGGCCTGCAGTTGCAGCATGAGGTCCATCGCCGCGGCTCCGCCGTCGACGCGCAGTTCGTGCAACGCCATACCCGATGCCGTGTTCATCGCCGCGACGACGTCGCGCGTCTGCATGACCATCGAGTCGATGACCGCACGCGCGATGTGCGCCCGCGACACGCCGGCGCTCAGGCCGAGGATCGTGCCGCGCGCGTCGGCATCCCACCACGGACTGCCGAGGCCGGCGAAGGCGGGCACGACGATCACGCCGCCGGCATCGGGAACCGTCGCGGCGAGCGGCGCGAGATCGCTCGATGCGGAGATGATGCCGAGTTCGTCGCGCAACCACTGCACCGTCGAGCCGGTCGAAAAGATGGCGCCTTCGAGTGCGTACACGACGGGATCATCGCCAAGTTGCCACGCGATCGTGGTGAGCAGCCCGTCGTGCGGAGGTGGTGCGGTCGTGCCCGCATTGAGAAGGAGAAAGCTGCCGGTGCCGTAGGTGTTCTTCGCGGTGCCCGGGGACACGCAGCGCTGTCCGAACAGCGCCGCCTGCTGATCGCCGGCGATGCCGGAAATGGGGATCCCGCCGGGGACACCCGCTGACGTGTCCGTCACGCCGCAGCGACGACTCGATGCGACGACGTCGGGCAGCCGTCGCAGTTGCACGCCGAACAGCGCGCACAGGTCGGGATCCCAGCGTTGCGCGACGATGTCGTAGAGCATCGTGCGAGACGCGTTGCTCACGTCGGTGACGAATGCGGCTCCGGCGGTGAGGCGGTGGATGAGGAACGTGTCGATCGTGCCGAACACGGTGTCGTCGCCGTCGGGAAGATCGCCGTGCTCGAGCAGCCACTCGATCTTCGTCGCGGAGAAATACGGATCGAGGACGAGTCCGGTGCGCGCCCGCACCATCGGCAGGCGGTCGGCGAGGGTGTCGCATCGCGCGGCGGTGCGACGGTCCTGCCACACGATCGCGCGGTGCAGCGGTTGTCCGGTGCGGCGATCGAATGCGACGACGGTTTCGCGCTGGTTGGTGATGCCGATGCCGGCGATCGTCTCGCCGTGCAGTTGCGCGGCCACCTCGTTGAGGGTGTCGCGCGCCGCATCCCAGATGTCGAGCGCATCGTGCTCGACCCATCCCGGTCGGGGGAAGTGCTGCGGAAACTCGCGGTAGGCGACGGCACGCGTGGCTCCGTGGATATCGAGCGCACGAGTGCGCACCCCCGTCGTTCCGGCATCGATCGCAAGGACGATCATCACGACGACCTTACGACGATGACGTGACCGGCAGCAGTGTCAGTAGTGATCTTCCGGTCACGCACCCGTGACCGGAAGCGGTGTCGATGGGGAACTTCAGGTCACGCACCCGTGACCGGAAGTTCCGTACTAATCGTTGGTTCGAGTTCGCACGGAAGTTCGACGATGAAGCGTGCACCGAGCAGACCGTCACGACGACGCTCGGCCCACACCCGTCCGCCGTGCAGGGCGACGTGTTCGCGCACGAGCGCGAGACCCAGACCCGCACCCTCGGAAGCGCCACGCTTGCCCGCCTGTGCGCCGCGCGTGAAGCGCTCGAAAATGGCCTTTTCCTCGCCGTCGACGATTCCTTCCCCGTCGTCCTCGACGATCACCCATGCGTGGGCGAGCGGTGAGTCGTCCGCGGGAACGACGTGCACGGTTGCCGTGCCCGAACTGTGCTGACGTGCGTTGTCGAGCAGGTTCGCCATGACACGGGCGAGACGCCGCCGGTCGCCGACGATGATCCGCTCGCTGCAGCGTTCGTCGATGCGCACCTCGGTTGCGGGAAGCGTGCTCGCAAGCACCGCCTGACGCACGAACTCGGCGAGGCGCAGTCGCTCGCGGGTGAGTCGCACCGCGCCCGCGTCGTAGCGCGAGATCTCGAGAAGGTCCTCGACGAGCCCGCGGAACCGCGCCACGTCGGCGACGAGTAGGTCGAGGGCCGCGCGCCCGCGCTCGGAGAGTTCGTCGCGACGCGTCGACATCACCTCGACCGAGGCGGCGAGCGTCATCAAAGGTGAACGCAGTTCGTGGCTCACGTCGGACGCAAATTGCGCGTCGCGCTCGACGCGACGCTGCAACGTGGCGACCATGTCATTGAATGCGTCGCTCAGCGCGTTGAGATCGGGGTCGTCGGTCGGTTCGAGTCGGGTGTCGAGACGACCGTCGGCGATGGCGCGCGCCGCGGCTGCGGCGTTGGCCAACGGTCGCACGACGCGACGCGACGACATCGCACCGAGTGCGACTCCGATGACGACGGTGAAGGTGGCGGCGAGTGCGAGTGAGATGCGCAGGCTGTCGAGCGTCTCCGACACCGCGCGACGGCCGATGCCGTCGGTGCCGATGCGCGCGATGAGGCTCGAGCTCGTCAACGTGTACGTCGTAGTGGCGAGCACGCCCGAGAGCACGAATGCGCCGACACCGAACGTGAGTGCGATGCGCGTGCGCACGCCGACGCGGTGCGGAGTCCAGCGCCGGATGACGCGCCACAGGAGCCGCGCGAAACGGCGCCGCCGGGTGGGCGGACGCAGCGGGCTCGTCACGATTCGAGTCGGTAGCCGAGTCCGCGCACGGTGACGACGTGGCGCGGTTCGGCGGGGTCGGTCTCGACCTTCGTGCGCAGACGGCGCACGTGAACGTCGACGAGGCGACCGTCACCGAAGTAGTCGTATCCCCACACCTTGTCGAGCAGGTCCTCGCGGCTGAAGACGCCGCCGGGGTTTCCGGCGAGCACGCACAGCAGGCGGAACTCGGTCTTCGTCAGGGCGACTTCGTTGCCGGCGATCGTCACCTTGCCCTCGTCGGGGATGATCTCGAGATCACCGAAGGTGAGTCGCGCGTGCTGCGGCATCGCCGGTCGCATGCGGCGCAGCAGCGCACGGATGCGCGCGGAGAGTTCCTTCGGGGCGAACGGCTTCGTCAGGTAGTCGTCGGCTCCGGCTTCGAGTCCGGCGACGACGTCGTGCGTGTCGTTGCGTGCCGTCACCATGACGATCGGAACGTCGCTGGTGCGGCGCAGGGTGCGACACAGCTCGAAGCCGTCGATGCCGGGGAGCATGATGTCGATGAGCACGACGTCGGCGGGCGCGGCCTGGAACAGTTCGACCGCCCGCTCGCCGCTGTCGGCTTCGTCGACGATCCAGCCCTCGTCCTCGAGGGCGAGTCGCACCGAGGTGCGGATTCGTTCGTCGTCCTCGACGGTGAGAATCCGCGTGCTCATCGCTTCGAAATTATCGTGCGTCGGCGGCGCGATTCGGCGATGCCCGACGGGCCGTCACCCGTGCGGAGATGCCGCGCGGGTGTTACTCGTGCGGGTGGCGCGCCGCGGCGGCGACGAGCAACTCCGAGAGTGGCGCAAACACCGAGGGAACGGCAACGAGCACCTCGGCGGGGCGGACCGGACCTCCCGCATAGTCGCCGCTCAGCGCTCCCGCTTCGCGGGCGATGAGTTCGCCGGCGGCGAGATCCCACGGGTGCAGGTTCTCCTCGAAGTACGCATCGACGCGTCCGCAGGCGACGAAGCACAGGTCGATGGCGGCGGCACCGCTGCGGCGAATGTCGCGAATCTTGTCGATGAACTCCGCGACGCGGCGCATCTGCACCGTGCGGTGTGCCGCGCCGTAACTGAACCCCGTCGCGCACAGCGCCCGCGAGATGTCGACGTCGGTGTTGCAGCGGATGCGGGCGTCACCGAGATACGCACCCTCGCCGCGCACCGCCCAGAACATTTCGTCGAGTGCCGGCACGTACACCGCGCCGGCGAGCGGACCGTGCTCGTCGCGCGCACCGACCGACACGCACCACGTCGGCAGGTCGTAGAGGAACGAGGTCGTGCCATCGATCGGATCGATGAACCACGTGATTCCCGACGTACCCGTGTGGTTGGCGCCTTCCTCACCGACGATGGCGTCGTGCGGTCGGCGCCGCTGCAGTTCGCCGACGATGAGTTCCTCGCCGCGGCGATCGAATTCGGTGACCATGTCGGTGCCGGTCGTCTTCGTCGTGACGTCGCGCAGCGCCCCCGATCGCCGACCGGCGAGCGCAATCTCGCCGGCACGACGGGTGATCTCACGGGCGATCGCCGCGAGTTCGTGGCCGGTGTGGTGCACGGGGCGGGTCGTCACGAGCGACGCTGCGGGGACGACGCGTCCGCGCGATCGCCGAGTTGGCGCCACTCGCCGATTGCACGCAGACCGAGAACGGCGACGACGCTCATGCCGCCCGCCGTGCTCAGTGCACCGATGAGAATGCCGAGACCACGGCCCGTCGTGCAGTCACCCGCACATTGCACGTCGACGAGCGCGTGGCCGATGACCGCCCCGGCAAATCCACCGGCGATGATCGAGAGAAACGCGACGATGCGTGCCATCGGTGACGGCAGCGCGGAGAGTGTCTTCGGCTCCGCGTGTGATTCGTTGTCGGGCCCGGTGTTGGACATCGTCACGACACCGTATTACTACAGTCGGGTCGATGGCGAGCGGTGCGACGATCGACACGGTGATCGGCACGGTGATCGGCACGGTGATCTGCATGCGCGCGAACGTTGCGGCGGTGTAAGTGTCGCAACGTAACGGTCCGACCACGGTTCCGCGGCGGATTCTGCACGTCGACATGAACGCGTTCTTCGTCGCGTGCGAACTCACGCGACGACCCGAGTTGCGCGGTCGACCCGTCGTCGTCGGTAGCGCGTCGCGTCGTGGTGTCGTCGCCGCAGCCTCCTACGAGGCGCGCCGCTTCGGGATCACATCGGCGATGCCGTCCGTGCGGGCCGAACGCCTGTGTCCCGACACCGTGTTCCTTGATGCCGACCACTCGTTCTACGCCGAGGTGAGCGAGAAGGTCTTCGCCGTCTTCGCCGACTTCACCCCGCTCGTCGAGGGAGTGTCGGTCGACGAGGCGTTCCTCGACGTCACCGGTGCGCAACGTCTGCTCGGGTCGCCGCGCGCGATCGCCGGCGACATCCGTCGGCGCATCCACGACGAGATCGAACTCGGTTGCAGCGTCGGCATCGCGGCGAACAAGTTCGTCGCGAAGATGGCGAGCGAGGTCGCCAAACCGCGGGCATCGCGGACCGCCATCGATCCGGGTCCGGGAATCGTCGAGGTGCCCGACGGGGGAGAACGCGAGTTCCTCGCCCCGCTCGATGTCGGTGCGTTGTGGGGTGTCGGACCATCGACAGCCGAACGCCTGCGCGAACTCGGGGTCGCCACGATCGGTGATCTTGCCGCACTCGACGTGCGCATCGTCGAGCACGCGCTCGGCGCCTCTCTCGGACGGGCGGTGCACGAGCTCAGTCACGGAATCGACGATCGCCCCGTCGTCGCCGACCGCGAGGCGAAGTCGATCGGATCGGAGGAGACGTTCGCATCGGACGTGCACGATCGCGGCGACCTGCGCAACCGACTGCGCGACATGGCCGACGACGTCGCCCGCCGCTGCCGGGCGACCGACGTCGGTGCGCGCACGCTCACCCTGAAGATCCGTTACTCCGACTTCGACACGGTGTCCCGCGCGCGTACGGTGCCGACGGCGATGACGACCGTGCAGGAGTTCATGCTCGTCGTCGATCAACTGCTCGTCGAACTGTTCGGCGAGACGCATCCCGGCGTGCGACTCGAGCGCGGCATTCGACTCGCCGGCGTCTCGGCGCGCAACCTCGTCGTTCCCGAGACGGCCGCGCAACTGTTCGTCGACGATGCGACGCAACGCACGGAGCAATGGCGTCAGGCAGCCGGTGCCGTCGATCACATCCGGGACCGCTTCGGGCCCGATGCGATCAGCTGACATTAGTACCCGTATGCGGCACGTCACGGGGCCCGTGCCGGCCACGGATCCGTGCCGCGAAAACCGCCGGTTCGGTTGGTGTCGGAGCGGAGAACCTGCGAGACTGACGCTTCAGCAAGACCTACGAAGATTGGAAAGGAGCGCCGTGCCACTGTCGGACAACGAACAGCAGATCCTGCGTCAGATCGAGCAGCAGCTCGAAGCAGACCAGCGCTTCGCCCAGGCCGTGTCGTCGTCGGGCTTGTACCGCCCGTCGGTGCGCCGCGTTCGCTGGGCGGCACTCGGTGCCGTCGTCTCCCTCGTCGGCATGGTCGCCGCGCTTCAGGTGCACTTCGCTGCGTCGTTCGCCGGATTCCTCGCGATGCTCGCCTGCGTGCTCGTCATCGAGCGCGAGTTGCGCCGCATGGGCAAGGTGGGAATGCGCGACATCATGGGCACGTTGCGCGAGACGCGCGACCAGGCGCGCAAAATGCGCGAGAAGTTCGGTCGCGACGTCAACTAGCCGCTCATGAACAGATCCACCGGTCGTGTCGTGTCTCTGAACACGATCGGGGCCGTGATGCGCCGCCCCGACCTGTGGGCCACCGCCCTACGGCAAGCGTGGCGCCTGGTGCCGCGCCGCCGCTCGACGGGCGGTCAGTCGTACGTCGACTTCCGGATGCACACCCAGTACGGCAACGACGCGTCCCGGGTGACGGGCAAGCGCCGCGCCGACGACGTCGTTGCGTACCTCGGTTGGTGTCGGGAATGGAACGCAATGCTGCGTCGCGGCCACTGACATGCGCAGCGCGCTCGTACTCAATGCGACGTTCGAGCCGCTGAGCGTGGTGTCGGCGCGTCGCGCCGTGTGTCTCGTGCTCGCCGACAAGGCCGACATCGTCGAGGACGACGGCACCGAGGTTCGCGCAGCATCGATGGCCGTTCCGGGACCCGTCGTCATCCGCCTGCGATACGTCGTGCGCGCCCCGTACCGCCGTCGCACCGCACTGTCGCGACGGGCCGTCTTTGCCCGCGACGGTTACACCTGCCAGTACTGCGGGCGCACCGCGGACTCGATCGATCACGTCATGCCCCGCTCGCGGGGCGGTGCGCACGTCTGGGAAAACGTCACTGCGGCGTGTCGTTCGTGCAATCTGCGCAAGCGCGACCGCACCCCCGAGGAAGCGGGCATGCGGTTGGCAACGACACCGCGCTCGCCGCGCGACCTGGCGTGGATCGCGATGTCCGTCGGTCGCGTGCCCGAGGCCTGGAAGCAGTACCTCTCGCTCGCTGCCGCGTCGTAGCAGGCTGTCGCCCCATGCGTGCCGATGCAGCGACGTTGCACGGTGTCGATCTGCCGGCAGTCGCGGCACTGCACCGCCTCGACGTCACCCGCGCCGCCGTCGTGCTCGGCAGTACGCAACCCGAGGACGTCGTCGACGCCGACGCGGTGCGCTCGCGGGGCGCCGACCTCGTGCGCCGACGCAGCGGGGGCGGTGTCGTCGTGCTCGGTGTCGACGATCACCTGTGGGTCGACATCGTCGTTCCGCGTGATCATCCGCTGTGGGACGACGACGTCGCACGTGCGGCATGGTGGGTCGGCGAGGCCTGGTGCGTCGCCTTGCGTGCGGCGGGAGTTCCCGGCGATCTCGACGTGCATCGCGACGGACCGCAGTTGCCGCCGCACGAGCGTGCGCTGTGTTTCTTCGACCTCGGCGCCGGGGAAGTGACCCGCGATGGTCGCAAGCTCGTCGGTGTCTCACAGCGCCGCACCCGACTTGCCGCCCGATTTCAATGCGTCGTGTACCGGCACTTCGATCCGGCGCACCATCTCGGGGTGTTGCGTGGCGCGCCGGCCTGGCCCGCCACACAGGATGTCGCCGGACTCGGTGACATCAACCCCGACCGGGTGTGGCAGGAGCTGCGGGGAGTCGTCGATCGGTGCCTGGCGGGGCCGGCGGGGGAGCCGGGGGAGCCGTGGGGAAAGATGTGGAGAAAAGTGGGGAGAAATGGTTGACAGTGGGGGGTAGTGGGGATAATCTCTGCGCAGTGGTGATCCACACCACGGGTTCTTCGGGGCCTGGAGCGGAGGAGGGCAGAGTCGGTGTTTGTCGGGGTGCACGAGCGTCAGCTCGATCCCAAGGGGCGCGTTGCGCTCCCGGCGGCTTTCCGCCCGCGCCTCGAACCGCGCTGTTACCTCGCACTCGGCCAGGACAAGTGCATCGACGTTCTCACGGCGGAGGCATTCGAACTCGTCGCCCGTGAGGCGCTCGACAAAGTGCGTCGCGGTGAAATGGACCGCACCGAGCAGCGCGCTCTCGCAGCGAGCGCCGTCGAGGTCGTCGTCGACGCACAGGGTCGGATCAACGTCGACGAGAAGCTGCGCGAATACGCAGGCCTCACCGTCGACTCGCGCGTCGTCATCAGCGGTTCGTTCGACCGCGTCGAGATCTGGGATCCGTCGCGTCACGCCCGCGTGAGCGAACTCGGCACGCAGCGCATCGGCGGTGGCCAATGAGCACCATTCGCACATTGCGCCGTGCCGGCGCGGACGACACGATTACCGACAACCAAGGAAAGGAGTACCGAGGAACGCTTCGACGCAGCCTGCACGGTCGTCGTTGATGTTTCGCTCATCAGCAGTCCCCCGGTTGACACAGATGGACAGCCCCAACTCCGCCCGCTTCCGTCTTCGTCATCCGGGGAGAAATCCCGGAGACACCAGTCGATCGGGGGACTGCTGATGAGCGGGGCACACGAACCCGTGATGCTCGATGAAATCGTCGAAATATTCGCCACGGTTCCGCAGGGAACGATCCTCGACGCCACCCTCGGTGGTGCGGGACACGCGGTGGCGATACTCCGGCGACACGAGCGGTTGCGAGTGATGGGAGTCGATCGGGATCCGACCGCCGTGGCCAACGCACTTGCTCTTCGCGACACTCTCGCGCCGGCCGATGCCGCGCGATTCTCGGTGCACCACGCCCGATTCGACCACCTCGAGTCGGTCATGAACGACGCCGGTGTCACCGAGTTGTCCGGCTCGCTGTTCGACCTCGGTGTGTCGTCGCCGCAACTCGACATCGCCGAACGCGGTTTCTCGTACCGCAACGACGGTCCGCTCGACATGCGAATGGACACGACGGCGACGCTGACGGCCCACGACGTCGTCAACCGCTACGACGAACACGCCCTCATTGACGTGCTGCGACGACATGCCGACGAGCGATTCGCCCCCCGAATCGCCCGCGCGATCGTCGCGGCACGTCCGATCCGCGGTACGGCGCACCTCGCCGAAGTCGTCACCGCGGCGATTCCGGCCGCGACGCGGCGAACAGGTGGTCATCCCGCAAAGCGCACGTTCCAAGCCGTGCGCATCGAGGTGAACGCCGAGCTCGACGTCCTGCCGACGGCCATTTCCGCCGCCATGCGTCGCACGTGCGTCGGCGGGCGCATCGCGGTGCTCTCGTACCACAGCGGCGAAGACCGCATCGTGAAGTCGGAGATGCTCCGCGCCGAGTTCGACACGTCGGCTCCGAACGTCGCCACGCCGTACGCCCACCCCTCGCGCACCGCCCCTCGCGTGTGGCGCAAGGTGAAAGTGTCGCCGACGCCGAGCGACGCCGAGATCGCGCGCAACCCGCGCGCCGCATCGGCACGCCTGCGCGTCATGGAACGGGTTGCGCAATGAGCGCAGCAGCCGCCCGCGCCCGCGCCTACCGACTCGCCGCCGGCGACGCGACGACCGTTGCGCGCACGAGCCGGGCGGGTGCGGGTCGTAGGGGAGCCGCGCGTGTAGCGGGCCGCAATGCACATGCGCCGCGGTCGAACGATTCGTCGCGCTCCGGTCGATCGACGCGGTCGAGTGAGGCGACGAACTCGACGGGGTATCTGCGCCTCGTGCCGACTCCGCAGGAGATCGGCTCGCGCAGCGTCGCGGGCGTGCGGATCGCGCCGCGCGTGTCGCTCTTCTTCCTCTTCATGGTCGTCGGCGTCATCATGGTGATCATCTTCCAGGCGATGATCGCCGAGCAGCAGCTGCGTCTCGACTCGGTGTCGCGCAACCTCGAGCTCGCCGAGTACAACTACGAAGATCTGCGCCAGGAGCGCGCCGAGTTGCTCGCCCCGAACCGACTCCGCTACGAAGCGATGTCGCTCGGCATGTACCAGGGTCTGAGCACGAAGTTCGTCGAGATCCCCGCCGACGTCGTCGCCGCGGTCGTCGCGTCGACGGGGAAGATGGATCCGCAGCTCGCCGATCCGCTGCCGGGCAGTCGCTCCGCCGTCGACGTCGTCAACGGCATCGCCGATCCGAACGCGCCGTTCGTCATGCCGGTCGAGGAAGTGCAGGCACCGTGAGCCGCACGACCGCATCTTCGCGCGGGCGCGCGACGCTCGACGTCAGCGGTGCCATCCGTCGTCCCGACTGGGCCGGAATGCTCGGCGATGCGGGGCGTCGCACGTTCAGTCGCGGTTACGCGCAGATGACGCAGAACCTGCGGGGCGGCGAGCTGCGTCCGCGGATCTTCACGATGTTCATCATCGTGTCGGTGCTGCTCATCGTCATGCTCGTCCGTGTCGTCACCCTGCAGGCGGTCGGCTCGGGCGACCTGCGGGAAGCGAGCGTCGCGCAGCGCATGCGCACGGCACGCATTCCCGCCGAACGCGGTTCGATTCTCGACCGCACGGGCCGCGAGCTCGCGATCCCGGTGCCGACGCGCACGATCTACGCCGACCCACGCAAGGTCGTCGATCCGGCCGGAACCGCCCGCGCCATCGCCCAGTTGCTGCAGTTGAGCCCCGAGCGCGAGCTCGAGCTCGCCACCGGAATGCAGAACTCGGCACGCAGCTTCATCTACGTCGCGCGCGAAGTGGAGAGTCAGACGGCCGAGGCGGTGCTCGCACTGAAGCTGCAGGGCATCGGTTCGTACCGCGAGGAGGGTCGCGCGCTGACGACCGACGGCCTGCGTCCGCTCATCGGTCGCACCGACCCGGACGGGGTCGGCATCGGCGGGCTCGAGCTGCAGTTCAACGACCTGCTCACCGGTGTCGACGGTCGCGTCGTGCGCGAAGTGAACAGTCGCGGCCAGTCGATCGCCTCGGGTGAGTCGAGCTTCGAGCCGGCGACGCGCGGTCACAATCTGCTCACGACGATCGATCGCACCGTTCAGTACCAGGTCGACGGGATCCTCACGCAACAAGTCGAGCGTCTCATGGCGCGCAGCGGCACCGCCATCGTCATGCATTCGCGCACCGGCGAGATCTACGCCATGTCGAGCGTGCGGCGCAACGAGGACGGCACGTACTCGAGCAACGCCGGAAACCTCGCCGTCGTCGAGGCGAACGAGCCCGGTTCGGTGGCGAAGGTGTTCAGCGTCGCCGCGGCACTCGAGGAAGGCGCCGTGACTCCGCAGACGACCTTCACCGTTCCCGGCGTGCAGGTGTTCAACAAGAACACGCAGTGGGAACAAGTGATCAAGGACGCATACCCGCACGGAACCGAAGAGATGACCGTGCGCAAGATCCTCGTCGACTCCTCGAACCTCGGCACGATCAAGATCGCCGAGACGCTCGCGCCGTCGGTGCGCCGCGAGTGGTTGCGCCAGTTCGGATTCGGTACGAAGTCGGCGCTCGACTTCCCCGGTGAGAGTCGCGGCATCCTGCGCCGCGCCGAGGACCTGCAGGGCACCGAAGCATTCACGTCGGCGTACGGTTACGGCTACGCGAGCACCGCGGTGCAGCTCGTCGCCGCCGTGAACGTCGTCGCCAACGACGGTGTGTACGTCGCACCGAAGATCGTCGCCGGAACCATCGCCGCGAACGGCGTGCGCAACGACCTGCCGGAATCCGAGACGCGACGCGTCATCTCGAGCGCGACCGCGTCGACGATGCGCACGTTGCTCACCGACGTCGTGTGTTACGGAACCGCCGGCCTGGCGAAGATTCCCGGCATGTCGGTGGCGGGCAAGACCGGCACCGCGTACCTCACAGAGGGCACGGGCACGTACCTCAACGAGGACGGATCGCGCTCGTACTTCGCCTCCTTCGTCGGATTCCTCCCGGCGAGCGATCCGCAGTTCACCGTGCTCGTCTCCGTCGACCAACCCGATGCCTCGTCGCGCGACCGCTTCGGCGGCACCGCAGCGGCACCGGTGTTCTCGCGCATCGGTCAGGTGCTCATCACCGAACTGAACATCCGTCCGACCCCCGGTGACACCGGTTGCGTCGGCTCGCGTCCCGCCGAACTCGGACCGGCGCACTGACATGTCGGGTTCGGCGGCGCGGTCGAAGACGCTGGCCGCGCTCATCGAGGATGTACGCCGCGAATCGTCCACCGACGCACGGCGCGCGATCCGGCGAATCATCGTCGACGGTCGCGAGGCGACGACGTCCGACCTCGCCGGCGTGACGATTACCGACGTCGATTCCGATTCGCGGCGTGCGACGACGGGAACCCTCTACTGCTGCGTCGTCGGTGACACCCACGACGGGCACGATCACGCCGCTGCCGCCGTACGCGCGGGAGCCGCCGCCGTTCTCGTCGAGCGCGAGCTGACGGATCTTCCCGCGGCGATCCCGCAGATCGTCGTCGACGATTCGCGCCGCGCGACCGGTCCCTTCGCCGCGGCGTTCCACGACGAGCCGAGCCGCCACATGCGCGTCGTCGGCGTGACGGGGACGAACGGGAAGACGACGACAGCCCACGTTCTCGCCGACGTCCTTCGCGCAGCCGGTCTCGACACGCGCGTCATCGGCACGCTCACCGGAGTGCGCACGACCCCCGATGCCCCCGAGCTGCAGCGACTGCTCGCCGCACACCGCGCCGACGGCGCCGAGGCGGTCGTCATGGAGGTGTCGTCGCACGCGCTCGCACAGCACCGTGTCGCGGGCATGCGCTTCGCCGCCGCGGTCTTCACGAACCTCGGCCATGATCATCTCGACTTCCACGGCACGCTCGAGCGCTACTTCGCCGCAAAGGCGTCGCTGTTCGATCCGCGCCTCGCCGACATCGGTGTCGTCAACCGCGACGACGTGCACGGTCGTCTGCTCATCGACGGGGCGGCGCTGCCGATCGTGTCGTTCGGGCTCGAGGACGCGCGCGACGTGGAGGCGGGCGTTGCCGATCACCGTTACACGTGGCAGTCGGTACGGGTGAACGTCGGTCTCGGCGGCCACTTCAACGTCATGAACTCACTCGCCGCCGCGACGACGGCCCTCGCCCTCGGCACGCCAGTCGACGACATCGTGCGCGGGCTCGCTGCCGTCACGCCGGTTCCCGGCCGGTTCGAATACGTCGACGTCGGGCGCGACTTCGCCGTCATCGTCGACTACGCGCATACGCCCGAAGCGCTCGCCCGTGTGCTCGAGTCGGCACGTCGCGTCGCACGCAGCGGGCGGGTCATCGTCGTCTTCGGTTGCGGCGGTGGTCGCGACGCGAGCAAGCGTCCCGACATGGGCGCGGTCGCCACGCGCGATGCCGATGCGGTGGTGCTCACCTCGGACAACCCGCGCAACGAGAATCCCGCGGCGATCATCGCCGACATCGAGCGCGGCGTGCCCGCCCGGCGACGCGACGTCCTCGTCGCCGTCGAAGAAGATCGCCGTGCCGGAATTGCCCGCGCGCTCGCCGAGGCCCGCAGCGGTGACGTCGTCGTCGTCGCCGGCAAGGGTCACGAGACGACGCAGACGATCGCCGACAGGGAGATACCGTTCCGCGACGTCGACGTCGTGCGCGAACTGGCCGGGATGGCGGCATGATCGCGATCCTCATCGCCGGTGCCGTGTCCATCGTGTGCTCGATCGCGCTGACACGCGTGATGATCGCGATCTTCGCGCGCATCGGCAAG
>JBIIUH010000008.1:0-37004 GCA_044340075.1 Ilumatobacteraceae bacterium | reverse complement strand
ACACGAAGTAGCTCATGTTCTCGATGACTCCGGCGACGCGCAGGAAACTGCGTCGCGCCATGTCGGCGGCCCGGATCGCCACTTTTTGCGCCGACACGGCGGGTGTCGTGACGATGAGCAGATCGGTGCGCGGCAACATCCGTGCGAGACCCATCTGTACGTCGCCGGTTCCGGGCGGCATGTCAATGAGGAGATAGTCGAGTTCGCCCCAGTGCACGTCGTTGAGGAACTGTTCGACGGCCTTGGTGAGCATGAGTCCGCGCCACATGAGTGCGGTCTCCTCGTCCTCGACGAGCATGCCCGTGCTCACGACCTTGAGAAGTCCGTTGCCGACCGCACGTTCGTTGGGAATGATGCGCGGCTTGTCGATGCCCTCGATGCGCCGTGCCTCGAGTCGATCGGAGATGCCGAGCATGCGCGGGATGGAGAACCCCCAGATGTCGGCGTCGAGCACGCCCACGGTGAATCCTTCGGCCGCAAGGGCAACGGCGAGGTTCGCGGTCACCGAACTCTTGCCGACGCCACCCTTTCCGCTCGCCACGGCGAGCACGCGTGCCGACGTCGGCACCGCCGTGTCGCCGGCCTGCTCGCGGGCGTTCCATCGGGCGCGGGTCATCACGGCCGAGCGCTCCTCGCTCGTCATCTCGCCCCAGTCGATCGACACCTTCGTCACCCCTGGGTGGGTGAGCAGGCGAGACTCGACGTCCTTCTTGATCTGTGCGCGCAGCGGGCAACCCTTGATCGTGAGCTTCACCCCGATGGTGACGAGTCCGGTCGCGGAGACGGTGACGTCACCCGCCATACCGAGGTCGACGATGTTTTCACCGAGCTCGGGGTCGATGACGGCCCGCAACATGTTGCGAATCTCGTCGGCTGAGGGCGGGGGAACCGTACGACCGGTCACGCCCCGAACCTATCCGTGCACGAGGGCACCTTCCCCACGCAGCGCTTGATCCCTCGTGTGACCGGCGCTGTATCCTGAGGCCACGGGTCGAAAGACCGCCGCAATCACCGAGCAAAGGAGACCGGACGATGATCACTCTGACGCCAACCGCCGTGACCAAAGTGAAGCAGTTGCTCGAAACGGAAAACGCCGCCGATCTCGCGTTGCGCGTCGCGGTGCGTCCCGGAGGATGCTCGGGGTACTCGTACGAAATGTACTTCGACGGTGATTTCACCCCCGAGGACAAAGTCGAATCGTTCGGTGACGTGAAAGTCGTCGTCGACTCCGCGTCGGCACAACTGCTCGCCGGTGCGAGCCTCGACTACACCGACGGTCTGACCGAGTCGGGTTTCAAGATCACGAACCCGAACGCGTCCCGCACCTGCGGTTGCGGTCAGAGCTTCAGCTGATCCCCGCGCGGGCAAGGCTCGCGCGCAACTCCCGAGCATCGAAGACCGCATCGAGTCGGTCGACGATCTTTCCGCTCGCGTCGGTCACGAACAGTGCCGGTTCGTACGTCATCGCGAAACCCGTGATTGCCGGAGCCGGCGTCGTCGCCGCCCGGTCCGCGTACACCTCGGCGTGAATGAACGTCGCGACGTCGCCGAACTCGGCGTGCATGGCGAGCAACGAATCGAGCGCCGGTGCGCACGTGCCCGTCGAACAATGCGCCGGTGTGCCGACGAGGTAGACGATCGGTCGGCCGAGGGCGAGAGCATCGCGCAGCGACGTGTCGTGAAGTGCGCACGGCTCGGGGGTTCGCGTGCACAACGGATCGACTCCGCGGGTGTCGGCGACGGTCGGCGTGTCGAGCGCGGGGATCGTGTCGCCGACCTTCGGAACGGCGATCGAGTCGCGCGGTGACACCTGCACTCCTGCACCCTCGCTCGGTCCTCCGTCGAGGACCAACTGGTACACGCCGGGTTCGTCGATCGTCACCCGGAACGGCCAGTACGGCGTTGCGAGGTTTTCGTCGTGACGTTCGGCGGTGAGTGAGTCGCGATACGCGACGAAATCGGCACCGTCGAGTCGTTCGATTCGGCCGGTGAGCACCGCCGGCAGGGCGACGTTTCCGCTCGTCGTGAGCAACCCGCCGTCGAGGGCGAGCGAGACGGGAATTCGCACTTCGCCGGGGACGAGAATCTGGGGGAATCGCTGCACGATTTGGACGTCGGCGGGAAGGCCGCCGCTCGCTTCCGGTGAGTTCGACGATCCGCCGCACGCCGCGAGCAACGAACCGAGCCCGACGGCGGATCCGGCACCGACCGTGAACAGGACTCCGGTGCGCAGGAAGTTGCGGCGCGTCACGTCGTTCATCACTCGCAGGGTAACGCTGACACCGCGTCTAGCCTGAGGTCATGGCAACTTCCACCGGAGCAACTCCCATCGGACCGTACACACCCGCCGTTCGTGCCGGGGATTGGATCATCGTGTCGGGTCAGCTCGGTCTGCGCGACGGCGCAATCGTGGCCGGCGGTGTCAAGGCGCAGACCGCACAGGCGATCGTCAACCTGAAGGCGCATCTCGCGAGCATGGGTGCAACGATCGCCGACGTGAAGAAGACGATGTGCTTCCTCACCGATCTCGACACCTTCGCGACGTTCAACGAGTCGTACGTCGAAGGATTCGGTACGTCGCGTCCGGCGCGCAGCACCGTTCAGGTGTCGGCACTTCCGGCCGGAGGCGCGGTCGAAATCGAGGCGTGGGCATACAAGCCCGAGCGCGCAACGTCGACATCCGCCCGCACGGCACCGAATGCCGGTCGCAAGAAGGCCGTGTCGAAGAAGGCCGTCGCAAAGAAAGCGGCATCAAAGAAGTCTGTGTCGAAGAAGTCGCGCACCTCATCGTCGCGTCGTGCAGGTCGCTGACCGTGGCCGGTGCAATCGTTCTCGTTCTCGTCCTCGTCGGTTTCCCGGTCATCGTCGGACTCGGTTCCGTCGTACTCGCGGCGCTGCTCGGCACGTCCCTCGATCGTGACGCCGTGAAACGCCACGCCGGGAGCGAACTTCTCGATCTCAACCGGTAACTCCCGGACGGCCGCGAGGTGAACGTGCGGCCTGATCTCGTCGTGCATTCGGCACGGCTCGTGGCGACGATGGATGCGCAGCGTCGCGAACTCGCCAACGGCTGGGTCGCGGTCACCGACGGTCTCGTCTCGGCGATCGGTACGGGGACCCCGCCGCCGGCGCACCTCGCAATCGACGCGACGAACTGTCTCGTCACGCCCGGACTCGTCAACACGCACCACCACCTGTACCAGAACCTCACGCGTGCACTGCCCGCGATGACGAGTGCCCCGTTGTTCGGTTGGTTGCGCACCTTGTACCCGTTGTGGCGCGCACTCGACGAGGAATCGGCGCACGTGTCGGCGTGGATCGGTTTGGCAGAACTCGCTCTGTCTGGGTGTACGACGTCGACGGATCACCTCTACCTTCATCCGCGCGGAGCAGGGGATCTGCTGTCGGCCGAAATCGCCGCGGCACGCGATCTCGGTGTGCGTTTCCACCCGACGCGCGGGTCGATGTCGTTGTCGGAGAAGGACGGCGGTTTGCCTCCCGACGATGTCGTGCAGGACGATGACGAAATCCTCGCGGATTCGCAGCGTGCGGTCGAACGCCACCATGATCGATCGCACGGTGCAATGGTGCGCATCGCACTCGCTCCGTGTTCGCCCTTCAGCGTCACGCGACGCCTGATGATCGAGAGTGCGCAGTTGGCCGAGAAGCTCGACGTGCGACTGCACACGCACTTCGCGGAGAACTCGGAGGACGACGAGTACTCGCTGGCGACGTTCGGTTGCCGCCCGATGGAGTATCTCGAGGACGTCGGTTGGGTCTCGTCACGGACGTGGTTGGCGCACTGCGTCATGCCGAACGACGCAGAGATCGCACGCCTCGGTGCCGCAGAGGTGGGCGTGGCGCACTGTCCGAGCAGCAACCTCATCCTCGCGTCGGGCATCGCCCCGATCGTTCCCCTGCGCAATGCCGGAGTGCACGTCGGACTCGGTGTCGACGGATCGTCGTCGGCCGACTCGGCATCGTTGTGGCTCGAGGCGCGACAGGCGATGCTGCTCGCGAAATTGCGCGACGGTGCGGGCGCGGCATCGGCGCGACTCGCACTCGAATGCGCGACCCGTGGCGGGGCAGGGTGCCTCGGTCGCATCGGCGAGATCGGCGAACTCAGCGTCGGCGCGGTGGGGGACATCGCCGTGTGGTCGCTCGAGGGGCCGCGGTTCGCCGGCGCAATCGCCGATCCGATCGAAGCGTGGCTGCGCTGCGGACCCGCAGCGGCACGCGACACGATCGTGCACGGAACACCCGTCGTACGCGATCACGAACTGTCTCACCCCGGACTCGATGACATGCTCTCGCGTCACGAGCGGTTGTCGCGTCGGATGCAGTTGCTCGGCGAACGGAGCTGACGCGAACGTGTTGTCGACGGTCGCCGTCGTGTTCGCGGCAGTGTTCCTCGCCGAACTTCCCGACAAGACGATGTTCGCGACACTGTTGTTGTCGACGCGATACCGCTCGCGATCGGCGGTGTGGGCGGGGGTGTCGGTTGCGTACGTCGGTCACGTCATCGTCGCGTCGGTGCTCGGTGGATTCCTCTCGCGCCTGCCCCGCGACCCGGTGCAGGCAACGATCGGCGGTCTCTTCATTGCCGCGGGCCTGTGGGTGTTGTGGTCGTCGCGCGACGCGCATCGCGAGGAGTCCGCAACGGGTGCGGAGTCGGATCGTGTGACGTGGCGCCGCACGTTCACCGTGGCGGTGTCGACCGTCGGTGTCGCCGAGTTCGCCGACATCACGCAACTCGCCACGGCCGGATTCGCCGCGTCGACGGGTCGACCGTTCGCCGTCGGAATCGGTGCAGCGGCGGCGCTCGTCAGCGTGTCGGGTCTTGCGGTGCTCGCCGGGCGGTGGCTGGTGTCACGCGTGCCGTTGCGCTTCGTTCAGCGCGGCGCCGGTGTGCTGTTCATCGTGCTCGGCATCGTCGCGCTCGTGTGACGGCGCCTGCCGTCACACGTGTCAATGCGTGTGACGACTGCAGTCATCACATGTGTCGATGCGTATGACGACTGCAGTCGTCAAACGCTCCACTTCGACTGACCGAAGCGGTAGCCGACGCTGCGCACCGTCTCGATGAGATGAGCGTGCTCTTCGCCGAGCTTGGCGCGCAGACGTCGAATGTGCACGTCGACGGTTCGCGCTCCTCCGAAGTACTCGTAGCCCCACACGCGTGACAGCAGCGTTTCGCGGGTGAATACCTTGCCGGGATTCTGTGCGAGGAACTTCAACAGTTCGTATTCCATGTAGGTGAGGTCGAGCGGACGGCCGCCGAACGACGCCTGATACGTCTCGGTGTTCAGTCGCAGACCGCCGTACTCGATGAGCGACTCGGGCTTCACGGTGAGGTGGGTGAAGAACAGATGCCGCAACCGGGCGTCGAGTTCGCGCGGATGAAACGGCGACAGACAGAAGTCGTCGAAGAGATCGTCGCGCAACTCGAGGTCTGCGAGCTGGGCACCCGTGACGACGACGAGCACCCGCTGCACGGGTCTGTCGCGGCGACGCAGTGCACGGCACATCGCCCAGCCGCCCTCGGGATCGTCGTCGCACATGATGACGGCACCGGCCCAGCCGTCGGCGGGCTCGAGGCGTGTGAGCGTGTCGGCACTCGACACTCCCTTCCACGGATAACCCGAGAGGTCGAGTGTGCGGGCGAGCTCGACCGTCGGATGGTCGGGATAGACGGCGAGGAATCCGAGCGTCGTCATAGTGCGCGCAGGTACCGGTCCAGTTCGAATTGCGAGACGTGGGTCTTGTACGAGCGCCACTCGGCGCGCTTGTTGCGCAGGAACCACTCGAAGATGTGCTCGCCGAGCGCCTCGGCGACGAGTTCGGATTTCTCCATGACGCGCAGCGCATCGTTGAGCGACTGCGGCAGTTGTTCGATGCCCATCTTTGCGAGGACGTCGTCGCCCATTTCGAAGAGGTTCGAGTCGGCCTCGTCGGGAAGCGTGTATCCCTGCGCAATGCCGCGCAATCCGGCCGCGAGGATGACGGAGAACGCGAGGTACGGATTGCACGTCGGGTCGGGCGAGCGGTATTCGATGCGCGTCGCAAGTTCGCTGCCGCGCTTGGGCATCGGAACGCGGATGAGACCGCTGCGGTTGTTGCGTGCCCACGAGATGTGCACCGGCGCCTCGAAACCGGGCACGAGACGCTTGTAACTGTTCACCGTCTGGTTCGTCACCGCGGTGATCTCGGGTGCGTGGCGGAGGAGTCCGGCCATGAACGATCGCGCGGTGTCGGAAAGGTTGTACTTGTCGTCGTCGGAGTGGAATGCGTTCGTGTCGCCCTTGAACAGCGACAAGTGCAGGTGCATGCCCGAACCCTGCACGGCCTCGAGCGGCTTGGGCATGAACGTGGCGTGCACACCGTGCAGCGAGGCGATCTCCTTCACGACGAACCGGAACGTCATGATGCTGTCGGCCATCGTCAGTGCGTCGGTGTGTCGCAGGTCGATCTCGTGCTGGCTGGGTGCGTCCTCGTGGAAGCTGTACTCGACGGGGATGCTCATCGTCTCGAGCGTGCGGATGGTTTCCTTGCGCAGGGACGACGAAATGTCGGTGGTTGTGAGGTCGAAGAATCCACCCGAGTCGAGCGGTCGCGGCGGCGCACCTTCCTCCGGTGGAGCGAAGTAGAAGAACTCGACGTCGGGTGCGACGTAGAACTGGAATCCGAGCGCACGGGCGGCCTCGAGATTGCGGCGCAACACCTGGCGCGGATCGCCGTTGAACGGCGATCCGTCGAGCTGGCCGATGTCGCAGAACACCCGTGCCTCGGCACCTTTCGGATCGACCCACGGGAGCACCTCGAAGGTGTTCGGATCGGGCATCGCGAGCACGTCGGTTTCCTGGATGCGGCCGTACCCGTCGATCGACGAACCGTCGAAACTCATTCCGTCGACGAGCGCATTCTCCAACTCGGCCGGGCTGATGGCGAAACTCTTCAGGTTGCCGAGGACGTCCGTGAACCACAGACGCACGAGTCGAATCCCGCGCTCCTCAACCGTACGTAGGACGTATTCACGCTGTTGCTCGAGCATCCGAACCTCTCCTCTCAGTCAAGCGGCGAGGGCCCGGGGAGCCACCGCGCGGTGACACCCCGGGCCCTCGTGAGCCGATGACCGTGCGGCGAACGTGTCGAGCACGTGCCGCGCACGGTCGCCTTACTTCTTCTTTCCGGACTTCTTCTTGTTGCCCTTCTTGCCCTTCTTCGCCTCGGCGACGGGCAGCTTTTCCTTGCTGCACACCGTCTCGAGGATGAGTCGGGTGACGACGTACGGATCCATGTTCGCGTTCGGACGACGATCCTCGGCGTAACCCTTGCGCTCCTTGGCGACCTGCCACGGAATACGAATCGACGCACCGCGATTCGACACGCCGTAGCTGAACTTGTTCCACGGCGCGGTCTCGTGCTTGCCGGTGAGGCGGCTCTGGATGTCGTGGCCATAATTCTCCACGTGTTCCATCACGCGACCCTCGAGCGCCTTGCACGCCGACTCGATGGCGTCGTAGCCCTCGCGCATCGCCTTCGTCGAGAAGTTCGTGTGCGCGCCGGCACCGTTCCAGTCACCCTTCTGCGGCTTGGCATCGAACGATGCGACGACGTCGAAGTCCTCGGCGATGCGGTGCAGCAGCCAACGTGCGACGTACATTTCGTCGCTCACCTTCAGCGCATCGAGCGGTCCGATCTGGAATTCCCACTGACCGGGCATGACTTCGGCGTTCGTTCCCGAAATGGTGAGACCCGCCTCGATGCACGCTTCGGTGTGCAGTTCGACGATGTCGCGACCCATGACACGGCCGGCACCGACGCCGCAGTAGTACGGACCCTGGGGTCCCGGCTCGCCGTCGAGTTCGGGGAAGCCGAACGGACGACCGTTGAGGCGCATGAACGTGTATTCCTGTTCGATGCCGTAGATCATTCCGTGCTTCTTGTACTTCTCCGCTGCCGCTGCGCACGCTGCGCGCGTGTTCGTCGGATGCGGCAAGCCGGTCGAGGCGAGATACACCTCGCACATGACGAGGATGTTCTTGCCGCCGCGAATCGGGTCCTTGCACCAGTACACAGGCTTGAGCATGCAGTCCGACGACTCACCGGTCGCCTGCTCGGTCGACGAACCATCGAAGCCCCAGATCGGCGGGGTCTTCACGGAGTTGTCGAGAATCTTCGTCTTCGAGCGGAGCAACGGCGTCGGCTTCGTGCCGTCGATCCAGATGTATTCAGCCTGATAGGGCATAGGGGTTCCTTTCATGGAGTGACCCGTCCATGTTGGTCGCCCGGCGTATCGGTTCCGTCATCCGAGTGTGAACGGCGTGTGAACAGATCCGCCGTCGGACCCGCTCGGTAGCCTCACCACGTGCCCGGTGCCATGCCACATGCCGGATGGATGCGTGTCGCCGTCGCCCAGATGAACCCGCACGTCGGTGATCTTGCGGCAAACGGCCGCAAAATCTGCGCCCGGATCGCTGAGGCGACGCAGGCCGGCTGCGACGTCGTCGTCTTCCCTGAACTCGCACTCACGGGTTACCCGCCGGAGGATCTCGTGTTCAAGTCGGGGTTCGTCGACGACGTGCGCCGCGCCCTCGACGACGTTGCGCGCACGGTCACCGACTGCGTCGCAATCGTCGGGTTCGTCGATGCCGCTGCGCCCGATCGGGTCGCCGAGTCACCGTCGAGTGCCCGACCCGCGCACCTCGCCAATGCCGCCGCGGTGTGCCGCAACGGACGTGTCGAGGCGATTTACCACAAGGTGATGTTGCCGAACTATTCGGTGTTCGACGAGGTGCGCTACTTCGTACCCGGAGACGTTCCCGGGTTCACCGTGCCGATCGCCGGCGTTCACGTCGGTGTGAGCATCTGCGAAGACCTGTGGGTCGAGAACGGCCCGCTCGCGCGACAACGCGAAGCCGGCGCGCGGATCGCACTGAACATCAACGGCTCACCGTTCGACCGCCGCAAGGCGTCCCTGCGCGAAACGACGGTCGTCGAACGTGCGCGCGAAACGGGGATTCCCGTCGTCTACGTCAACCAGGTGTGCGGCCAGGACGAACTCGTTTTCGACGGTGGCTCCGTCGTCGTCGGACCCGACGGTGCGGTCGTCGCGCGTCTCGAACAATTCGAGGAGCGATGCGAAGTCGTCGACGTCGTCGTTGATGGCGCCGTGTCGCGTGCCGCGTCGAGCGCGGCACCGGGAGTCGGTGCGCGACGTGATGCGAGGATCGTCCAGCGCGCACCCGAAGTCGACCAGGTGCTCGGTGCGCTCGCACTCGGAACGCGCGACTACGTGCGCAAGAACGGCTTCACCGACGTCGTCGTCGGTTTGTCCGGCGGCATCGATTCGGCGCTCGTCGCCGCGGTTGCCGTCGAGGCGTTGGGTGCCGATCACGTGCACGGTGTGGCGATGCCGTCGCGGTACTCGAGCGAGGGTTCGCTCGCCGACGCGGCGGCGCTCGCGCACAATCTCGGCATCGACTTCCGCACGATCCCCATCGAACCGGCCTTCGCCGCCTATCTCGACATGACGGCACCGTCGTTCGCCGGGCGAGCGCACGATCTCGCGGAGGAGAACCTACAGAGCCGCGTGCGCGGAACGACGCTCATGGCGCTGTCGAACAAGTTCGGGTGGATGGTGCTGACGACGGGAAACAAGAGCGAACTCGCGGTCGGTTACTTCACCCTGTACGGCGACTCGGTCGGCGGTTACGCGGTGATCAAGGACGTGTTCAAGACCGAGGTGTACGAGTTGTGCCGGCGAATCAACGAGCGTGCCGGTAGCAACGTGATTCCCGTGGCGACGTTGACGAAGCCGCCGTCGGCCGAGCTGAGACCGGATCAACGTGACGATCAGAGCCTGCCCCCGTACGACGTGCTCGATCCGATCCTGCGTTCGTACGTCGAGGAGGACCGCACGGCGGCCGACATCGTTGCCGGCGGAGTCGACTCGCAGCTCGTTGCGCGAATCGTGCGGCTCGTCGACACGAACGAGTACAAGCGGCGCCAGTTGCCCCCGGGTGTGCGGGTGACGACGAAGGCATTCGGCAAGGATCGCCGGCTGCCGATCACGCACGGCTACCGCGGCTAGACGCCACGCCGCGCCTTCGTCACTCCGTCGTTACGTACGACGCGGGGCGCCCGTGCGCGCAAATGCGGCGATCGCGGCGCCGGCGAGAACCGAGCAGGCGATCGACGCGATTGCCGCGCCGGCGATGCCCGAGTACTCGTACGCGGCGGTTGCGACGAGCGACATCACTCCGCGTCCGAACGTGCCCGCGCCGATGACGATTCCGAATCCCTTGCCCGGTGCGCTCGGGACGAGATGCGTCGCGAGCGGCAACATGCTGACCACGGCGAACTCGAATCCGAGAATGAGCAGAGCGATGGCAAGGAGTCCCGGGTACATGAAGTCGGAGATGAATGCGAGGGCAAGAGCGGTCGGAACCATGAGCACCGAACCCATGAGCACGCTGCGTTCCTTGCCCCAGGCGTCGGTCTTGCGCGCGCTCGTCAATGACGACGCGAGCTCGACTGCACCGAGCACGAAACCGATCGCCGCGAGACCGAATGCACCGACACCGAAATCGTCGGCGAGCCATGCCCCGAACGTGACGAACATGCACTGGCTCGCACCCATCAACCCGAACATCGACAGTGGAACGAACCACGAGCGTCCCCGCATCGTCGAGTCGTGCACCGGTGCATCGCCGGAAGTGCGGCGACGACGCACGGTCGCCACCGTGTCGTGCCGCAGTCGCGAGTCGAGCCAGATGCCGGTCACGGCGACGGCGATCGCCCCGGCGACGTATCCCCAGCGCCACGACGACAGTGCAGTGACGATGCCCATGGCCGAGACTCCGAGGAGCAAACCGAGCGCCCACGACGTCTCGGTGATTCCGACGATTCGGCCGCGCTTCTCGTATTCGACGTGGTCGGCGATCCACGCCGCCATGCCGAGGTCGTACAGCGACTTCAGGAGGTTGATCATCGTGAGCCCCACCGCGAACACGGCGACGTTCGGGCTGGCGGCGACGACGAAGATGCCCGCGATACACCCGAGCAGCCCGAGTGCCATTGCGACGCGACGGGATACCCGATCGACGAACCATCCGAGTGCCGGCGCAAGGAAGCCGGTGAGCTCCGACACCGATATGGCGATTCCCACGTCGACAACGGAAACGTCGAAACCGGCCGTACCCGCGGCGATGATCGCGATGAAAGGCGGAGCGAAGCGGTAGGCCGCATTCGCGGTGAGCCTGCTCGTCGTCAGCGGCGCGATGCTCTCGCGAACGATCGGTGCATACGACTCATCGATGATTCGTCGTGGCACGACGCACGACGCTACTGCTGTCGATGCAGTCGTAGTGGCGTTGGTTGGCTGTGTCGGTTGGCTATCTCGGTTGGCTGGGTCGGCTGGTTGCGTCGATCGGGTGTCAGTGCGCGATCATGCGGCGGATCGTTTCACAGTGACTCGGTCGCGTCACCCGTCGTCGCGAGCGGTGACACGAACGAACCGACGGAGTGAACTCCCGCAGCGGAGACGTCGAACCAGCAACCCTCGAGATTGTGCAGACGCTTGTCGGCCACTCCGTGGTGGCGGCGGAGGGTGCGAATGACGCCGCTGTGGCTGATGACGAGCAGCGTCGAACCGGGATGCTGCCGCGCAAGGTCGACGAATGATTCGTGCACGCGTCCGACGACGGAGTGGGACGGTTCGAATCCGTCGGGAACGCGCATCGAATCGAGGTACCCGGGCCATTGCGCATCGATGTCATCGCGCGTCAGACCTTCCCACGGACCGACGTCGGTTTCGACGAGGCGTGCGTCGAGCACCGGTGTCGTCGCACCGAGCGCGGTACCGATGAGTTCGGCGGTTCGGGACGCACGCTGCAAGGTGCTCGCGACGATCGCATCGACGGGATCGAGACGCTCGGCAGCGAGCAGTGCCTGGCGGTGTCCGCGTTCGGTGAGGGGCACGTCGGCGCGCCCCTGCCATCGGCCGGCAACGTTCCACTCGGATTCACCGTGACGGAGCACGAGCACGCGGGTGATCGTCGGCGATGTCGCGGCGTGCACGCCGTCGCAGGGTAGTGCCTTGGGTACAGTTGCGACATGCCGCGCGTGCTGTACTTCGCCCAGGCGCGCGACGTCGCGGGTCGCTCCAGTGACGACGTTCCGGGTGAGACGGTTGGCGAAGTGCTCGAGCACGTGATCGGACGTTGCGGTCCCGCATTTGAGGACGTGCTGTCGATGAGTCGCGTCTGGGTGAACGGCGAACCAGCGGAGAAGCACCGCGTCGTCGGTGCGCTCGACGAAGTTGCGATCCTGCCGCCGGTGTCGGGTGGCAGCGATCCCGCCGCCCTGTCGCTGGCCGATTTGCGCACGGCGCGCAACGATCTGCAGCAGCGCGAGGACGCGGTGTCGTACGTGCGGCGAATGGTCCAAGGACGCCTCGACATCGCGCGCGCCGAAAGGGCTCGACGTGCGGAGAATCGCGGCGGCGCAATCGACGTGTCGGGTGAGATCACGCGAGTGTTCGCCGCGGAAAGCGCGGGTGGTTCGCAGCGCCCGCCGCGCGACACCGAGCCGAGCATCGACGATCCGCTCGTCGTGCAACTCGAGGCGCTGTGCGACCGCATCGGATTCGGATCGGTGCACGGCCTCGATGACGCCGAGCTCACCGTGTGCATCGACGAACTTTCGAGCTTCGAGGCGGAGGTGTCCCGTCAGCGCCGCGAGTTGTTCGCCACGATCGATGCATTGTCCGCGGAGTTGGTGCGGCGGTACAAGACCCACGATTCCGCCGTCGACGAACTGCTCGCCGACTGACCCGTCCGCTGCGGCGTATTCGTGCGGGACACCCGCCGATAGGTTGCTCGTTGCACGATGCAACGCGTAGCCCTTCTCTCGATGCACACGTCGCCGTTGGCCCAGCCCGGCGTCGGTGACGGCGGCGGCATGAACGTCTACGTGCGCGAGATTGCATCCGCACTGGCTCGTCTCGGAGTCGAGGTGACGACGTACACGCGCGCGTGGAAGCCGGGTTTGCCGTCGGTCGTCGTGCGCGAGCCGAACAACACCCTCGTTCACGTCGAGGCGGGGGACTACGACGTCGAAAAGGGCGACCTGCCGCAGCTCGTCGACGTCTTCACCGCCGAGGTGCGACGCCACTTGGTGAGCAGCGAACCGCACGTCATCCATGCCAACTACTGGCTGTCGGGTCTCGCCGGACACGCGTTGAAGCACGATCTCGGTCTGCCCCTCGTGACGACGTTCCACACGCTCGCGCGGGTGAAGTCGCTGTTCGGTGACGGTGAGTCACCCGAGCGCGATGCCGGCGAGGTCGCCGTGATGGGGTGCTCCGACACCGTCGTCGTTTCGTGCGCCGAGGAGCGTGATCAACTGCGAATGTTGTACCCGCAGTGGACCGGTGCCGCCGATATCGTCGCGCCCGGTGTCGAACACGCCGTCTTTGCCCCGGGCGACGTGCGCGGCGCGCGCTCGGCAATCGGTCTCGACGATTCGCCCGTCGTTCTCTTCGTCGGACGGATCCAGCCGCTGAAGGGGGCCGACCTCGCCATCCGTGCCGTTGCAGCCCTCGGTCGCAGCGACGTTCAACTCGTCGTCGTCGGCGGTGCGAGCGGTCCCGATGGTGCGCGCGAAGTGGCTGACGTGCGCTCGCTCGTCGAGCGACTGGGTATGTCGGCACGCGTGCACCACGTCGATCCGATGCCGCACCACCTGCTTTCCACCTACTTCCGTGCAGCCGACGTCGTCGTCGTGCCGTCGCGCAGCGAGAGTTTCGGCCTCGTCGCCCTCGAGGCGATGGCGAGCGGTCGACCCGTCGTGGCCAGTGCCGTCGGCGGACTCTTGTCGCTCGTCGACGACGGCGCGACGGGTGTGCTCGTCACCGATCGCGAGGTGAATTCGTTCGCCCACGCCCTGCGCCGGGTCATCGATTCGCCCGCTCTCGCGCGCGACATGGGTGCGGCCGCGCACGATCGCAGCAGGCGCTACACGTGGAATTCCGCCGCGATGCGACTGCGCCGGATCTACGCCGAGGTATCGGCACGCACTCCCGTCACGTGTTCGTGACCCGGCGATGACCGATCTGTTCGACGATTCGTCGCGAGCGGTGCTCGAGCGGCGGATCGACGAATGGTGTGCCCGCGTGCGCGGTGAATGGTCGAGCGTTCTCGCGGCCGGTCGGTCGACCGACGAGCCGGATCGTTGGTTCGTCCGCCTGCGCGGCGAAGAGAAGGAAACGATCACGGTGTGGTTCCTGCTCGGGCAGCGCACCCTCCGCCACGAGACGTACGTTCTCCCGACTCCGACGACGCACTCCGAGGAGTTGCTGCGCTACTGCCTGCGGCGTAACGAGCGTCTCGTCGGACACCACTTCGGCATCGGCGCCGAGGACGCGCTCCATATCTACGGCGAGCTCCTGCTCGAATCGCTCGACGATGCCGAGCTCGATCGCATCGTCGGATCGGTGTACGCGACGATCGAACGGCATTTCGCCACGCTCGTCGAACTCGCGTTTCCCGGTCTGAGTCGGTCGTCTCGGTAGCCTCGGCGAGGTGGAGCACCTCGGCGATCTCGCGATCGTGGGTGTCGGCAACATGGGTTCGGCCATGGTCGACGGCTTGTTGCGGGCCGGAGTCGACGCACGAACGCTCGTTCTCGTCGAGGCGAGCGCCGAGCGCCGGGCGCAACTCGCAACGGCGTACCCGGCGGCACGCATCGCCGCGTCGATCGACGCACACGACGGAGTGGTCGACGGTGCAGTCATTGCGGTCAAGCCCGGCGACGTCGATGCGGCGTGCACGGCACTCGCGGCCCGAGGTGTACGCCGCGTCATTTCGATCGCTGCCGGAGTCACGCTGTCCCGGCTGCAGGACCGATGCGGCGGTGATGTCGCCGTCGTGCGGGCGATGCCGAACACGCCCGCCGTCGTCGGGAAGTCGACGACCGCCATGGCGACGAGCGGAAACTGTGTCGGCGCCGATGTCGCCTGGGCGCGCGCCATTCTCGGAGCGATCGGAGTCGTCGTCGAGCTGCCCGAGTCGTCGATCGATGCATTCACGGGTCTCATCGGTTCCGGCCCGGCCTACGTGTTCTACGTTGCCGAGGCGCTGCTCGATGCCGCACGTGCCGCGGGGCTGCCGCGGCCGGAGGAACTCGTCGCAAGTTTGCTCGTCGGCGCGGCGGCGCTCGTCGAGCGCGAACCCGAGTCACCCGCCGAACTGCGCAGACGGGTCACGTCACCGAATGGTACGACCGCGGCCGGTATCGCCGCCCTCGACGACCGCGGCGTGCACGATGCGTTCGTCGCTGCAGTCGAGCGAGCGACCGCCCGCAGCAGGGAACTCGGTTCGTCACCGCGGTAGTCGCGGATTGTTGCACACCCGTGCACGCTTGCGGCACGGCGATGTCGCCGTTGCCGGCCGACAAATTCACCGCGAAAAAATCCCGGTGGAACCGTGTCGCCGGCGGGATTTTCTGCCTAACGTATGACGCGTTTTCAGATCACCGGACGGGGGTCACTCCGCTCCGGGAGACGCGCCCGCAAGGGCTGCGCCGTGGGAGTCGATGCCGTCGGGGGGTTGGCATCGGCTCCCACGTTCACATTTGCGGGAATTGCGCGCCGCGCGACCACGACGTCTTCGAACCGACTGCTGCTCGGTACCGTGATCGGCGATGAATGCACCGTCGCCAGCGTCGTCATCGGCACCGTCATCGTCATCGTCTCAGTCACCGCGCTACCGGCACGTGTCGTTTCTTTCCGACTACGGCGTCGGTGACGAGTTCGTCGGCGTCGTGAAGGGTGTCATTGCCGACATCGCCCCGCACGTGGCGGTGCTCGATCTCACCCACGAGATCCCGGCGTTCGATGTGCGGGCCGGCTCGCTCGCCCTCGCCCGCAGCATCACGTACGTCCCCGAAGGTGTCGTGCTCGCCGTCGTCGACCCCGGCGTCGGCACGAGTCGCCGTGCGATCGCCGTCTCCGTTGCCGCCGGGCGGGGAGTCCTCATCGGTCCGGACAACGGGGTGCTGTCGATGGCCGTCGCTCTCGCCGGAGGTGCCGACGAAGCCGTCGAGTTGACGAACGACGAGTACCACCTCGTCGCACCCGGTGCAACGTTCGCGGGCCGCGACATCTTTGCCCCGGTCGCCGCACACGTGTGCAACGGGGTACCACTGCGCGAGCTCGGACCCGCAGTCGACCCCGCATTGCTCATGCCGGGCGTCATCCCGCTGTCGCGCAGGGAAGGTGACGTACTCGTCGCCGAAGTGACGTGGGTCGATCGCTACGGGAATTGTCAGTTGAACGTGTCACCGGAAGACGTCGCGGAATGGGGCGACGTGCTCTCCCTTTCGTGCACGACGGCGACGGGCGAGAGCGTCACGCGTTCCGTGCAGCGTGCAACGTCGTTCGAGGGAATCGGTGGCGGCCTCGGCCTCGTCCTCGACTCGTACGGAATGCTCGCCGTGTGCATGCGTCAGCGCTCGGCGGCCGACGAGTTGCGGCTCGCTGCGGGCGATTCCGTGCAGTTGCGAGCAGCGGTCGGCGTGGCGACACCGGGCGTCACCGTCGCCGTGCAGCTCGGTTCGCGCGGGAGCAACGAACGTCGTTGAGGCGTGCGTCGCCGACGCACCGAATCGTGGACGTCCCCGTCGTTGCACGGCGCTGCGCGTTCACGTCGCTACAGTCGAACGCATGCGTCCCGCCACGACCCTCGCGCTCGGTCTGCTCCTCGCGGCGATATTCATCGCGGGCATCGTCTCGCTGACGATGGGCTGAGCACGCACCGGTCGCACCACTCGCCGCGTTCAGCCGGGGCGATGCACTCGCAGTGATACTGCGGTCTGCGCGATGCGTCAGTACGTGTGCAGGCGGGGATCGCCCGTCACGTCGGCGAGCGCGCTCCCGTCGCTGCGCCGTGCGCCGGCGGCGAGGAATCCGACGAAGAGAACGACGACCCCGACCGTGAGAGTGACGACGAAGGAACGATCCTCACCGAGGCGGCCGGCGAGCGTGCCGCTCGCCGACAAGATCAGCGTGCCGAGCATGACGATGACGTTGCTCGCGACGAGTCGACCCGCCGACAGCGGCGCGGATCGTTGCGCCGCGGCGAGTGCCGGGGTGCGTCGGCGCACGAGACGCCACACGGACCATGCCGCCCCGGCGATGATGACGAGTGCCGGAACTCCGGATCCGATCGCAACGAGTACGCGCGGAAGTGTCCCGAACAACTCCCGGGCGCGCGGTAGGCCTTCGCCGGGTACGTCGCCGCGAGCGGGAGTCGTGACGACGACACCCGTGGCGAAAAAGGATGCCGCGACGACGAACGTACGGATGCGGTTCGTGAATCGTGCACCGACGAGGAGGTACAGCGAGCCGAGTGCGAGCCATGCGACGTTGAGCACCGCACCAACGAGGAAGAAGATGCGAAAGACCGGCATCGACCAGCCATCCGCTTCGGCCCACCACAGCGCCGCCGCACCGACGGCGAACAGCGTCATTGCGATCGCCCACGCGTTCGTGTGACGTTGCCGGCGGCGTCGCCACCGGTCGACGGTGACGAGCGCAAAGAGTGTCGCGACGAGAGTCGCAATCGTCGCGAGGATGACGTTCGTCGTGTCGGAAATCATCCGGCACAGTCTTCACGTCGGGCACGTCGTCCCGCGTCTTGGACCGGACATCCAGCCTCACGAGCCGGGGGCGTGTGGCATGCGGCACGTCGGGTAGCCGACTTCGTGAAACGCTGCACGAGGCACCTACCCTTGGGGCCGTGTCGACTCCTCCCGACGTTCCCACCAGCCCGCGCCGGTCACGGCGCATACCCGACGCGGCCGTCAATCGGCTTCCCGTTTATCTACAAATTCTCACCGACCTGCAGATGACCGAGACGCTGCAAATCTCCAGCGATCAGCTTGCCGCACTCGCCGGTGTGAACGCGGCGAAGGTCCGCAAGGACCTGTCGTATCTCGGCACGTACGGCACGCGCGGGGTGGGGTACGAGGTGACGTACCTCATTTACCAGATCAAGAGCGAACTCGGTCTGCTCACGGAGTGGAAGGTCGTCGTTGCCGGTGCGGGAAACCTCGGTTCGGCCCTCGCGACGAACGGCGGCTTCGCGTCGCGCGGATTCCCCGTGGCGTGCCTGTTCGACGTCGATCCGAAGAAGGTGGGCACGAAGATCGGTGGCACCGCGGTGCGCCACATGGACGACATGAAAGACGTGGTGCGATCGATGGGCGTGCGCATCGGAGTCGTCGCCGTCCCGTCGACGGCGGCACAGAGCGTCGCCGACGATCTCATCGCCGCCGGAATCGGATCGTTGCTCAACTTCGCACCCGTTGTGTTGACAGTTCCGAACGGCGTGTCGGTGCGCAACGTCGATCTCGGCGTTGAACTGCAGATCCTCGGCTATCACGAGCAGATGCGCTCGGCCGGATCGTCGCCGCGAACCGACGCGGTCCGCGTCTAACCTCGCGTCGTGCGTCAACTGCTCGCGTGGCGCACGTGGGCAGCACTCGCCGCGGTCATCGGGGCCACGATCGTGCTCGCCACCGGCGTACTCGGCGGCGGTGAATCTTCGTCGACCGAGCTTCCGCGACGCAACGTCGACACCACCGCGTCGGTGATGGCCTGGGAAGGTGCCGACGCATGGACGACCGCCGACGGAGCGTCCGTCGGCGCCGCGACGCTGCTGCTCGACGACGGACGGCGCATCGTCATCACCGACGGCACTCCGGGAGAGGCATCGTGCGCCGATCGCTCCACTCCCGCCGCGTGCGTTCTGCTCGCCGACACGCTCGGACCCGCGTTGGTGTGGTTTGCCGTCGTTCCCGCGGACGATCCCGGGTTGCGCGTGCTCACGTTGCCGACGCTCGTCGACATGGTCGACGACGGTGATCGCGGTGTGCTCGCGAACGATTGGATCGTGCCGCTGACGAACGGTGTCGTGCGCACCTGTGCGGGCGAGGAGACCACGCGGACGTTGCGTCAGTTCATCGAGCGCTACACGGGCCGCGGAATTCGCACGATCCTCGACATCGACCGCGACGAGATCGTCGAGGTCGTTTGCGCGCCTGTCGCGGGCTGAGCGCGGCGCAGCGCGGAAGTCAGGCGTTCGGCGCGAGACGCACGATCGCCGCGGCCATCTTGTACGCCACTTCGGCGGGACCGCGTTCGTCGGGGCGCAACAAGTTGGCCATGATGCGCAGGACCCATTCCATGAGCGTGTGGCTGCGAATTCCGACGCGGGAGAGTTCGCGCATGAGCGCCGGACGGCCGATGACCCGCGCGAACAGTCGGGCGACCTTGAAGTACTGCCCGTACTCGGCATCGAGCAGCGTCGGGTAGCGGGTGAGCGCCGTTGCATCGTTCGTCATGATCGCCTCGTGCAGAACGTCGGCACCGATGCGTGCAGTTTCGTACGCGTAATCGATGCCCTCGCCGTTGAAAGGGTTGACGCTGCCCGCTGCGTCGCCGATGACGAGGTGCGTCGCACCCTGCTTCGGGAACACGGAGCCGCCCATCGGAATCTTGCCGCTCGTCGCCCGGCATTCGGGCGACGACGGATCGATGCCCCACGTATCGGCGATCATGTGCGCGTACGAATCGAGCAGATGCGACGTGTTCACCTGGCGGAAGTTCTTGAAGGTCGAGAGAAGTCCGACACCGACGTTGATGGTTCCGTCGCCGACGGGGAAAATCCATCCGTATCCGGGCATCGAGTCGCCGTTGCGATCCTTCACGTCGAGCGCCGATTCGATCCACGGGTCGGCGTGGCGCGGGCTCTGCCAATACGTACGAATCGCGGTGCCGTACGGCCATTCCTTCGTGCGCGACGTTCCGAGCGAGCGTCCGAACCGGCTGTTCGCGCCGTCGGCGATGACGACGTAGTCGGCGCGCATCTCCGTCGTGACGTCGCGATCGAGATCGCGCACCACGGCACCGCGCACGCACCCGCGTTCGACGATCGGCTGGACTGCTTCGTGTCCCTCGAGCAAGGTGGCGCCTGCAGCGCGGGCGTTGTGCGCAACCATCATGTCGAGATCGCGGCGTCGCACGACGTAGCCGTGCTGCGGATAGATCGGATGACTCGGCCACTGCAGCTCGAGTTGCCGACCGTGGGCCGTGGCGCGAAGTCCGTCGTAACGATGGTGCTTCGACAACGCGTCGGTGAGCCCCATGTCCTCGAGTTGCTTGACCGCGCGCGGCGTAAGGCCGTCACCGCACGTCTTGTCGCGGGGAAAGTGCTTCTTCTCGACGAGCGTGACGTCGTGGCCGTGGCGTGCGAGCCAGTAACCCATCGCCGCACCGCCCGGACCCGCACCGATGACGAGCACGCGCGACGAATTCGGTGTCGTCATACGACCGTCAGCGTACGGTGTGCGCCGTTCACCGACGGCACGCAGCAGCGATATCCGAAGCGGAGTCGAGACGAAGTGACGGAAGTTACCGCGAGGCGGTTACTTTGACGCGCGCGCTTCGGTGCCGACGATGCGCGGCGGATTCTCGAGCATGTTGAACGTATCGGCGACCGTGTCGAACGTCGTCGTTCCGTCCTGCAGTCCGGCGAAGATCTCCGATTCCGGTGAGCACCACCGCTCGTATTCCTCGAGCCAATCCTCGCTCGCCGGATCGGCACCCGCAATGGCGTAGCGCACGTGGCACACGACGCCGAGAATTTCGTACTCGGTGAGACCGCCGCCCCACTTGGCACCCTGCGACGGCATCGCGTTGCCGTTGTACGACAACGGCGCGTGCACGCCACCTTCGCGCTCGGGGTTGCCGTACACGTTGAGTCCGGCCGATACGTACGGCTGGCTGCCCGTGTAGACGAAGTTCAGCATGTCTTCGATGTGCGGGAAGGTGAGGAGTACTTCGCCTTCGTGGAGAATGCGACCCGCACCACCCTGTCCGGCGGCACCGTGGCAGCTTGCGCACGATCCGTACACCTCGGCACCGATGGCCATCGGACCTTCGACGGTTTCTTCCTGCGGTGACAATGCGAGGAGATAGAGGAATGCCCACAACGGCAACAAACTCAGCGTGGCCATTGCCCAGAACGGAATCTTCTTGCGGGTCTTTGCCGCAACGACGTATGCGGGATCGGGCTTCGGGGGCGGCGGAGGAGTCGGCTCTGCTGCGACGGCGGGTGCAGCGGACGAACTCGTCGCCTTTTCAACGGCTGCGCTCGATGCGGCGGGTGCGTCGGCGGACGGAGTTCCACCCTGCAGAACGGCGCGCCGGTCGCGCGAGCGCTTGAGGAGATAATCGGGTACTTCGGTCATGACAGCGATGCCTTTTCGACGGGCAGCCTTACTGCAACCGTGGAGAGCACGAGCGCGGCACGATGAGCTGCAAACACAACCGAAGAGACTAACCCGATGGGAGTCGACGACCGAAGTTCATGCACGAGCGCACTTATCTCCACGATATGCCTGCGATCGGCACCCCTACTAGGCTTCCACACGCATGTTGGCAGTCGACGTTCTGAGATGGCCGGGGATGAACCAGGCGTTCCTCTTCTCGTTCATCATCACCACCGCCCTCGCTCTCGTCATCATTCCCGTCGGCAAGCGCCGTCGCTCCGACCGCAAGGCGACGTGGGGTGAGGCGATGTTCGGTTCCGCTTACGCCTTCTTCGTCCTCTTTCTCGCTTTCGGCGTCGTGCCCCACCAATGGATCGACCATGCCGACAAGGATCTCGGCTGGCGCAAGGACAAGATCATCTTCGGACCCTTCGATCTCCTGAAGCCCCAGGAGCTCGGCGGTCCCTTTGCCTTCACCATTTCCTACGAGGCGGTGCGCGACATCATCGTCATCGTCATCCATGCCTTCTACATCGGTCTCATGATCTATCTCTTCGTGTGGTGGCAGAAGCGCGGCGAACAGAAGCCGAAGGCCCTGCCGACGAGCACGTACGGCCGTCCGCTCGTAAGGAAGGGGTGATCGACCGTGACTCGGACTGATGCCAATCCGCCGATGATGCCGTTCACCGACGAGTACCACCTCGTCGAGGTCGATGCCGACTACCTCAGCAAGGCCGTGAAGCCGAAGCAGTTCATCCACATCGATCAGAGCGAATGCATCATGTGCGAGGGCTGCGTCGACATCTGCCCGTGGAAGTGCATCCACATGGTGAACCCGGGAGCCGTCGTCGAATCGACCGGCACCGAGATGCCCGGCGCCGATCCCTCCGACCACGTCGTGTTCGTCATCGACGACGACATCTGCACGCGATGCGCACTGTGCGTCGACCGCTGTCCCACGGGCGTCATCGTCCTGGGCAAGGTCGGTGTGGCACCGGCAAACGGTGACCCCCACGCGCGCACGAACAATCACGGTTACGCCTACGGGATGCGGTTCTAAAGGAGCGATTCATGGCCAGCGTCGTTGAAGAAAAGCCCCGCCCTTCGCTGAAGGAGCGCATCGCCAAGGTGAACGAGTCCCTGCAGGGCAGCCAGGTGTGGAACTCGATCTTCCGCCCCGGTTCGATCTTCCGCAAGGGCTACACCGATTCACCGCGCAACCGTTCGTACGTCGTCATGAACTCGGTGCTGTACCACCTCCACCCGGTGAAGGTGAAGCGACACGCGGTGAAGGTGAGCTACACGCTGTGTCTCGGCGGGCTTTCCTTTTTCCTGTTCATTTTGCTCACGATTACGGGCATTTTCCTGATGTTCTTCTACCGTCCGACCGCCGCCAACGCGTGGGACGACATCCAGTCGTTGCATACGTCGGTGACCTTCGGCCTCATGGTGCGCAACATGCACCGCTGGGGTGCGCACCTCATGGTCCTCTCGGTGTTCCTCCACATGGCGCGCGTCTTCTACCACGGCGCATACAAGGCACCCCGCGAGTTCAACTGGGTCGTCGGCGTCATCCTCCTCACGCTCACCTTGCTGCTGTCGTTCACCGGCTACCTGTTGCCGTGGGACCAGCTCGCACTGTGGGCCGTCGCAGTGGGAACGAACATGATGGGCTACTCGCCGGTGATCGGATCGCAGGTGCGATTCGTCCTTCTCGGCGGAACCGAGATCGGCCCGGAGACGCTGTTGCGCTGGTACGTATTGCACGTCATCTTGTTCCCGTTCGTCACGGTGATCTTCCTCGCCATTCACTTCTGGCGCGTCCGCAAGGACGGCGGAATTTCCGGACCGCTGTGAGCCGGTGAAAGGAGCCCAACGACCATGACGGAGATCCCCGAACACCTTCTCAAGCGCGCCCAAGCGGCCCGCGAAAAGGCCGCATCGACCGGCGGTGACGACGCATCGTCGGCGCAGAGTGCCGGCGCGTCGCGCATCCCGCAGGAACTCCTCGATCGTTCGAAGGCTGCCCGTGCCGGCGGCGTCGCCGTTGCCGACGCACCGAAGGCCCCGGTCGTTGCCGCCCCCGTCGGCGGTGGCGTACCGATGGGTGCCGGCCCCGGTGGTCACACCCAGCGCCTGCTCACCGTCGTCAAGTCGGGATCGATCCAGGACGTGAAGGCCGTGCCGGTCGACAAGGTGCACACGTGGCCGCACCTGCTGTCCGTCGAGTTCGTCGCCGCGCTCGCGTGCCTCGCGTTCACGTTCATGTTCTCGTGGTTCGTCAATGCTCCGCTGTTGCAGGCCGCGAACTTCAACGCGACGCCGAACCCGTCGAAGGCCCCGTGGTACTTCCTCGGGCTGCAGGAACTGCTCACGATGTTCCATCCGATGATCGCGGGCGTCACCATCCCGGGAATGGGACTCATCGCGTTGATGTTCGCGCCGTACCTCGATCGCAACCCGTCGAACAAGCCCGAAGACCGCAAGTTCATCACGAGCCTGATGACGGTTCACATGATGTTCTGGGCGATCCTCGTCATCATCGGCTCGTTCTTCCGCGGTCCCGGCTTCAACTTCACGTTCCCGTGGCGTGACGGAATCTTCTTCGAGCTCTGATCGGCGGTCACCATGAGCAGCATCACCATCATTTCCATCGCAGTCGCCGTGCTCTTCGTGCTCGGCGTCGTCATCGCCGTCACCGCGACCCGTCGTCGCGACCGCGTCGGCGTGCTCTCGCGCGAGACGAAGCTGCGCGACCGCGTGTCCCGCAAGGCTTCCCGTGCGGCCGAAGCAGCCGCAGTGAGCGCCCGTTCCGCATCGACGGCGGTGGCGGTGCCCAAGGCTGCCGAGGTTGCCCCGTGGTCGCCGCCGGATCCCGAAGTCATCGGCGTGTCGCGTCGTCAGTTCTTCAACCGCGCGACGGTGACCCTGATGAGCGCAGGTCTCGGCGGTTTCGGCGCCGCGGTCGTTGCGTTCCTGTGGCGCGGAGCGTCGGGCGGATTCGGATCGAAGATCAATGCGGGCAAGATCGACGACGTCATCGCCGCGATCCGTTCGAACAAGGGTTTCTTGTACCTTCCCGAAGCGCGCTCGTGGGTGTCGGAATACCCGAAGGAATCGCTCGCAAAGGCCGAAGCTGCGTACGGCAGCCAGGCTCCCGTGTTCGCCGGAATGCAGGCGGGAGTCGTCGCGTCGTACCAGAAGTGCCCGCACCTCGGTTGCCGCGTGCCGGTGTGCGAGACATCGCAGTGGTTCGAATGCCCGTGCCACGGCTCGCAGTACAACCGTGTCGGTGAAAAGAAGGCCGGCCCGGCGCCGCGAGGTATGGACCACTTCGGCATCTCCGTCGTCAACGGCCAGGTGATCATCGATACGGGAACCGTTTTCGGTGGCCCGCCGATCGGCACGAACACCACCGGACAGGAAGCCGAGGGACCGCATTGCGTCGGTGCCGCGGGCGCGCACTGAGGTCACGGGCATGAACGCACCACTGCTCGCCGCCGTCACGACCACGCTCGCGTGGATCGTCCTCTTCGTCGCTCTCGGCGGCTGGGCGCTTTACGGCATCTTCAACATCCGTTCGAGCCGCAAGGAAATCGGTTCGGAGATCGAGCTCGCGGCGAACCGCAAGCCTTACTACGACGACGAAATCCTTGAGGGAAAGAAGCTCGAGCGCACCCAGTTGCTCGGTCTCGGTTTCCTCGCCGTACTCACGATCGCGCTGCCGCTGTACTGGATCCTCGAACCGGGTCGACAAGTCGGTGCAGAGAAGGACTTCCAGCACAAGTTCGAGCGTTGGGGTTCGGGACTCTTTGCGTCCACCGCCGACGGTGGTTTCAATTGCGCGGGATGTCACGGTGGCATGAGCGGTGCCGGTGGCGTCGCCTCGTACGCCGTCACCGACCCGACGACCGGGGAAGTGAAGTCGGTGAACTGGAAGGCCCCGGCCCTGAACACGGTGTTCTCGCGATTCGACGAGGAAGAAGTTCGCTTCATCCTCAACTACGGACGTCCATTCTCGCCGATGTCGGCGTGGGGTCTCGTCGGTGGCGGCCCGCTGAACGAGCAACAGATCCAGACGATCATCGAATACATGAAGTCGATCCAGGTGCCGCGCGAGAACTGCGACGTGGCGGACGCCGATCCGCGCACGTGTGCCGGGGGAACGCTGCCCGCGTCGACGAAGGATCAGATCCAGGAAGAAGCCGAACGCCTTGTCGCGGCCGGCACGTACGGATCGCTCGGTGAAGCATTGTTCAACCTCGATCTCGGCGGCGGCCAGTACTCGTGCGCCCGCTGCCACACGAAGGGCTGGTCGTACGGTGAACCGCAGATCACCGGTGGCGGTGCATTCGGACCGAACCTCACGGGCGGTTCGACGATCCGTCAGTTCCCGAACAGGGCTGACATGATCGCGTTCATCACCGCCGGCAGTGAGTACGGCAAGCGTTACGGCGAACAAGGTCAGGGTGGCGGACGTATGCCCGGATTCGGCGGCATGCTCACCGAGGATCAGATCGCGGCAATCGTCGACTACGTGCGAGGTCTCTAAATGACGTTGGCAACACTCCTCGCAATCAACTGGGAGCCGACCCTCCGCGGAATCATCGTCGTCATCACGATGGCGGTGGCGCTCATCGGCGGCACGTACCTCATCGTCGGCTCGAACCTCGGCGCCCGACTCGGCATTCTCGTCATCCTCGGCGGATTCTTCGGTTGGATGGCGATCATGGGAGCCGTGTGGTGGATATACGGAATCGGTCTCACCGGTGCCGCACCCACCTGGCAGCCCGCCGAACCGGCAACGATCGTGCGCGATGCACGACTCCTGCAGAACGCCGAAATCGTCGCAGGTTCGGTGCAGCCCGGTGCCACCCCGGTGGAAACCGCGGCGAACGTCGCCACTGCGCTCGAAGCCGACGGCTGGGTGCGACTCGAAGAGTCGGACCCTCAGCGTGGACAGGCAGTCGCCTCGTCGGACGTCATCCTCATCAACGAGGCGGGTGAATTCGACGCCGGTGAGTTCGTCTCCGTCGCTGTCTACGAACGCGGTGGCGAGCGTTGGCCGAAGATCAACGAAACACTCGACTTCTTCGCCTTCTTCCACGAGCCGCGTTACGCGCTCGTCGAAGTCGCCCCGGTGATACCGCAGCGCGTCGAACCGGGTCGTGCCCCCTCGCGACCGAAGATCGACGAGGCGCAGGACCGCCGTTACGTGCACATGATTCGCGACCTCGGCAACAAGCGTCAACCGGCGATGTTCATCACGCTCGGCTCGACGCTCATCTTCCTCATCCTGTGCTGGATGCTGCACCGTCGCGATCTCATCCTGCGCCAGAACCTGGCTGCCGCGCGAGAACTCGACCGAGAACTCGACAAGGTCTGATCCGGGGCACAACGGCACGTGGGTCAGTATCTTCCGATCATCGTGCTGATGGTGCTTGCCATCGGATTCGGCGCAATCAGCATCGTCGCGTCGAAGCTCCTCGCGCCGCGTCGGCCGAACAGCGCGAAGCTCGCGCCGTACGAGTGCGGAATCGTGCCGAGTCGCGAGGCTCCCGAGCGCTTCCCGGTGTCGTTCTACGTCGTCGCGATGTTGTTCATCATGTTCGACATCGAAATCATCTTCGCCTATCCGTACGCCGTTTCGCAGCGTGAACTCGGCGCATTCGTGTTCTGGGAGATCATCGCGTTCAGCGCGGTGTTCTTCGTTGCGTTCGTGTACGTCGTGGCGCGCGGAGCCCTCGACTGGGGACCGGTAAAGAAGGACGCACCGCTCGTCGACGTCGGCGTCGTGGCCGAGCCCGGGCGCAACGTGCGCATCGTCGGCCTCGAAGGGCGCGAGCGCAGTTCAGAACTAGTGGGTTCACGGTGAGCGTGCTGCGCGACATCGCCGACGAGGGTCTCGGCGGAATGCGCCACAACTTCCTGACGGGCCGCATCGAGGACCTCGTCAAGTGGTCGCGCTCGCGGTCGAGCTGGGGAGCCACGTTCGGACTTGCATGCTGCGCCATCGAGATGATGGGTACGGGGGCACCGCACTACGACATCGCCCGCTTCGGCATGGAGGTGTTCCGTGCGTCGCCGCGTCAGGCCGACATCATGATCGTTGCCGGACGCGTCAGTCAGAAGATGGCTCCGGTGCTGCGCCAGGTGTACGACCAGATGATGGAACCGAAGTGGGTCATCTCCATGGGCGTGTGCGCGAGCAGCGGCGGAATGTTCAACAACTACGCCATCGTGCAGGGCGTCGATCAGATCGTCCCCGTCGACGTGTACGCACCCGGATGCCCGCCGACACCGGAGACGCTCATCCATGCGATTGAGACGTTGCACCAGCTCATCGAGGACGGCGAAATCATGCGCCGTCGCGCCGCCACCGGCGCCGGCGCCGACGTCCACATTCAAGAGGTGCCCGCCGGTCTCACCGTGCCCGTTTTGTTGCAGGGTCGCTGACATGTCCGAGGACGCGACGACGCAGTCGAACCCTGTGCTCGTGCACGGTTGCCCGAGCGAGACGCGTTTCGGTCAACTCGTCGTGCACGCCGCACGCACCAACCATCTCGACGTGTGCCGTGCGCTGTACGAAGACGGCTACCAGATGTGCGTCGACCTCACCGCGGTCGATTATCTCGTCCATGCGCAGCGGTCACTTCCCGCCGGCGTGACGGCCGAGCGATTCGAGGTCGTCGTCAACCTGCTCTCGTTGCAGCACAAGCGCCGCGTTCGGGTGCGCACCCAGGTTGCCGAGGGCGAGACGGTTGCATCATTGTTCGATCTCTACCCGGCCACCGAAGCGATGGAGCGCGAGGTGTACGACATGTTCGGCATCCGTTTCGACGGTCACCCCGATCTCACGCGGATCCTCATGCCCGAGGATTGGGAAGGTCATCCGCTGCGCAAGGATTACGCGCAGGGCCGGATTCCGGTGCAGTTCAAGGGGGCCGCATCGTGACGACGATCGAACCGCGCATCGTCTCGGCGGGAACCTCCGAGGGAGCACAGGAACTCCAGCCCCGATCGATCGTCGGTCACAAGGAACTCATGCGCGAGTCCGGCGCGGTTCTGCGGATGAGCGAGGCCGATGCCGCCGCGCTCGCCGACATCGCGTCCGATCCCGACGAGGACCAGACGATGATCATCAACATGGGTCCGCAGCACCCGAGCACGCACGGAGTTCTGCGTCTCATGCTCGAACTGCAGGGCGAGACCGTTCTGCGCTGCAAGCCGATCATCGGTTACCTGCACACCGGCATGGAAAAGACGGGCGAGTCGCTCACGTTCATGCAGGGCGGAACGAACGTGACCCGTATGGACTACCTCTCACCGTTGAACAACGAACTCGTGTTCTCGATGGCGACGGAGAAGCTGCTCGGTATTGACGGTGACATCCCCGAGCGCGCCGTGTGGATGCGCATGCTTCTGTCCGAGCTCAACCGCATGAGCAGCCACCTCCTGTTCATGGCGACGAACGGCATGGACCTCGGCGCAGTTTCGATGATGTTGTACGGCTGGCGTGAACGCGAGCAGGTGCTGCGCTTCTTCCAGAAGGTGACCGGGCTCCGGATGAACCACAACTTCATCCGTCCCGGTGGTCTCGCTGCCGATCTGCCCGCGGGATGGCGCGACGACGTGCTCCACTTGCTCGAAGAGATCCCGCCCCGACTCGAGGAATACGAAGTGTTGATGACGGGTCAGCCGATTTGGCGCGAACGTCTCCAGGGCGTCGGTGTGATCACACAGGACGAAGCCGTCGCCCTCGCCGCGACGGGCCCCATCCTCCGCTCGACGGGCATCGCGTGGGACCTGCGCAAGGACATGCCGTACCTTCGCTACGACGACGTCGAGTTCGACGCCGTCGTCGGCGTGCACGGCGATGCCTACGACCGCTACGCCATTCGTCTGCAGGAGATCCGCGAGTCGATGCACATCGTGCGCCAGATCCTCGACCGGATGCCCGCGGGCAACTACCGCATCCAGAACAAGAAGGTGACGCCGCCGCCGCGCGGCCGCATTGACGAGTCGATGGAAGCGCTCATCCACCACTTCAAGATCTTCACCGAGGGATTCAAGGTTCCCGAGGGAGAGGTGTACGTCGCGATCGAGTCCCCGCGCGGCGAGATCGGTTGCTACATCGCAAGCGACGGATCGTCGACCCCGTACCGCATGCACGTGCGGGCACCGAGTTTCGTCAACGTGCAGTGCCTCCCGCACATGATGCGCGGTGGTTTGGTTGCCGACGCCGTAGCTGTCATCTCGTCGATCGACCCCGTTCTCGGTGAGGTCGACCGATGAGTCGCCTGTCGCCGGCCAACGTCGAGATCGCGCACGAGATCATCGGTCGCTTCCCGCGTCGCAAGTCGGCGACGATCCCGCTGCTGCACCTCGCGCAGGAACAGGACGGCTACGTCACGCAGGACGCAATGGTGCACATCGCCGAACTCGTCGGCACCACGCCCGCCGACGTGTACGGAACGGCGAGCTTCTACGAGATGTTCAAGTTCCAGCCCGTCGGCCGCTACTGCATCAACGTGTGCACGAACATCTCGTGCCAGTTGCTCGGCGCATGGGATCTGCTCCATCACGCCGAAGAAAAGCTGGGAATCAAGGCCGGCAGCACGACTGACGACGGGAAGTTCACGCTCGAGGACGTCGAGTGCATCGCGGCGTGCACCGAGGCGCCGGCGCTGCAGGTGAACTACCGGTACGAGTACAAGGTGACGCCCGCGGCGTTCGACGCGCTCATCGACGATCTCGCCGCCGGACGCCGCACCGACGTACCGGCACACGGCACCCTCGCCACGGTGCGACAGCGCACCACCGAGCGCTGGAGCAACGCCGGTGTCGAGGCACAACGAAAGGCCGACGAACGATGAGCGCAGTGCCGACCGGACCCCGCCTCATCACGGCGCGCTTCGACCAGAACGATGGTCACACGTACGACGGTTACGTGCGCACCGGCGGCTACGAGTCGTTGCGCAAGGCCGTCACCTCGATGACGCCGCAACAGGTGCATGACGAGGTGAAGGCGGCCGAGATCCAGGGCCGCGGCGGTGCGGGTTTCCCCGCCGGAACGAAGTGGGGATTCCTCCCCGCCGGCGTCCACCCGCGGTACCTCGTCATCAACGGTGACGAGAGCGAACCGGGCACGTACAAGGACCGACTGCTCATGGAGCGTGACCCGCACCAGCTCATCGAGGGCATCATGCTCGCGTGCTACGCGCTCAACGCGCCGCAGGCATTCCTCTACGTGCGCGGCGAAATGGCGCTCGCGCAGGAACGACTTGCCGCCGCACTCAACGATGCGTACGCCAACGGAATGGTCGGGCGCAACGTGTGCGGCTCGGGTTTCTCCGCCGACATCACTCTCACGTGGGGAGCGGGTGCCTACATCGTCGGCGAGGAAACGGCGCTCATCGAGAGCCTCGAGGGGGAGCGTGGCATGCCGCGTCTGAAGCCCCCGTTCTTTCCCGCGGTGAAGGGCCTGTACATGCAGCCCACGATCGTGAACAACGTCGAGACGCTCTCGAACGTTCCGTGGATCGTCGGTCGCGGCGGAGCATCGTTCAAGGAGATCGGTGCGCCGACGTCGACAGGCATGCGCATGTTCGCGGTGAGCGGGCACGTCAACCGTCCCGGCGTGTTCGAGGTGCCGAACGGCGTGACAACCTTCCGCATGTTGTTCGAAGCCGACGAGTACTGCGGCGGTGTGCGCGGCGGACGACGCGTGAAGGCCTTCATTCCCGGTGGTGCGTCGGCGATGTGGTTCTTCGACGAGCACCTCGACATGGCGCTCGACAAGCCGACGGTCGACAAGGCCGGATCGATGCTCGGATCGGGTGCGATCGTCGTCATGGACGAGACCACCGACATGGTCGCTGCATGTTGGCGCATCGTGCGCTTCTTCGCCCGCGAGTCCTGCGGCAAGTGCACGCCGTGCCGCGAGGGAACGAACTGGTTGGAGAAGGTGCTCAAGCGAATGCTCGACGGCCACGGTCGCGCACAGGACATCGACCTACTCATGGAAATCAGCGAGAGCATCAGCCCCGGCATCGCGTGGCCGCCGCGACAGACCACGATCTGCCCGCTCGGTCCGTCGGCCGTGTCGCCGATCGCGTCGGCGGTGCGCCGCTTCCGCCACGAGTTCGAGCATTACGTCGAGCACGGTCGTGCGATCGACGGCGTCGAACCGATCTTCGGACATGCGGTGGCGAGCCATGGCTGACACGTCCGCCGCGGAGACCGCAGCGCCGAAGACCACGGTGTCGGTGACGATCGACGGTCGCGCGCACGAAGCACGGCCGGGTCAACTCGTCATCGATGCGTGCCAGGACGCCGGATCGTACGTTCCCCACTTCTGCTATCACCCGCGCATGACACCGGTCGGCATGTGCCGCCAGTGCCTCGTCGAAGTCGACGGTCCGCGCGGAAAGATGATGGTCGTCTCGTGCATGACACCGGTCGCTGAGGGCCAGGCGGTGACGACGAACAGCGACACGGTGAAGCGGGCACAGGAAGGTGTGCTCGAACTGCTCCTCGCGAACCATCCGCTTGATTGCCCGGTGTGCGACAAGGGCGGTGAGTGTCCGCTGCAGGACCAGGCCTTCTCCCACGGACCCGGCGAGAGTCGCTTCGTCGAGGAAAAGCGCCACTACGAGAAGCCGATCCCGATCAGCGAACTCGTGTACCTCGACCGTGAACGCTGCATTCTCTGTGACCGCTGCACGCGATTCGCCGACGAGGTCGCCGGTGATCCGCTCATCTCGTTCACCAGCCGCGGCAACAACACGCAGGTGATGACGTTCCCCGACGAACCGTTCAGTTCCTACTTCTCCGGCAACACGGTGCAGATCTGCCCGGTCGGCGCACTCACTGCGACTCCGTACCGCTTCAAGGCCCGCCCGTGGGACCTCGAGCAGGTGGAGAGCACGTGTACGACGTGTTCCGTCGGTTGCCGCGTGGTCGTGCAGAGCAGTCGTGACGAGATCGTTCGCTACCAGGGTGTCGACGTCGAGTCGGTGAACTGGGGCTGGCTGTGCGACAAGGGCCGCTTCAACTTCGAAGCTCTGCGCTCCGACGACCGGATCACGGCACCGCTCGTGCGCGACGGCGACGAACTCGTTGCAACGAACTGGGCGACGGCACTCGAGCGCGCCGGTCGGTTGTTGCGCACGACGCTCTCGGATCAGACCAAGGGCGCGAATGCGATCGGCATCATCGGCGGTGCGCGCGGCACGAACGAGGACGCGTACATGTGGTCGCGACTCGCCGACGCGGTCGGCATCACAAATCGTGATGCACAGCTCGGCGACGGGTTGCCGAACGAGGTGTTCGCACTCCCGCAGGCGACGATCGCCGACGCCGCGAACTCGCCGACGATCATCCTGCTCGCACCCGACCTCAAGGAAGAGGCCCCGGTGCTGTACCTGCGCCTGCGCGATGCCGCGCAGAAGCGTCGCAGCCGGATCATCGAGGTGACGACCCGCGCGACGGGCCTCACTCCCTATGCGTGGCAGTCGGTCACGTGCGAGTCGGGTGACCAATCACGCGCGGTGCGCGACCTCATGGGTAATCCCGTGGTCGCGGAACAGTTGCGCCGTGGTGCCGTGACCGTCGTCGTCGGACGTACGAATCTCGCCGAGTCGGCCGAGTTCGTTCTGCACGGTCTCGCCGAGGTGTTTGCTGCCGCACCCGATGCGCGCGTCCTACCCGTGGTGCGCCGCGCCAACGTGCGCGGTGCCGTTCTCGCCGGACTTGCTCCGCGCGGCAACGGCCTCGACACCGTCGGCATGCTCGACGCTGCCGCCGCGGGACGCATCGAATGCCTCGTGTTGCTCGGAGCGGATCCGCTGAGCGACGTGCCGGATGCCGACCTCGTGCGTCGTGCCTTCGCCCGCGTCGGCAGCGTCATTGCCGTCGACACTCACCGCACCGCGTCGGTGGTCCGCGCCGACGTCGTACTCGCCGCCGCGGCTTTCGGCGAGAAGGTCGGTACGACGACGAACCTTGAGGGTCGCGTCAGCGACGTCGCACAGAAGGTGACCGCGACGGGGATGTCGCGCCTCGACTGGATGATTGCCGTCGAGCTCGCCGCCCAACTCGGTGTCGATCTCGGTGTCACGACCTACGCCGATGCGCATGCGGCACTGGTCGCCGGCATTCCCGCTTTCGCTCCCGCCGCCGACGCACGCGCCGTTCGCCACGAGGGAGTCGTCGTCATCCACCCGCAACCCGTCACGATGTCGCGCTCCTCGCGCACACCGGCGCAGCGACTCGGGTTCCACCACAGGCTCGTCGTCTCGCGCGAGTTGTACGACGGGGCAGTGGGCACCGCACGCAGCGCGTCGCTCGCACCGCTCGTCGGTGAGACCCGTGCGTTGCTCAATCCGGCCGACATGGTGCACGTCGGCGTCGACGCCGGCGGTCACGTTCGACTGGTCGGTCAGCGAACCTCGGTATCACTCCCGGTGCATGCTGACGTCAGCGTTCCGCGCGGAACTGTGTGGGTGCCGCTGCACCAGAACGGTCCCGACGTGCGCGAGCTCATCGATTGTGGTGCCGACGTCACCGACGTGACGATCGAGGTCGTGCGATGATCGCACTCGATCCCGCACTGCAGGGTGACTTCGGTTGGCAGAACCTCGCGATCGTCGGCATCAAGGTGCTCACGGTGTTCGTTGCGGGTCTCCTCGCGACGATGCTCATGGTCTGGTTCGAGCGCAAGGTCGTGGCCGGCATGCAGAACCGTGTCGGTCCGAACAAAGCCGGCCCGTTCGGCCTGTTGCAGACACTTGCCGACGGAATCAAGTTGTTCTTCAAGGAAGACGTCATTCCGAGCCGTGCCGACAGGTTCGTCTTCGCCCTCGCACCGTTCCTCTCGTTCGTCCCCGCATTCCTCGCCTTTGCGATCATCCCGCTCGGTGGTGACTGGCGCGACGGCAACGACGGGCTCGTCACGTGGTTCGGCGTCGAGACGAGGGTGCAACTTGCGGATCCGCACGTGGGTGTGCTGTTCGCTCTCGCGATCTCGTCGATTGCGGTGTACGGCATCATGCTCGCCGGTTGGTCGAGCGGTTCGAAGTACCCGCTGCTCGGCTCCGTGCGTGCATCCGCCCAGATGGTGTCGTACGAGGCGGCGCTCGGACTGTCCCTCGCGTCGGTGCTGCTCACCGCAGGCACGCTCTCGACGAGCGGAATCGTCGCGGCACAGTCGACGCTCGGCACGTGGCACGTCGTCACCACCGGGGTCGTTCCCTTCGTCATCTTCCTCATCGCGGCGACGGCCGAGCTCAACCGGCCACCGTTCGATCTCGTCGAGGCCGAGCAGGAACTCGTCGGCGGGTTCAACACCGAGTACTCGTCCCTCCGTTTCTCGCTGTTCTTCCTCGCGGAATTCATGAACACGGTGACGATGTCTGCACTCATCGTCACGCTGTTCTTCGGTGGCCCCCAACCGATCGCCATCAACGGCTACGTCCTCGACATTCCGTTCGTTCCGAATGCACTCGAGGGGACGATCTGGTTGGTACTCAAGGTGCTCGTGTTCCTCTACGCATACGTGTGGTTCCGCGCGTCGCTGCCGCGACTGCGCTACGACCAGCTCATGGATTTCGGTTGGAAGGTCCTCATCCCGGCGTCGCTCGGATGGTTCCTCTTGCTCGCCGCACAGCGCCTCGCACGCAGCGAGGGATGGAGCGTCATCACGACGACGGTCATCGCGGTCGTCGTGCTCGCCGGCTGTTACGCGATGCTCAGCCTCGCCTTCGCGACCAGTGCGCGCACCCGAGCGCGGGAAGGAGCACAGTTCTGATGGGCTACCTCGGCGGATTCCTCGTCACGTTCCGGCAACACGGTCGCAAGAACCGTGTCACCACCCAGTACTCGGGTGGCCGCGTCTTCCGTCGCAACAAGAAGAAGGCCGAGGTGATGGACGAGAAGATCGACAAGCCCGAGCGCTTGCACGGTCGTCACGTCCTCAACCGTTACGAGGACGGCATGGAGAAGTGCATCGGATGCGAACTGTGCGCCGCCGTCTGCCCGGCGAAGTGCATCCACGTTCGCGGTCGCGACAACGATCCCGATTCGCCGACCTCTCCCGGTGAGCGCTTCGGCTGGATCTACGAAATCAACTACCTGCGATGCATCCACTGTGACCTCTGCGTCGAGGCGTGTCCGACCGAGGCGATCACCGAGACGAAGTTGTTCGAGTTCTCGTTCACGAACCGTCGCGACGCCATCTACACGAAGGAAGAACTGCTCGTCGGCGATGACGGCAAGCCGAAGCACCTCCCGTGGGAGGACTGGCGCCCCGGTGAAGATACGAACACCTCGGCGTGGATGCGCGCGACCGCCCCGGCGGGCGATGCGTCGTTCGAGGGAGTGGTGTCGTGGGCCGGAGAACTCGGGTACGGCGTGCGTGCGGCGGAACCCGACCAGGCAACGGCCGATCGACAGGTCACGAAGTAATCGCATGGAACTCTTCGTCTTCGTCTGTGCGGCCGCGATGTGCCTCGTCGGGGCCGTCGGCGTCATCGTGCGGCGCAATCCCGTGCACGCCGCACTCTCGCTCGTACTCACCCTCTTCGGTGTGGCGGTCCTCTTCGTTGCGCAAGAGGCACACTTCCTCGCCGCGGTGCAGGTAATCGTGTACGCCGGCGCGATCGTCGTGTTGTTCCTCTTCGTCATCATGCTCCTCGGCGTCGACCGGGCGGAGGATCTGCGTACCGAGCCGCTCGTGGCGCAGCGGTCGCTCGCTGCGCTCGTCGGTGTCGGTCTTCTCGCACTCTTGCTCACGGCGGTGATTCGCGGCAGCGACGTACTCACGGTGCGCGGCCGCGGTCTGGCCACACAGCTGGAAGCGGAAAACGGTGACGCGAACATCGCCCAGCTGGCGCGCTCGGTGTTCGGGGATTACGTCGTGGCATTCGAGCTCACGTCCGTTCTTCTCGTCGTTGCCGTGGTCGGCACCGTTCTCCTGGCCCGACGTCGCCGGGCGGGAACGGGGGAGCCCTCATGACACCGACGACCACCTGGTACCTCGTTCTCTCGGCTCTGCTCTTCACGATCGGCACAGTCGGTGTGCTCGTGCGACGCAACCCGCTGGTCATGTTCATGTGTATCGAGCTCATGCTCAACGCGGTGAATCTGTCGTTCGTTGCGCTGTCCAAGCGTCTGCTCGACATCGACGGCCAGAGCATCGTGCTGTTCGTCCTCGTCGTCGCCGCAGCCGAGGTCGTCGTCGGACTCGGGATCGTCGTTGCCATCATGCGCAACCGCACGACGTTCACCGCCGATGATCTCGCGGAGCTGAAGGGCTAGGACCATGGCCGATCTCGTGTGGTTGTTGCCCGCCCTGCCCCTGGTCGGTGCGCTCGTCATCCTCGTGTTCGGGCGTCGACTCGGCGAGCCGGCCGCCGGCTGGGTGGCGACGCTCGCCACCGCCGGATCGTTCGTGTCGGCGGTCGCCGTGTACTTCGATCTCCTCGGCCGACCGATGGAGGAGCGCTCGACAGTCGTCAGCCTCTTCGAGTGGATTCCCGTCGGCTCGCTGAAGGTCGATCTCGCGTTCATTGCCGATCCGCTCAGCGTGACGATGGCGCTGTTCATCACGGGCATCGGTTCGCTCATCCACCTGTACGCGATCGGGTACATGCACGGCGACCCGAAGT
>JBIIUH010000094.1:0-4921 GCA_044340075.1 Ilumatobacteraceae bacterium | reverse complement strand
TACCTCAACCTCTTCGTTCTCTCGATGCTGCTTCTCGTCCTCGGCGAAAACCTGCTCGTCACCTTCCTCGGGTGGGAGGGTGTCGGTGCGTGCTCGTACTTCCTCATCTCCTTCTGGCACACCCGCGAGAGCGCGGCGGTGGCGGGAAAGAAGGCTTTCGTCACCAACCGCATCGGTGACTGGGGCGTCATGGTGGCGATGTTCGTCGCCTTCTCGACGGTCGGTTCGTTGTCGTACTCGGCGATCAACGCCGCAGCCCACGACGGCGACATCTCGTCGACGGCCGTCTCGGCGATTGCCCTGTTGCTGTTCGTCGGAGCGTGCGGCAAGAGTGCGCAGTTGCCCCTGTATCTCTGGTTGCCCGACGCAATGGAGGGTCCGACCCCGGTGTCGGCGCTCATCCATGCCGCGACGATGGTGACGGCCGGTGTCTTCCTCATGACCCGCGTCGGCCCGGTCGTTGCCGCCTCGTACGAGTGGGTGCCGACGACCATCGCGGTCATCGGTGCAGCCACTGCGCTGTTCGCAGCGACCATCGCAGTGGCCCAGAACGACATCAAGCGGGTGCTCGCGTACTCCACGGTGTCGCAACTCGGATTCATGTTCCTCGCCATCGGCTCCGGTGCCTACGTTGCGGCGATCTTCCACATGGTGACCCACGCGTTCTTCAAGGCGCTGCTCTTCCTCGGATCGGGTTCCGTCATCCACGGGATGCACCACGAGCAGGACATGCGTCGGATGGGGGCGTTGCGCGCGGTCATGCCCGTCACCGCGGGTACGTTCATCATCGGCTGGTTGGCGATCGCCGGAGTCCCGCCCTTCGCCGGGTTCTGGTCGAAGGACGAAATCCTGCTGTACGTCTATGCGAACAACCGTTTCCTCTACGCGGTGGGCATGGTGACGGCACTGCTCACGGCCTTCTACATGACGCGTCAGGTGATCCTCGTGTTCTTCGGCAAGGCGCGATGGAACGACGCGCACGCCGAACACGGTGCGCACGGCGACTTCGTACCGCACGAGAGCCCGAAGATCATGTTGTTCCCGCTCGTCGTGCTCGCGGTGCTGTCCGTCGTCGGTGGCGCCCTGCAACTTCCCTTCAGCAAGAGCCTCCACTTCCTCGAGCACTGGCTGGAGCCGGTCATCGAGGGCTCCGAGCGCAGCATCAGCGGTACGTGGGCGTACGAGAACAAGTACCTGCTCCTCGTCGTCGCCATCGTCGTCGCCGCGACGGGAATCGGACTTGCGTTGCTCACGTATGCCAAGGGTCGCCTGAAGGTGATCGAACCGGCGATCCTCGAACAGGCGTGGCGCTACGACGCCGGAGTCGCTCGCGTCGTCGGCGGACCGGGTGCAGCGTTCTTCCGGGCGATCACTGCGTTCGATGCGCGCATCGTTGACGGTGCCGTGAACGCCACCGCATCCCTGGTCCGCGGCGCGTCGTCACCGCTGCGCAAGGCACAGTCCGGTTACGTCCGTGCGTACGCGCTCATCGTCGGTATCGGTGCGGTGCTCGTCATCGCATGGTTCGTGCTGCGCGCCGTGATGGGTGGTGCGTGATGTTGGCCGCTGCTTCGTCGTCCTCGCTCGGGTTCCCGATCCTCACGTCACTCATCGCCGTACCGGTCATCACGAGCATCGCGATCCTCGTGTTCGGTCGCTTCCGGGCGGAGTGGACGAAGCTCGCGGCACTCGTCGGCAGCGTGGCAACCGGTGCGCTGTCGCTGTGGATGCTCGCGTCTTTCGACACGTCGGATGCCGGGTTCCAGTTCGCATCGCGTCACGAGTGGATCCCGATGTGGGGTATCTCGTGGAACGTCGGAGTCGACGGAATCTCGCTGTTCCTCGTGGTCCTCACCGGCTTGCTCTTTCCCCTCGTCATCGCCGGTGTCGATCCGCACCATGACGAGCGTCCGTACCTTGCCTGGCTGCTCCTCCTCGAAGCCGGCGTCATGGGATCGTTCGTCAGTCTCGACCTGTTCCTCTTCTTCATCTTCTTCGAGGTCGTACTCGTACCGATGTACTTCCTCATCGGCGGCTGGGGCTACGACCAGCGCGTGTACGCCGCGACGAAGTTCTTCCTGTACACGATGGCCGGATCGGCCTTCATGCTCGTCGGAATCGTCGCCACGGCCTTCCTCGCCCGTTCGTCGACGGGGGGCATCACGTTCGATCTCGTCACCCTCGCCGAGTCGGCGAATTTCTCGGTAACCACCGGGCGGTGGCTGTTCGTTGCTCTTGCGATCGCGTTCGCGGTGAAGGTTCCGCTCTTCCCCGTGCACACGTGGCTTCCCGATGCGCACACCCAGGCACCGACGGCCGGATCGGTGATCCTCGCGGGCGTGTTGCTGAAGATGGGTACGTACGGCCTGTTGCGGTTCGGCGTTTACCTGTTCCCCGAGGCGTCACTGTGGGCCCGTCCGGCCATCTACACGCTCGCTGTCGTCGGCATCATCTACGGCGCAATCGCGGCGACTATGCAGAAGGACCTGAAGCGGCTCGTTGCATACTCGAGCGTCGCGCACCTCGGGTTCATCGTCCTCGGCACCTTTGCACTCACCCCCGAGGCGTTGTCGGGTGGCGTCATGCAGATGGTGAACCACGGTGTGTCGACCGGTGCGTTGTTCCTGCTCGTCGGCATGATTTACGAGCGTCGCCATACGCGACAGATCGCCGAGCTGCGCGGTCTTCAGAAGGTCGCACCGATCTTCGCCGGCTTCTTCATGATCGTCATGTTGTCGTCGATCGGCGTGCCGGGACTGAACGGTTTCGTCGGCGAGTTCCTCATCCTCATCGGCTCGTTCGACACGGCGCGCTGGTGGGTGATCGTCGGAACAACGGGCGTCATCCTCGCCGCGCTGTACCTCCTGTGGGCGTACCAGCGCGTGTTCCATGGCGAGCCCGACGAGGCGAACTCGACGTTCCCCGAGTTGCGCCTGCGCGAGGGGTTGCTGCTCGGCGTCTTCGTCGTCGCCATCGTCTTCACGGGTCTGTATCCGAAACCGATGCTCTCGCGCATCGAACCGAGCATCAAGTCGGTCCTCGAGCACGTCGAGCAACGCACCGCCGCGACGACGGCGCAGGGGGAGTAGGTCATGGACGTCAACGCATTCGAGACGCCGTTCGTCGATTGGTATTCGCTCAGCCCGTTCATCGTCCTGCTCGGCGGCGCGCTCGTGCTCATCGGTGTCGGCTCGCTCACGCCGCGGTGGCCGAAGGGTCTCTATGCAGCCGTCACCGCGGTGACCGCCGGTGCGGCGATCACACTGCTCGCGCTGCGGGTGGCAGATCTCGGCGATGCGGGGAACCTCAAGCTGATGAAGGACTCCCTCGCCCTCGATCCTTTCGGATGGTGGGCGATGATGGCGATCTGTCTCGCCGTGCTACTGAGCTCGCTCGTCACGTCAGACGTGCTCGCACGCAACGGAGTCGACGGTCCCGAGACGTATGCGTTGTATCTCACCGCGGCCATCGGTGCCGGAATGATGGTCGTGTCGAATGACCTGCTCATTTCGTTCCTCGGCATCGAGACGCTGAGCCTGTCGCTGTACGTGCTCGCGGCGAGCAATCGTCGTCGGGCATCGAGCCAGGAGTCGGGCCTCAAGTACTTCCTTCTCGGCGGCTTCGCGTCGGCATTCCTCCTCTACGGAATCGCCCTGGTGTACGGAGCGACGGGCGAGACCCTCATCAGCGGGATCGGTTCGATGCTCGGCTCCGAGGTTTCGCTGCCGCGCAACGATCTTCTGCTCCTCGTCGGTGTCGCATTGCTGTTCGTCGGCTTTGCGTTCAAGGTCGCCCTCGTCCCCTTCCAGTCGTGGACACCCGACGTGTACGAGGGTGCACCGACCCACGTCACCGGCCTCATGGCGTCGGTGGGCAAGGTAGCGGCCGTCGTTGCCATGGTGCGTCTCTTCGTCGTCGCTTTCCCGAGTCGAGCCGATGACTGGCGCCCGGTGGTGTTCGCCGTTGCCGTCCTCACCCTCGTCGTCGGTTCGGTGCTCGCCGTCGTGCAGACGAACGTCAAGCGAATGCTTGCGTACTCGTCGATCAGTCATGCCGGGTTCATGCTCGTCGGACTCGAGGCGGCCGGTCGCGTCGGTTCGTCGAATGCCGGCGAGGGAACGTCGGCCGTTCTCGTCTACGTCATGTTGTATTCGGTTCTCGTCGTCGGAACGTTCGCCGTCACCGCAGTCGTTGTCGGTGATCGTGGCGGTTCCTCACTCGAAGACTTCCGGGGCCTGTCGAAGCGTCGCCCGGCTCTCGCACTGGCAATGACAATCTTGCTGCTCGCTCAGGCGGGGGTTCCGCTCACGTCGGGTTTCGTCGCAAAGTTCGGAGTCATTCGTGCAGCGGTCGCCACGGAGAGTTACGTGCTCGCCGTTGCCGCGATGATCGCCGCGGTCGTCGCCGCGTATCTCTACCTGCGGATCATGGTGAGCATGTGGCTCGCCGAACCCGGTGATGCGTCAAAGATGACGGTTCCGTTCGCCACGACCGTCACCATCGCGGTGAGCGTCGTCGTGACTCTCGTCCTCGGAGTGTTCCCGGCCCTGTTGCTCGACTCGGCCGATCTCTTCGCGACCCTTTCGCGCTAACGCGCGCGGGCGACGAACTCGTCGAACAGCCGCTGCTGGTCCGCGGTCGACGAGGCATCGTCCTCGGGATGCCACTGCACGCCGACGACCCAGTCGTTGTTTGCGTGCTCGATCGCCTCGATCGTGCCGTCCGGAGCGGTCGCGACGGCACGCAGATCGGTGCCGAGTCGCGCGACGGCCTGGTGGTGCCACGAATGGCAGCGCTCCGGCTGCGTCGTGCCGAGGGCCCGCGCGAGCAACGAATCGGATTCAACCGTGATGTCGTGGTACGTATCGGTATGCGTGAGCGGATCGATGCCCGCAAGGGAATGATCCTGGCGGAGAGATCC
>JBIIUH010000048.1:0-10947 GCA_044340075.1 Ilumatobacteraceae bacterium | reverse complement strand
AACGTGCGCCGCCGCATTCGCCGACTGGAAGTACGGTCCCTCGAAGTGCGGGTCGTCACCGGAGATTCCGATCCATGCGAGCGCATCGATGATTCCCTGCGTCCACTGCGGCTCGTTGCGCGACTCGTCGGTGTCCTCGATGCGCAGGACGAAAATACCGCCGCTGCGCTGCGCGAGGATCCAGTTGTAGAGCGCGGTGCGCGCACCGCCGACGTGGAAGTAACCCGTCGGTGACGGCGCGAAGCGATATCGGGGCGTCACGGACATCGCGCACGCAGACTACCGACGCGAACACCGAGAGGTAGGTTGAGTTCATGGCCCGCGACACCTCGCTTCCCGAACCCGCATCCGCCGAGAGTCACGACGATCCGGGTCACCGCGCACTCGCCGGAGGTTCCGCCCGTGCCGGCGTGTTCGGATTCAGTGACGGTCTCGTCACGAACGTGTCGATGATCATCGGTTTCGCCGCGAGCGGGGTCGGGCCGGGCGTGGTGCGCCTCGCCGGCATCGCGTCGGCGGTCGCCGGAGCGGCATCGATGTCGGTCGGCGAATGGGTGTCGGTTCGCGCGCAGAACGACCTCGTTCGCCGCGAAACCGCGCTCGAATTGCGCGAACTGCTGCACAACACAGGGGCCGAGACGACCGAACTCATCGGCATCTACCGCGCCCACGGCATGTCGAAGGAGCAGGCGACGCAAGCCGCGAACGAGGTGATGCAGGATCCGCAGCGCGCCCTTCTCGTGCACGCCCGCGAGGAGTTCGGCATCGACCCGACCCAGCTGCCGAATCCGATCTCGGTGGCGGCGATCTCGCTCGTCACGTTTCTTCTCGGCGCCTTCCTCCCGATCATCCCGTGGATGATCGGCGGCGGCAACGGTGCACGCATCGCATCGATCGTCATCGGACTGGCCGCAGCGGCGATCGCCGGCGGCATCATCGGTCGCCAGGCCCAACGTTCCGTCGTGCGCAGCGCACTGCGACAGGTCGCGGTGCTCATCATCGCAGTGACCGTCACGTACGCAGTCGGCAGCGTCGTCGGAGTGAACGTCTCGTGACCCGTCAGGTCAACGTCTACGGCGAACCACTCATCCCGTGCAGCACCGACCCGATGACGGGATGGTTCCGCAACGGTTGTTGCGAAACCGACGGCAGTGACACGGGCGTGCACACCGTGTGCGCGGTGATGACCGCCGAGTTCCTCGAGTTTTCGAAATCAGTGGGCAACGACCTGTCGACGCCGATGCCGCAGTATGGGTTCCCCGGCCTGCAACCCGGCGATCAGTGGTGCCTGTGCGCGGCGCGCTGGCAGGAAGCGTTCGAAGCGGGCAAGGCTCCGCAGGTGCGCCTCGCCGCAACGCACGCCTTCACCCTCGAGTTCGTCTCACTCGCCGACCTCGAACGGTTTGCGACAGACGAACGTTGACGAGTCGCGTTTCAGCGATCGTCAATGTTCGGTGAGATTTAGATACGTCGTTGATTAGGCGCCGGTGAGCGCGCGCCACGATCCCGGCATCGCCTTGGCGACGGCATCGGGTGTCATGAGAATTGTCGACTGCGGCACCATGTCGACGATGCGTCGCGCCTCGGCATAGTGGTGCACGACGTTGGCAACACCTTCGAACAGGTCGCGCCGAACGGCAACGAGGTCGGCCGGCGGCGCGGCGAGCAGGTATCCCCAGATCGTCAACGCGATCCTCATGTCGTGAATGACCGGCGCGCGACCGAAGTGCGCGGCGCGGCGCAGCGCGATGCCGATGCAGCCCTGCACGGCATCGTCGACCGACTCGCCGTCGGAGACGATGATCCGCGGTCGCAGACGCTCGGCGAGCACGTACACGTAGCCCTGGTCGGGGCCGGGATGGCCGAGTCGCTCACCGTGCGGCTGGCGCGTACGGATTGCCGCGGGGCGATCGTTGGTCCACGGTCCGGGCACGAAGTCGGGTGACGCGTACGCACGCGGTTCGTCGACGGGCGTGACGGGTGCGTACTTCGGTGCGGCCATTGCAGTCAGTGTACAAAATCCCCGCATCCGGGTCGTGCCCGACACCGCGACGACGCCTGTCGGCTGCGTGGTATTCGCTACGAGCTACTTGGAGCGGCGCTGCAGGCGGTCGATGAGCGCACGAACGTCATCGATGCGCGCATCGGCACCGAGCTCCGCGGCGAGTTCGTCGGAAACGACGGCGGCTCCACCGACGAAGCACGGGGCGCTCGTCGTTGCCCGCACCGCAGTGATCGATGCGCGGGCGTTGTCGAGTGCATCGGCAACGGTGACACCGACGCACACGGCGACGAGATCGTCGACCCCCGTCACGGCGCGAGCGAACGACTCGGCGGGAACGTCGGCACCGATGTCGGACACGGAGAACCCTCCGCAGCGCAACAGATCGGCGACCATCGTGATCATGAGGCTGTGGTGCTCGCCGGAGGGAGCACCGATGACGATCGTTCCGCGCGACGTGCCGCGATGGGCGAAGCGCGGACTCGTGCGGCCCATGAGACGCGCGACGATGTTGCTCGCCCGGTGCTCCTCGTGGATCGCCAACTCTCCGCGCGACCAGCGCTCACCGATCGAACGCATCGCCGGTGACACCACCTCGGCGTACAACGAGAAAAGGTCGTGACCACTCGCCAGCGCATCATCGATGACACCCTGCGCCGCCGACTCGTCACCGGCGACGAGTCGCGCCTCGAGACGCTCTGCCCAGCGGGCCTTTGCCCGGCCGCCGTGCTTGGCGCGCGGCACCGCACCATCCGGCACCGTCGCACGTTCGCGCTCGGCGAGGTACTCACCGAGATCGGCCCGCGTCACGCGCCACTCGCCACCGTCACGGTGCGCCCGCAGACGACCCATGCGCACCGACCGGTACACGGTCATGTAATGGACGTTGAGCTCGGCCGCCACCTCGTGAAGGGTGAGCGTCGTCGTCGGCACTCCATCGATTGTCCCCGCAGTGCCGGGCGCACGCCCGACGGAGCGGGAAAAAATCAGCCGATTGTCGGCACCATTCCCGGCTGCCAGTGGCGGTACAGCTCTTCGACGACGGGCACGAGGGTCGTCGCGTCGACGCCGGATGCGAGATCGACCGTGACGGTATTCGAATACACGTGGACGGCGCGCACGGCACCCTTGGCAAAGAGTCGGCGGGCCAACTCGGCACCCGGGGTCATGCCCCGTGCCTCGCCGAGCGATGCATAACGCTCGTGGCCCATCCCGGTGAGCGAGCGATTGAGATCGAAGCGCACCCGTCCGGGTGTCGCGGTCGGACGGAGAGTGACGGCAACTGGTTGACCCACGCGGCGAGCGTACCGCAGTTCCCGCCGTGCGCCCGCACCCGCCGCACTACCCTGTCGCCATGACGCACGTGCCGTCGCTCGACGAGTTCAGTGCGGCCGCCACGGCGTTCCTCGATGCGCATGTGCCGCGCAAGGAAGCAACCCGTGCCTTCGTGTGGGGCGAGGGCTCCGACAACGTCGCGATGTTCGAGGAACGCGACCGCGACGAAGAAGAGCGCGTCGTCGCCGAGGCGCGACGCTGGCGCACGGCGAAGTTCGATGCCGGTTTCGGCTGGATCACCGGACCCGCGGAATTCGGCGGAGCCGGGCTCCCCGGCGCGTACGAACGCGCATGGAACACCCTCGAATCGCGCTACCGCACACCCGCACAGGGGATCTTCACGATCGGCCTCGGCATGGTCGCACCGACGATCCTCGCCCACGGCACACAGCGCGCCAAGGAAACGTTCCTGCGCGCCATGTGGCGCGCCGACATCATCGGCTGCCAACTCTTTTCCGAGCCGGGCGCGGGCAGCGACCTCGCGTCGCTGCAGACGAAGGCCGAGCGCGACGGTGACGAATGGGTGATCACCGGACAGAAGGTGTGGACGTCGGGCGCCCAGTTCAGCGACATCGGTGAGATCGCGTGCCGTAGCGACGCGTCGCTGCCCAAGCACAAGGGCATCACCGCGTTCGTCGTCGACATGCGCGCCCCGGGTGTCGATATCCGACCGCTGCGGCAGATGACCGGCGGCGCGTCGTTCAACGAGGTGTTCTTCAACGAGGTCCGCGTGCCCGACTGGTGCCGACTCGGCGACGTCAACGCCGGGTGGGGTGTCGCACTCACGACGTTGATGAACGAGCGCGCCGCGATCGGCTCACTCGGTGGCGGGGACGTCTCGATGTTCGCGCGGGTGCTCGGAATGGTGCGGCACTTCGGGCGCGACCGCGATCCCGTCGTTCGCGAGATGCTCGCCGATCTCTACGTGCACAACAAAGTGGCGGCGTACACGAACAAGCGCGCCCTCGACAAGCTGCGCGCCGGTCAGACTCCGGGCCCCGAGATGTCGATCTCGAAGATGGCACTCGTCGAGAACCAGCGGCGCATCATCGAACTCGTCAGCCACGTCGCCGGACCACGCCTGCAGGCCGACGGTGGCGAATGGGGAACGTGGGCATGGAGCGCATACCTGCTCGGCGCCCCCGGCCTGCGCATCGCCGGCGGTTCCGACGAAGTGATGCGCAACATCGTCGCCGAACGCGTTCTCGGTCTGCCGAAGGAAACCGGCATCGATTCGACGTCACCGTTCAAGGACCTCAAGGTCGGCACGCAACAGTCGAACTGATTCGGTCGTTACCGCACGTCGCGCGGGATGCCGAGCCTTTCCATGTAGCCCCACGACACGCGGTGTTCGCGCGATACGCCGTGGGTCAGCAGACCGGCCACGTGCTTCGGGCACGAATATCCCTTGTTCGTCGCGAACGACCAGTGGGGTAGATCGTCGGCGAGGCGACGCATCATGCGGTCCCGCGACACTTTCGCGAGGATCGACGCGGCCGCGATCGACAACGACGTCGACTCGCCCCCGACGAACATGCGCACCTCGGGCACGAGGGGCGTGACGAAATCCCAGCGACCGTCGACGAGCGCGACGTGCGGTGTGCACCCGTTGCGCGCGAGTTCGTCGAGCGCGCGGGACGTGGCGAGTTTCTGGGCGGCACTCATTCCAAGTTCATCGCATTCGTGGGCCGATGCGAGACCGAGACTCCATGCGCTGCACGCGCCGGCCACGGCATCGAATGCCGCCTCGCGTTTCTTTTCGCTCAACGACTTCGAGTCGCGTGCGGGAACGTCCGACTCCGCCACGTCGGTGCGCAGCACGGCGACGCCGATGACGAGCGGACCGGCCCACGACCCTTTTCCAACCTCGTCGATGCCACACACGATGCGCCCCGCGCCCCGACCGAGACCGACTTCGACCTCGAGCGTCGGCAGTCGTCGGGTGGACGCTTGAGCGGACGATCGAGTGCTAGGTCGTTGCGTCGTCACGACGCGACGGAGACGGCGAGCAGTGCATCGCCGCGAGTGCCGGTCACCGACCATGTCGGATCGAGACGTGGCGCCACGAGCGTCACGGGCCCCGGTCCCGTGCTCTCCCACAGCACGGCGAGACGCTCCCCGTGCCACCGCATCGCGAACGACAGCGTGTGTCGCGGACCCGCGCAGACTCCCTCGACGTTGCCGTCGACCCCGCGCCACGAGGCCGGGAAACCGGGAGCACAGAGCTCGATCGTCGCGCTGCCCGTCTCGTCGGCCGACACGGCGCGCACGCAGCGCTGTTCGATACCGGCAGCCACGTCGATCGCGCCGACGAGGTCGAAGCGCTGCGGACCGGCGAGATCGTGACCGACGAGAGGATCGGGCGGAACCGGCGTGACGACGTCGTCGGTGGCGAGTCGCGCCCACAGGCGCGCCGCGTCGAGTGCGGCCCGCTCCTCGTTCGACGCCCGCAGTGCACGGGCGGCCTGCTGAAGTGCGCGATGCGCGCGTCCGTGCGGACCGTGCGAAGTGCGCATCGTGCGAGCGATGCGCGCCACTGCATCGGCGACCGGGGCGATCCACTCGCCGAGCGACTCCCCCATGCGCGTGCGCTCGGCAAGACCGAGCACGGCGAGATCGGGCGCAGCGTCGAGCAGTGCCTCCCACTCGTGATCGTGCGCGACGGCGATTCGCGCCCGCGCGGCGACCAGCGCCGCTGCGTAGGTCGTCGAGGGGATGTCGATGCGGCTCGCCGCGTCGCTCGCCGCAGCCCAGCCCGCGGCAACGCGTTCGGCATCGGCGAGGCGCATCGGATCGGTCGTGCCGCGTCCGACGGCTAGACGCAGCGTGGCGCGGTGTCCGACCGAATACGACCGTGCCGATGCGGGCACCCCGGGGACGGCATCGACCGAGCGCGGTTGCTGGCCCGAGAGCGTCGTCGGACCGTCGACGATGAATGCGCAGGCACGCGGTGATTCGTTGACGAACTCGAGCACGAGCGTGCCGCCGTCGTCGGCGACCATCCACGACGTGAGCGACGCGTCGCCACCGGGAAGTGCGATGCGCTGCGTGACGACGGGTGCACCGCCGGCGCTCGTCACGCGCAGGCTCGGTTCGTTCGCCGGGACGTGGAGTCGCTCTTCGGACATGACGAACCACCGCAGCGGTCGCGGATCCCCGTCGATGCTGATCGACGTATCGGCGGCAACGACGGCACCGCTCGATGCGCCACCGACACCGCGCACGCCCAGCCGAATGCCGTGGTCGTTCTCGTGAACGCAGCCGTCATGCGCGTGAGCGTCAACGGCACGCCGACCCCACCGACCGAAGCGCACCGATCAGCTCCGTTCCGATTTGTTCGCGCGGGTCATCAGGCGAATCATCGCTTCGCTCGCAACGACGCGGCCGTCACACACGTCGGCGACCGCCTCACAGATCGGCATTTCGACGGCGACCTTTCGGCCGAGTGCGACGATCGCCGCCGCGCTGCGCACACCCTCGGCGACCATCTGCCCGGTCGAGGCGATGGCATCGGCCAGCGACGCACCCTCGCCGAGGCGCACACCGACCGACGTGTTGCGACTCTGCATCGACGAACACGTCGCGACGACGTCGCCGACACCGGCGAGTCCCGAGAAGGTGAGGACGTCGGCTCCGAGGGCGACCCCGAGGCGGCTCATCTCCGCGAGGCCGCGGGTGATGAGCGTGGCGCGGGTGTTGTCCCCGAAACCCATGCCGTGGGCGATTCCCGTCGCGATGGCGAGCACGTTCTTCACGACCCCGCCGATCTCGCAGCCGACGAGATCGTCGTTCGTGTACACGCGGAACGTCGGCCGGGCGAACAGCCCCTGCAGGCGGCGTGCCACCTCGTCGTCGGCGCACGCGACGACGCTCGCTGCGGGCTGACCTTCGGCGATCTCGCGGGCGAGATTCGGACCCGACAATGCGGCAACCGGGCGCTCCGGCATGACGTCGGCGAGAACCTCGCTCATGCGTCGACCGGTGCCCCGTTCGAGTCCCTTCGTCACACTGACGAGCGGAACTCCGTGCCCGACGTACGGCGCCATGACGCGCGCGACGTCGCGAAATCCACCCGACGGCACTGCCACGATGACCGCATCGGCGTCGGTGAGCGTGTCGGCAAAGTCCGACGAGAAGCGCAGTTCTGGGTGCAGATCGATCCCGGGGAGGTACGTCTCGTTGCGCCTCGTGCGGCGCATCTCGGCGACGAGTTCCTCGCGTCGCGCCCACAGCACCGTGGGTGCGTTGTTGGCGACGAGCGACGCGAGCGTCGTGCCCCACGTTCCCGCGCCGATGACGGCGACGCGGGCGAAGGTGGCGTGCACGCCCGAAATCGTAGGCTCAACGCGTGTCGATCACGGACGTCGGGGGCGACACGCTCGTCGTCATCCCGGTGAAGGACTTCGGTGCCGCCAAGTCCCGCCTCGACGACACTCTGTCGGCCATCGACCGCGATCTCTTCGCGCGCCACTGCGCAAGTCGCGTCGTGCTCGCGGCGCGCGGGCATTCGGCGCTCGTCGTCACCGACTCCGACGACGTCGTCGGCTGGGCCGGCTCACTCGGTATCGAAGCGTTGCGCCAGCACCGCAGCGGACTCAACGGCGCCGCCGAGGATGGCCGCGACGAGGCCCGTCGCCGGGGTCACGCCCGGCTCGCCATCGTTCACGCCGACCTGCCCCGGGCCCGCAGCCTCGATGCGGTCATCTCACGCCCGGGCGATGTCGTCATCGTCACCGATCACCACGGGACCGGCACGAACGTGCTCGTCGTGCCCGCCGACGCCCCGTTCACCTTCGCATTCGGCCCCGACAGCCGCGCCTTGCACGTTGCCGAGGCGCTGCGCCTCGGGCTCACCGTCGACGCACTGCAGCATGACGAGCTGTCCCACGACGTCGACGACGCCGCCGACTACGCACGGATGATGACGGGGAGGGATTCCGTCGTCGACCACGACACACCGTCCGGACACGATCCGTCGGGACAACAGAAGTCGGGACAAAAGAAATAGCCGAGGGGCTTTCGCCCCCCGGCTATTTGGTACTCCGAACCGAAATACGACTTCGCCCGAAGGCGAGAGTCGTTATTTCTTGGCGGCGGCCTTCTTACGACGACGACGCTTCGGGGCAGCCTTCTTGCCCTTCTTCGCAGCCTTCTTCGGGGCCTTCTTTGCAGCCTTCTTAGGGGCCTTCTTGGTCGCCTTCTTGGCGGCCTTCTTGCGCTTCTTTGCAGCCATTTCTGTTTCTCCTTGGAGTGTTGGTATTACTTGCGGTTTGGATTCAGTTCGGCCTTCAGCGTTGAGCTGGGGCTGAACTTCATCGCGGTGGAAGCCGCGATCTGGACTGCTTCACCCGTTTGCGGGTTACGTCCAACTCGCGCCTTGCGACTCGATGTGCTGAACGAGCCGAAGCCCGGCCACGACACCTTGTCGCCCTTCTTCGCAGAAGCCACTACCAGATCGAAGAACGCCTGGATGGTGCGATCGGCATCTGCCTTCGACACTCCAGCCTTCTCCGACACTGCGTCGATGAGTTCCTGCTTGGTCATTATCTTTCCTTGCTTTCTCGGAATCGGAGTTCCGTGAACGTCAATCTGATCGCACTTTGCCGCGCAATGCAAGCATTCGACGGTCGGAACGGCGGTCGTCGTGTCTCTGCGCTGCAACGTGTGCACGACGTCATCGCATCGCCGTCAACGCACCGCTGACGATCCGACAATGCCCAATTCGTCGGGAAATTGTCGTGATCCACACACGGTGCTGCGCGGTCGGCGGCAATCCGGGCTCTCGCTGTGATCCGGCCAAACCCATGTGGCACAAGGGCCCCGGCCGCCAAGTCGCGGCGATACGGCCGTTGCCGACGTCGCCGTACGATTCCGCGCACCATCATTTCGTCGGACGCTCGACGATTGCGAATGTGCGTCGCCGACGGCATCGGCGAGCGCGAAACGGCGCACGCACCGGCGATCCACCGCACCCACCGCGACCCTCCGGAAAAAATATCCGGCGACCGCCGAATTTTTCGCGCCGAATTTCATTTTTCGTTCGCCATCCACCACCGTCGCGAGGGGCGGTGCCATGCTGACGATCGTTGTCTGCACAGCCACTGCGAATCGTTGACACCCGGATCGCATCGCATGACGATGCGACTGCGCGTGACACAACCGTCGGCGCTGCGATCACCGACGTCACCGAAAGCGACGCACACATTCACCGCATCGCAGCGCGCGAGTGCGTCGTTCTCGACACGTCGGTGCTCATCGCCGACCCGACGTCGCTGCGCGCGTTTCCCGGTTGCGCCGTCGTCATTCCGCTCACCGTCGTCGAAGAACTCGACGGCCTGAAATCCCGCATGGACGACGTCGGGCGCTCGGCGCGAAGCGCCCTCAGAAACATTGAGGAATTGCGCCGTCAGGCAGGGGGTTCGCTGGCCGAGCCGATGCCGCTTCCCGGCGATCACACCGGCGCCACGGTGCACATCCAGGTGAACGGGATCGCCCACGACGTGCTCTCCGATCACGGACTCGACCCGAGCATTCCGGACAACCGGATCATCGGCGCAGCACTGAGCAACGGTGCAACCGCGAGCACGACTCTCGTATCGAACGACGCTGCGCTGCGCATCAAGGCGGCGCACCTCGGTCTCACCGCCGATGAGCACCACCCGGTTGCCGGTGCCTCCGCCGATCGGGCCATGGGGTGGGTCACGCTCGAGTGCGGCCCCGAACTCCTCGACGACCTCTACCGGGGAGGGCACGTCGCCCAGCTCGACGTGCCCGGAGCCGAGGGCCTCTACGACAACAACTTCGCGGTCCTGCGCAGCGGCTCCCAGTCGGCACTCACCCGCTGTCTCGGTGGCGAGCTCCACGTCCTCGACTCCCAGGCCCCGTCGGCGTGGGGACTGCGGGCCCGCAACAAGGAACAGCGCTTTGCCCTCGAGCTGCTCCTCGATCCCGACATTGCCGTCATCGCCCTCGACGGGCGCGCCGGCACCGGAAAAACTGTGGCCGCAATCGCCGCCGGTCTCGAACAGGTGGTCGAGCGCCGGCTGTACGAGCGCCTCGCCGTGTACCGCCCGCTCGTTCCCGTCGGACGCGCCGACGTCGGCTTCCTTCCCGGCGGGCTCGACGAGAAGCTCGATCCGTGGATGTCGGCGATCCACGATGCGATCGTTGCACTCAGCGAAGAACGGTCGAGTCGCACCGCGCGCGGTCTCATCGACGATCTCACGCACCGCGGACAGCTCACTCTCGAGAGCGTCACGTTCCTGCGCGGACGGTCGCTGCAGGGGCAGTTCGTCGTCGTCGATGAGGCGCAGAACCTCGAGCCGACCACGCTGAAGACGATCCTCACGCGCATCGGCGAAGGGACGAAGGTCGTGTTCACCGGCGACACGAGTCAGATCGACGCGCCGTACATGGGCGAGTCGAACAATGCCCTCGCCGTGCTCATCAGCGCCTTCGCCGGCCAGGGCTGCTTCGGCCATGTGACACTTGCCGCGTGCGAACGCAGCGAGGTGGCGAGCCTCGCCGCCGAGCTGCTCTAGTTCCCGCCGCATCAACGCCCCCACCCGCCCGCCGGGCTGTGACGTCCGGCGCCCGTCGCAACCAGTGAC
>JBIIUH010000058.1:0-9553 GCA_044340075.1 Ilumatobacteraceae bacterium | reverse complement strand
ACCGAGTCGACGGCCGTCGGCCTCGTTGCCGCGGTCGCAACGAGTGCGGTGTTCGTCGTCGCCGCGAACTACCTCGACGGCACGAGCGACCGCGACGTCCGACTCGCATTCGCCATCGTCGGAATCATCGGGTTGATCCAGTCCGCGCCTCCGGCGATCGACCACTTCACCGACGAAGCCGGTTTGAACACCGGCCTCGTCGTCGGTCTCGTCGGCATCACGACGCTCATTGCCGCCATGTCCGACCTCATGGTTCTCGGTCGGGTGACGGCTGCAGTCGGTGGATCGATCATGCTCATCGGCTGCGCCATCACCGGCACCGAATCACCGGACTTTGCGACGGTCGTCGGCTCCTTGCTGGCCGTGTTCCTCGTCGGCGTCGGCCTCACACCGACGTATCTCTCGACGGCGTTCGTCGGCATCGCCGGGTTGCTCGTGTTCCTCCCGTGGGCGGTGATCAACTTCTTTCCGGGTGACGACGGCGTTCCCCTCGCAATCGTCGTTGCCGGCGCACTCGTCACAATCGGCGGTCTGGGCTACTGGCGGCTCGTCGATCGCGAGGCACGCCGCAACGGACGCTGGGAAGCTGTACGACGCATCGGTTCGTCACGTCCCGGACACAGTTCATGACGACACACAGCCGCCCTGCTCCCCGCCCGACGGCGGTGTGCGGGGAGTCGACAACCGCGCCTCGGATGGTGTGCGCCACTCCGGCGCACGATCGGTCGGTGTTCCGCGCCGACGATCGTCACCACACCTCCACCGTCCGGGGATGCGGCGTCGACACGGGACCGTTGCGGCAGGGAGGCACCATCCCCCTTGGCCTTCCTGCCGCGACGCCGTCCCACGCTCCCCGATGCGTCAAGGACGACCCGCGCCACACTCCACGGGTTCGTCCGGAGTGCACGACGCTCGAGCGCGACGGAGTGCGACGGCTGCGATGCTGCTCACGCTGAACGATGTCGATCCGGTATTGCGGGTCGACCACGCGACGAAGCTGTACGGCAAGGATGTCGGCGTACGCGACGTCACGTTCAACGCTCATGCGGGGGAAGTCCTCGGCCTCCTGGGCCCGAACGGATCGGGAAAGACGACCCTGCTGCGAATGATGCTCGGTCTTCTGCACATCACGTCCGGGAACATCGCCTTGTTCGGAGTCGACGTCGGCCGGGCATCACCGGAGGTGCGCTCGCGCATCGGCTACCTGCCGGGCGATCTCACGTTGTACGACGAGCAAACGGTGCGGCAGTACCTGAAGTTCATCGGCTCCCTGCGACGTGTCGACGTCGAGGAAGCGGCCGGTGCAATGTGCGGGCGGTTGCACCTCGATCTCGATCGTCGCATCGGCGACCTGTCACGGGGAACGAAGCAGAAAGTTGCCCTCGTCCAGGCATTCATGCACGAGCCGAGTCTGCTCCTACTCGACGAGCCGACGTCGGGACTCGATCCGCTCGTGCAACGCGAATTCGACTCGCTCATCGACGAAACGCGACTTCGAGGGGCAACGGTCATCCTGTCGTCGCACATCCTCGCCGACGTCGAGCGACTCGCAGACCGCGTCGCGATAATGCACGCCGGTCGCCTCGTCGCCATCGACGACGTCGCCGCACTGAAGGCACGGTTCGCGCGGCGGATCGAATTCGAGTTTCCCGAACCGGTCGACATCGAACTCTTCACACGCCTCGAGGGTGTCACCGATGTGCAGACTCGCGGGCGCAGGATCGTGTGCAGCGTGACCGGTCCCGAAACCGACGTCTTGCGCACGGCGGTCTCCCTCAACGTGACGTCGATACGCACCCGCGATCCGGGCCTCGATGAAGTATTCGCCCGGATCATCGAAGCGCCGCACGGCGAAGCGTGAATGCCGGTCGGTGATCACCGTGCTTCCGTCACTGTTCGTCAAGACGTTGCGCGACAGCGTTCGTGGCATCACGGCGTGGATAGCCGGCATCATCGCGCTCATCTCCGTCCAGTTGGGGGTGTACCCGACGGTGCGCGCATCGGCATCGCGGTGGGTCGAGCTCGCCGAGGTCTTCCCCGAATACGTCCGTGAAATCTTCCGCATGGACGACTACGGCACGGCAGTCGGTTACCTCTCGACCGAATTGTTTTCCGCGACCCTTCCCCTCATGTTCGTCACCCTCGGAGTGACGTGGGGCGCCCGCATCGCCACCGACGAGGTCGAGAACGGCACCGCCGACGTGCTCTTCGCCCTGCCGATTTCGCGGCGCAGCTTTATCGTCACGCGAATCTCGGCCATGGTGGCGGTCCTCTTCGCATGTGGCACGGCTCTCGCCCTCGGACTCGTCGTCGGCACGCGCATCGTCGACATGGACGTGGCAGCGTCGCGCATCGTGTCGGGCTCGGTGACGATGATTCTCATCGGGTTGTTCTTCGGGGCGCTCGCTGCGTTCATCGGATCGGCGACCGGTCGCAGGTCGATGGGTCTCGGTGTCGGGCTGGCATTCGCGATCGCCTGCTTCGTCGTGTACTCGCTGGCACCTCTCGTCGACGTCATGGATGCACTGAATCCCTACAACCCGATGCAGTGGACGCTCGGCGCCGACGCCCTTCGCTCGGGCTTCGCCGTGCGCGATTCGATCTGGGCGGTTCTCGGCGCAGCCGCTTTCCTCGGACTCGCGTTGCTCGCCTTCGATCGCCGCGACGTGCCCACCTGAGTGTGGCGAACGACTTACGCCGCGTGCAGTTGTCGTGCCTTTGCGCGACGCACGGCGGTCCGCCGTTTCCACATCTTCGTCTTCCAGTGGCGCTTGCGCCGACGCCTCACCCGCTCCCGACCCCGGTTCGCATCGTGGTGATGCGGACGGTGGAACGCGTTGCCCGGGTCGTCGAGATCGTCGGCGTCGATTCCCCCGCGGCACGATTCGGCGATGTCGCGCAGGGAGGAATTCACGCGCTGGCGTTCGGAGTGGAACTTGGCCCTGATCTGCACCCGCTCAAGAGGTGCTAACTCGAGGTTGATGTGCCGCTGACTCATGGAACCCCTTTCACCGGGGCACGACGAGTCGACCCCGTTGATGTGGTGTCGACGGTAGGCAGCATTGTTGCGTCATCGGTGTCGCTGCGGTTACGAACGCGTAACTTTCGCTCTGACCTACCGGTCAGCGAATTGCACGTGCAGCGAAGTCAACGACGACTTCGTACGGATCACGTACCGCCGACGCGGCGACCAACGCCTTCCCAGTACTTCTCGCGCAACACGACCTTCTGGATCTTGCCCGTCGGCGCCTTCGGCAGCGCATCGATGAACATGACGTTCTTCGGCACCTTGTAGTGCGAGATGAGCTCGCGCACGAAGTCCTTCACACCCTCCTCGGTGACGGTGGCGTCGGGCTTGCGCACGATGAACGCCGACACGGCTTCGCCCCACTTCTTGTCGGGAATGCCGATGACGGCGCACTCGAGCACGTCCGCATGGCGGTAGATCGCCTTCTCCACCTCGGTGGAGTACACGTTCTCACCGCCCGACACGATCATGTCCTTCTTGCGGTCGACGATGTACACGTAGCCGTCATCGTCCTTGTAACCCGCATCGCCAGTGTGCAACCACCCACCGCGCAACGTTTCGGCGGAGAGCTCGGGCTTGGCCCAGTAGCCCTTCATTACCTGCGGTCCGCGACCGCAGATTTCGCCCACCGTTCCGTTCGGTACCTCGTTGTCGTCGTCGTCGACGATCTTCACGTCGCAGATGTGCTGCGCACGGCCACCGGACATGAGGCGCTTCTTCTCCTGCTCGGTCGCATCGGGGGCGAGACCGCGGCGGTAGTCGTACTTCGACAGGTACGTGAGCTGCACGGTCGCTTCGGTCTGGCCGAAGTACTGCACGAAGTCGATACCGAAGGCCTTCTTCGCCATGAGCACGGTGTCCATCGACACCGGCGCGCCGCCGAGGCCGAAGTGCTTCAGGCTCGTGAGGTCGCGCGGGTTTCGGGCTTGGATGTCGACGAGCAGGTTGAGCATCGTCGCGACGGGAACGGTCTTCGTCACCTTGTTCTTCGCGATCATGTCGAGACACAGGTCGGGCATGAAATCGATGATGACGACCGTGCAACCGGCGTACCAGTACGGCAGCGCCATCGTGAACACGACGTGGAAGAGCGCACCGTTGACGAGGTTGACGTCCTCGTGACAGATCTCGTCGGCGATGAGCAGGTTGACGATCTGGGCGAAGTTGTTGTTGTGGGTGAGCATGACGCCCTTCGACATGCCCGTCGTGCCGCCGGTGTAACACACCCAGCACACATCGTCGCCCTGGACCGGACGCTCGGGGGTCGGCTCGCCGGTGGGCATCTTCGCGAGCAACGCGTCGTAGTCGACGTCGAAGCCGTGTGCGCCGCCGAAACCGATGATCGTCTTGATGTTCGGGATACGCGGCAGGATCTGGCGCACGATCTCGGCGTACTCGATGTCGACCATGAGCACGGTGGAGCCGGCGTCGTTGATGACGTACACGAGCTCTTCCGCCGTGAAGCGGTAGTTGAGCGGCGAGTAGAGCATCCCGACTTTTGCGCACGCGAAGTACGACACGACGCACTGCGGGCGGTTGCGCGAGAGCAGGCTCACCTGCTGTCCCTGCTTCACACCGAGTGATTGCAGAGCGTGCGCGAGACGGTTCGCTTGCTCGTTCAACTCGCGGTACGTGAGGGTGGCTTTGTCCTCGTAGACCACGGCCTTCTTGTCCGGATACTTCGCGGCATTCATGCGCGCGATTTCGCCCATCAACAACATTTCAACCCCCATGTGAGTTCGAACGTCGGGCGCGCCACCGAGACGGCCCGTACCGACCCCGTGAAACTACAGATCCGCCTCAACGGCGGTCAAACGCGGCGACAACTTCGACGTGATGCGTGTGGGGAAAGACATCGACGACGGTGACGCCGTTCGCGTCGTACCCGGCATCGACGAGCAGACGCGCGTCGCGTGCACCGGCGACCGGATCGCAGCTGACGAGCACGATCCGTTCGGCTTCGGTGGCGAGCAGGGACGCAACGCCCGCCCGCCCGAGGCCGGCTCGCGCCGGGTCGGCGATGACGAGTCCGGCGGGTTGCGCGTGCCACTGCTCGACGGCGATGCACACGATCTCGACGTCGTGGTGCTCGAGGTTCCGGTCGGCATCGGCACAGGCACGTTCATTCGACTCGACGACGATGCACGGCACGTCCCGATCGAGCAGTGTCGCGGTGAACAGCCCGATGCCGCCGTATGCGTCGACGACCGTGCCTCGTTCACCCGACAGGTACTCGCGACCCGCTGCCGCTCCGACGAGCGACACGAGCAACTCCGCAGCCTCCGGCGATGCCTGGAAGAACGACTCCATCGACACGCGCAGCGGAGCACCGGCGACGTGCTGGGTGATGGTCGCCCCCGCTCCCCGACCGACGTCATCGGGAAGCCCGAGCAACCGGGCCTTGTCGTGGGCCATCACCGCACGCTCGCCCGTCGAGGTCGAACAACGAATCGACACCTCGCCTGCGCCGCGCACGCTCACCGCGCCGAGCAGGTCGACGATCGCCGGATGCGTCACCATGCACTCGTCGATGTCGACGACGTCGTGCGACTGGCGGCGACGGAAACCGAGCTTGCCGTTCTCACCGACGGCGACGCGCACGGTCGTGCGCCGAGCGGTGTCGGGCAACCGAGGGCCGGCGACGATCTCGACGTCGGGAAGGCGCGCCGTGCGCTGCCATGCCTCGCGAACGATGTCGAGCTTCGCGGTGCGCTGGGCATCGGGAACGATGTGCTGCCAGTCGCACCCACCGCAGCCCGCGGCGACGAAGCGGCACGGCGGTGCGGTGCGGTGCGGCGATGCATCGATGACGCGCAGCAGCATCGCCGTCGCGAAGTCGCGCGACGTGCGCTGCACCTCCACTTCGACCGTCTCGCCGGGCAACGCGCCCGACACGAACGTGACACGTCCGTTCGCGTCGCGTGCGAGTCCGTCGCCACCGGCGACGAGTCGCTCGATCGTCAGGGTGGTAATTTTCGGCCCGGACATCGCATAGACCCTAGGCTGATCGCCACGATGCGCCCGGTACAGATTGCACCGTCGGTGCTGCCCGTCGATTTTTCGAAACTCGGCGAGGCGATCACCGCGCTCGATCAGGCCGGTGTCGATCTCATCCAGTGGGACGTCATGGACGGTCAGTTCGTGCCGAATCTCACCTTCGGACCCGACGTCATCGCGTCGACCCGCCATCTCACGACGAAGCCCTTCGAGGCGCACCTCATGGTCCTCACGCCCGAGGTGATGGCAAAGCGCTACGTCGAGGCGGGATGTCAGCGACTCATCGTGCACGTCGAGGCGTGCGACCATCTCCACCGCGTGCTCGGATCCATCCGCGAACTCGGTGCGAACGCCGCCGTCGCCCTCAATCCGTCGACCCCGCCCGATGCCGTCGCCCACGTGCTCGACCTCGTCGATCTCGTGCTCGTCATGACGGTGAATCCCGGCTTCGGCGGCCAGAGCTACATCTCGACGATGGAGCCGAAGATCCGCGCCGTGCGCGACATGATCACCCGTGCGGGGCTCGACGACGTCGTCGACCTCGAAGTCGACGGCGGCATCTCGCCGACGACGATCGCCGGTGCCGCATCAGCTGGGGCGAACGTTCTCGTCGCCGGCAGCGCGCTGTTCCGCGATGAGAAGGGTCTCAGCCACGCCGTGAGCGAGCTGCGTCGACTCGGCGGCGACGCCTTTGCGCACGCGCACCGCTGAGCAGGCCCTTCACCGACACGAGCAGCACGAGCGTGCCGAGCACGAGCACGACCGGGGCAAGGATCGCGGCGAGCAACAACGTTCGGCTGCCGCGCAACGGCGCGACGATTGCGGTGTCGACGGGTTCACCGTTGACGAGCAGAGTGCGCACGGTATCCTCGAACGACGGACACCGCACCCGGGCCGCGGCGGCAACATTGTCGCCACCGAACATTTCGGGTTCGGCGCGCACCTTCGATTCAAGCACCGGCACGTCACCGAGGATTCCCGATGCCGCGGGGACCGCACCGACGAGGTACGACGACCCGATGCCGAGGAAATTGACGTCATCAGCGGGATAACGCACGTTGAGTTCGCCGTTGACGAGGAGTTCGTTCACCGATCCGGCACGCACGTCGTCGATCGAATACACCGCGAAGTTGCCGTCGAGTCGTCGCACCGTGCCGATGAACACTGCGCGCAGCTCGGGCGGCGCCGGGCAATTGGCAGGAATCGTCGTAACGGCGGATTCGATGACGAGCGCCGGCGCGCCGTCGTCGGTGCCCACCTCGTCGGCGCCGTCCCCTTCGTCGACCATCGGCGACACCGTCGGCACCACGGAGAGGACCAGGGCGACGAGCCCGGCGATCAACGCCCCGTGAATCGCGGTTCCCGTTTCTCGGTGAAGGCGGCGAGTGCCTCGGCGGTATCCTTCGTCGAGAAGTTCAGGCTCTGCGCCGCGGCTTCGTCACTCAACGCCTGGTCGAGCGACTTGGCGAACGAGTCGTTGAGCAATCGCTTCGTCAGCGCCATGGCGATCGGCGGGCCCGCAGCAAGGCGCCGGGCCCACTCATCAACGACGTCGTCGAGCTGATCGGCGGCGACGACCTTGTTCACGAGTCCGTACCGCTCGGCATCGGCGGCAGTGAGGATGTCGGCGAAATACATGAGCTCCTTCGCCTTCTGCAGTCCGACGAGCCGCGGAACGAGCCACGAACCGGCGAAGTCCGGGGAAAGTCCGCGCTTCGTGAAGATCTCGGAGAACTTCGCGGTGTCGGCTGCGACGACGAGGTCGCACGCGAGCGCAAGGTTGCATCCGGCGCCGACGGCGGCGCCGCGCACCTTGGCGATGACCGGCTGCGGAACGCGAAACAACGCACGGCACACGTCGTTCATCTGCTCCATCCACATGAGACGGTGCTGACGCGGCGTGCCGTCGTCGCCGGCACCGCCCCACAGGTCGGCACCCGAACAGAACGCATCACCGGCACCGGTGAGCACCACTGCACGAACGGTCGGATCGACAGCGATCTCCTGCAGACCCTTCAACAATCCCGCCCACATGGCCGGAGTGACAGCGTTCTTCTTCGCGGGGCGATTCAACGTGAGGGTGGCGACACCTTCTGCGCGCTCCAACAGCACTTCCGACATGGTTCCGACGATACTTGGAGACCGTGGGATTCGATCCGCACCGCAAGTACCGCGCCACGCGACTCGACTACGCCGTCGTGTTCGGTGCCTTCGCCGTCATTGCGGCGATCGTTGCGTGGGCCTTCGTCGGTTGATCGCATGACGAAGTCCCCGCGACGTCGCGTCGCAGTTCCGTCGATCTGGGACGGCTTGTACGGTCCGGTCGCGGTGCGTCGCGTGCAGCCGTACGAGGCGTCGAAGGCGTACGTGTGTCCGGGCTGCCACGGCACGATTCCGCCGCGCACCGGTCACGTCGTGTGCGTGCCGCGCGATGCGGCCGATCTGCGACGCCACTGGCATCGCGGCTGCTGGGAACGACGCCGCTGACTCACGCCGGCGATTCGCTGCTCCTCGCAGCGACGTCCCTCATCCATACGGATTTGTTGACACGGATTTGATGACACGGAGTTGATGATGTGGAGCCGTTCACATGGAGTTGCCGACGTCGCGTCGCACGTCGACGGCGTCACCGATGACCGCGGCGACGTCGAACTGCACCCGTGCCGGCACCGACTCGCCCGCGCTGCGGCGCGCATCGAGATAGGCCGCCACGGCACGGCGCATGCGATGCAACTTGCGGGCATCGACGGACTCGAACGGGTGACCGAAGTCGGCGTTGCGCCGCGTCTTCACCTCGCACACGACGAGGACTCCGTTGCGTTCGCAGATGATGTCGAGTTCACCGCGCGTACAGCGCCAGTTGCGTTCGACCACGGTCCAACCATCGCCGCGGTACCGGTCGGCGACGAGGTCCTCACCGCGACGAGCGCGAGCCATGCGCCGGGCTGCACGTGCACGACCCGCGTGCACGCTTGCCGTCACATCTGGGCGGGCGGAAGCTCCTCGATGTTCACGTCCTTGAAACTGAGCACGCGAACCTTCGGGACGAGACGAGTGCGGCGGTACATGTCCCACACCCATGCGTCGGTCAGCGTGATCTCGAGCAGAGGGCGCGGACCCTCGTGCACGACGCGAACGTCAACGTTGTTCGCGAGATAGAAGCGCCGGTCGGTCTCGACGGCGTACTTGAACATGCCGACGACGTCCTGGTACTCGTTGGCAAGCTGCAACTCACGTTCGGCCTCGTATTGTTCGAGATCGTCGGTATTCACGACGACCTCCCGACACCGAGGATGTGTGCGGTGACCCTCAAGGGGTGGTTCACTCTTCGCGCTTCTCGCGAATCTTCGCCGACTTGCCGGCGCGGTTGCGCAGGTAGTTCAACTTGGCGCGGCGCACGTCGCCGTGCTTGATGACCTCGACCTTGGCCACCGACGGGGTGTGCTTCGGGAAGGTGCGCTCGACACCGACGCCGTAGGAGTTCTTGCGGACCGTGTAACTCTCGGAGACGCCGGAGCCCTCGATGGC
>JBIIUH010000119.1:0-3092 GCA_044340075.1 Ilumatobacteraceae bacterium | reverse complement strand
CGATGGCGATGATGTCGCCCTGGAAGATCTGGACGCGCTCTTTGCCGCTTTCAACGACGCGAACGTGAACCTTCACCTCGTCGCCGGGGCGCAGAGCCGGAATGTCGGAGCGCAAGTACTGGGAATCGACGATGTCGGTGGGTTTCATAGGGAGACTTCAGGATACGGGACGGCGGGGAACTCTTCCAACAGACGCTCATCCTCCGCGGAGAGCCCACCACGGCGTGCAACGAGGTCGGGACGGGCATGCAGGGTGCGGTGCAGGGCTTGAGCCCGGCGCCAACGTGCGATGCGGGCATGATCGCCGCTGCGCAACACGTCGGGAACGTCCCATCCCTCGAAGGTCGCCGGACGCGTGTAATGCGGTGCCTCGAGCAGATCGTCGGCGAAGCTCTCGTGCACGCCCGATTCTTCGTTGCCCATGACTCCGGGCACGAGGCGCGTCACCGCCTCGATGACGACGCAGGCCGCCACTTCGCCGCCGCCGAGCACGACGTCACCGATCGACACCTCGCCGTCGACGAGATGTTCGCGCACGCGGTGATCGACACCCTCGTAGCGGCCGCACAACAACGAAAAACCGCCGCGCGACGCAAGTTCGCGGGCCATCGCCTGATCGAACCGTCGACCGCCCGGCGACGTGAGCAACAACGGGCGCGGCGGCTGCGCGGCGCGCACGGCGGCGAAGATCGGCTCGGGACGCAACACCATGCCGGCCGACCCGCCGAACGGCGAATCGTCGACCGTGCGGTGCACGTCGGTCGTGTGGTCGCGAATGTCGTGGGTGCGCAGGTCGAGCAGGCCCCGCTCGCGCGCACGGCCGAGCAGGCTCACGTTGCAGAAGGCGTCGACCTGCCCGGGGAAGATCGAAAAGACGTCGATGCGCACGATCGGCGCCCGTCGTTCGTCTGACCGTTGCGCGACGGACTCAGTCGTCGAGGAAGTCGACGTCGACTTCGACGCCGTCGCGCGAGGCAGCGGCACGCACCAACGCGCGGATGCTCTGCGCCGTGCGACCGCGGCGACCGATGACGCGACCGAGGTCGCCGTCGGCGACGCGCACCTCGAGGATGATCACGCCGTCATCGTCGACCGACTCGATGCGCACACCCTCGGGGTTGTCGACGATCGAGCGAACGATGTGGTCGAGAACCTTGGTGGCGACCGGTGCTTCCGACACGGTGCGGACTACTTCTTCTTCGCCGTGGACTTGGTGGCCATGAACTCGGCCCACACGCCGTTGATCTCGAGCAACTTGCGCACGCGCTCGGTGGGGAGCGCACCGTTGTTCAACCAGCGCATCACCTTGGCCGAGTCGACGACGAAGCCCGAGGGCTCCTCGCGCGGACGGTACTGACCGACGATGTCGAGGAATTCTCCGTTGCGGGCCTTGCGGGTGTCGGCCGCAACGACGCGGTAGTGCGGCTGCTTGGTCTTGCCGACTCGGGCGAGACGCAACTTGACGGACATGGTGCTCCTGTGATGACTGAGACGAATCGATGGTGCCCTCGCGGGGCTTCATCGAGGCTATCGGGAGGGCAGTCGGCCCCCAAACCGCTTCATCATCTTCTGCATCTCGGCGAATTGCTTGACGAGTCGGTTGACGTCCTGCACCTGGGTGCCGCTGCCGCGAGCGATGCGGCTGCGGCGACTGCCGTTGATGATCTGCGGATTGGACCGTTCTGCGGGGGTCATCGAGCGGATGATCGCCTCGGTGATCTTCACCTGGTCGTCGCTGATCTGCGCGTCCTTCACCTGGGCCCCGAGACCGGGGATCATGCCCATGACGTTCTGCAGCGGGCCCATCTTCTTCAACTGCTGCAACTGCTCGAGGAAGTCGTCGAGCGTGAATTCGCCGCCGACGAGCTTCTTTGCCGCGGCTTCGGCCTGATCCTTTTCGAACACCGACTCGGCCTGCTCGATGAGCGTGAGCATGTCGCCCATGCCGAGGATGCGACCCGCCATGCGATCGGGATGGAACTGCTCGAACGCGTCGATCTTCTCCCCCGTCGCCGCGAAAGCGATCGGCTTGCCGATGACCTCCTTCACCGACAGTGCGGCACCGCCGCGTGCGTCGCCGTCGAGCTTCGAGAGGATGACACCGTCGATCGACAGCACGTCATTGAAGGACTGCGCGACGGTGACGGCATCCTGACCCGTCATCGCATCGACGACGAGGAAGGTGTAGTTCGGCGACACGGCATCGCTGATGCGGCGTACTTCGCGCATCATTTCCTCGTCGATTGCGAGGCGACCGGCGGTGTCGACGATGACGACGTTGCGACCGACGCGGCGCGCCTCGGCAACGCCGCGTGCAGCGACGTCGACGGGATCGCCGGCATCGCTGAACACCGGAACGTCGATGCTCGCGCCGAGCACGCGCAACTGCTCGACCGCAGCCGGACGCTGCAGGTCGGCGCCGACGAGCAACGGCTGGCGACCCTGGCGCTTGAACCAGTTCGCGAGCTTCGCCGCGCTCGTCGTCTTGCCCGAACCCTGCAAGCCGGCCATGAGCACGACCGTCGGGGGCTGGCTCGCGTAGGCGATCTGCAGCGTGTCGCCGCCGAGCAGCCCGATGAGTTCCTGGTGGACGAGCTTGACGATCTGCTGCGCGGGATCGAGCGCCTTCGACACCTCGGCGCCGATCGCCTTGATACGGATGCGCGCGATGACGTTGCGCACGACCGTGACGTTGACGTCGGCATCGAGCAGCGCGACGCGAATCTCGGCCAGCACCTCGTCGACTTCGGCTTCACTCAGCCGTCCGCGGTTGCGCAGACGACCGACGATGGATCCGAGGCGCTCGCCGAGGGTGTCGAACATCGTGGCGAATCTACCGTCGTCGTGACGGGCGCGACCCGCGGCCGCTACTCGCCGAGCAGCGCGTCGACGAACTCGACGGGATCGAACGGCGCGAGGTCGTCGATGGTCTCACCGAGCCCGACGAGTTTCACCGGGATGCCGAGTTCGGTCTCGATCGCAAAGACGATTCCACCCTTCGCCGATCCGTCGAGCTTCGTGAGAACGACACCCGTCACCTGAGTCGCGTCGGAGAATTGGCGCGCCTGCGACAGACCGTTTTGGCCCGTCGT
>JBIIUH010000039.1:0-12946 GCA_044340075.1 Ilumatobacteraceae bacterium | reverse complement strand
TCGGGCCTACGCGGTGGATGCGGCGGACAACCTGTCGGCTGCATCGGCGACAACCGTGACGATCGACTCGACCGCACCAAGCGTCACGCTGACGCGCTCCGGAGCGACCGCAGCGTCGGCCACGCTGACGTTCACGTTGACCGGCGATGAAGAGCTGGAGTGCTCGACGCTGTCGCTCGTGCGCGGCACCGACTTCACCTGGACGAACATTTCCGCAATCGCGATCGTGCAGACCACGGCAACGACGTGCACGATCACTGCGACATCAACGGCAGTAGCGGGTGGGGGATCGGTGACGTCGACTCTCGGAGTCGCAGGATCCTTTGCCGTCACCGACGTTGCCGGTAACGAGCAGACAGCATTGACGGGTGCGCCCCTCTCGATTCTCGTGACGATCGCGGCGGTCTCGAGCGGCGGTGGCACGCCTCCCGCTGCTGCCACGACGACGACCACGACCTTGCCGCGCACGACCACCACAGTGACGCCGACAACGGTGCCGCCTACCACCGCTCCGCCACGGCGAACCACGACAACGACTGCGCCGCGCCGTACGACGACAACGCTCGCAACGCGTGCGGCAACTACGTCAACGGTCGTATCGCGCACCGTCACGACGACAACGGTTCGTCGCCCGACGATCATCACGACGACAACTGTGCGTCCGACAACGGTGACCGCCGCGCGTCCGACCATCATCACGACGACCACCGTGCGTCCGACGATCATCACGACGACCACGGTTCCCTCGCAGGTGGCGGCGAGTGCACCGACATCCGACGCGCCGACGACGCTGCCGCCGGTCACGACGCTGCCGCCGGTCACGACGACAACGGCACCGATTCCGCTCGCGACCCTTCCGCCGCCGGGGCGGCGAGACATCGCACCCGAGGAGATGCAGCGCCTGCTTCAGCAGTTGGTGAACAACGTGCAGAGCCTCGAGATTCCCGTGTTCCTGAACATGCAGATTCCCCTGCCCCCGCTCGACCAGCCGCAGGTGTACCAGCAGAATCCGACGCCGGTCGATTACCTGCTCATCAATCAGCAGGTGCAGCAGTTCACGGCTTCCGACGGATTCCAGATGAATGTGAGTGCGACCGATCCGTCGGGAAGCCTCACGCCGGTTGACCCGTCGGGTGCACTCGTCGTGCAGCAGAACAACTACATCACGGTGACGGGTACGGGCTTCCGGCCGTTTTCCGATGCGGTGGCGTGGTTGTTCTCGACACCGCGCAAACTCGGCAACGTCCGGGTGGGCGACGATGGTTCCTTCGCGGCACGGATGCCGATTGGTGAGGACGTGCCCGTCGGGCGCCACACTGCCCAGGTGAACGGTCTCACGTCAAGCGGCGAGATCCGTTCGGTGAATCTCGCAGTGCTCGTGCGAGCCGCACCCGCGTTAGCACCGTCACCACCGACGAGCTTCGACCCAGCGATGCCGCTGTCGGTGGCCGAAAACCCCGCGACGACAGCGTGGTTAACGGCGCTCGTCGTGCTCATTGCGGTGGTGACGTTCGGTGGTGGGCTGCTGCTCGGCCTTACACGGCGTCGCCGCCGCGACGACGAAGTCGCTCACTCACCGCTGCAGCGTCGCGGGTAGTCCCCGATCGCGGTGCGCCGCATTGGTACGGTTGCCCCGTGCCGGCCGCGCCGAAAAAGCGCCCCGCGACGCGCCGTCCCCGCGCGCCGAGAGGTGTTCCCGACGATTCCACCCCCGTGGATGCAGAGTCGCCCACGACCTTCCGTGTCGTGCGGCGCGAGTCGGTGCTGCGCCCGCTGCTCGCCGAACGGGCCCATGAATTCGGCGGTCTCGGCCTCATCGTTCTCGGGCTGTTGCTCGTGCTCTCGGTGTACGTGCACGTCACCGGCCCGGTCGGGCGCGGTCTCGATCTCGGCCTGCGCTGGACCCTCGGGCTCGGTCGGTACGCATTCCCGCTGCTGTGCCTCGGGCTCGGCGTCGCGCTGCTGAAGCGAATCAGTGTCGCACACCGCGTGCGCTTGAGCGTCGGTTCGCTCGTGGTGGCCGTCGCCTTGCTCGGCCTCATGCACGTGTTCCTCGCCGGCGATGTGTCGGTGAGTCTCGATGCACTCGAGTCGGCCGGTGGTTGGTTCGGGTGGCTCGTCGGTCAGCCGCTCGTGAGCTCGATCAGCCCCGTCGGTGCACTCATCACGCTGAGCGCCGTTGCCTTGCTCGGTCTCATGCTCGCGTCCGGCCGTTCGTTGCCCGAGTTGGCGCGGATGTTCACCGGTTCGGTCGGACGAATCGACGATGCGATGCGCACGTATCGCGAAGGTGGTCGCGAAGGTGGTCGCGACGACAACGATGGCGATGATCCCGACGACGGCGACGAAGAGGGCAGTGACGGCCCGTCGTTCTACGACCACGCGCAATATGACGCCGAAGACGGTGACGACGACGAAGAAGTAGACGACGAAGAAGCGGACGCGAGCGAGGAAAAGCCACGCCCGCGCCGCCGCCGGCAACGTGCCGCAGACACTCCGCCAGCGGCGCCTGCTCGTTCGACCCCCGTTCGCGGGGAGCAGCAGCAGATGCCGCTCGGACCCGCAGCGCAACCATCGTCGTGGTCGCTGCCGCCGATGGACATGCTCGTGCTGTCGAGCAACAAGCGGGCCAACGAATCGTCGGTGGAGGAGCGGGGCGACTCACTCGTCACCGCACTCGCGTCGCACGGTGTCGACACCGAACTCGTCGGCTACACGCGCGGCCCGACGGTGACGCGCTACGAGTTGTCGTTGGGTGACGGCGTGAAGGTGGCGCGCGTGACGTCACTGTCGAAGGACATCGCGTACACGATGGCCGCCACCGACGTTCGCATCCTCGCGCCGATTCCCGGTCGCTCGGCGATCGGCATCGAGGTGCCGAACGAGTCGCGCGACCTCGTGTCGCTCGGTGACCTGCTCACGAGTCCCGAGGCGAAGTCGGCGCAGCATCCGCTCGACGTCGCCGTCGGCAAGGACATCGCGGGACGTCCGGTGTTCCTCAACATCGCAACGACGCCGCACCTGCTCATCGCCGGTGCAACGGGCGCGGGTAAGTCGAGCGTGCTCAACTGCATCATCACGTCGTTGCTCATGCGCACCACGCCCGAGCAGGTGCGTCTCATCCTCATCGACCCGAAGCAGGTGGAGATGGGGCAGTACGCGCTGCTGCCGCACCTGCTCACGCAACCCGTCACGAACCCGAAGAAGGCCGCGAATGCGCTCGGCTGGGCGGTGAAGGAGATGGAGCGTCGTTACGACGTGCTCGTCGAAGCAGGCTTCCGCGACATCGCCGGGTACAACGCGGCATACGACCGCGGCGAGTTGAACGACGAGTCGGAATCGGATGCCGAAACGTCGACGAAGCGTTTCGAGCGCATGCCGTACGTGCTCGTCGTCGTCGACGAGTTGAACGATCTCATGATGGTCGCGGCCCGCGACGTCGAGGAATGCATCACCCGCATCGCGCAGAAGGCGCGTGCGGTCGGTATCCACCTCATCGTCGCCACGCAGCGTCCGAGCGTCAACGTCATCACCGGTGTCATCAAGGCGAACATCCCCGCACGCATGGCGTTCGCCGTGTCGAGCCTCACCGACAGTCGCGTCATCCTCGACCAGCCCGGCGCGGAAAAACTCGTCGGCAAGGGCGACATGTTGCTGTTGCCCGGCAATACGAACGTCGCCCAGCGCGTGCAGTCGGCGTGGGTCGGCGAGGGCGAGGTGCGCAAGGTGGCGGCGCACTGGAAGCGCCAGGCCCCCGAGCCGCAGTACGTGAGCGGTGTCGAAGGCGGTGGAGAAGCCGCGGAAGTCGCGGGTCTGCCCGGTGGCAGCACCGGCGACGAGGACGACGACGAGTTGTTGCGCCACGCGATCGACCTCGTCGTGCGTTCGCAGATCGGCAGCACGTCGATGCTGCAGCGCAAGTTGAAGGTCGGTTTTGCCCGGGCCGGACGTCTCATGGACCTGCTCGAGCAACGCGGGGTCGTCGGTCCGTCGGAGGGTTCGAAGCCGCGCGAAGTGTTGATGTCGGTCGAGGAACTCGACCACATGCAGCGCGGCAGCTAGCGCGACTCAGCGCACATTCGCGTCAACACGAATTCAGGTCAACGCAGTTCGACACCGCGTTCACCGGTGACGAACTCGCCGACCTCGACGAATCCCGCCACGCCGACGATGTCGGCGATGCGCTGCGGTGCGACCGCGGCGAGCAATCCACCCGACGTCTGCGGGTCCATGAGCAGGGCGACGTCGTCGTCGCTGCGTGTCGTCGTGAAGCGATCACCGACGTAGTCGCGATTGCGCGGATCACCACCGGTGCGACGACCTTCGGCGGCGATGCGCCGTGCGCCGTCGTACGTGGCGAGCTTGTCGGCGTGCACGACGAATCGAACGCCCGAGCGATCGGCCATTTCCCAGCCGTGACCGGCAAGGCCGTAACCCGTCACGTCGGTAACGGCGTGTACGTCATCGCCGAGTTGACGCAACGCCTCGGCAGCCTGACGGTTCACCGTGCGCATGACGGCGATCGCCGCCTTCTTCTCGGCATCGGTGCCCGCGGCGGTGACGAGACCCGAGCCGAGCGGCTTCGACAGCACGGCGCGGTCGCCGGGTCTGGCACCCGACTTGCGGAAGATGCGCTGCGGATGCACGACACCCTGCACGGCGAGACCGAAGATCGGTTCGGGGTTGCGGATGGTGTGGCCGCCGGCGATGCGGCCGCCGGCCTCGGTGACGACCTTCGATGCGGCGGCGAAGATCGTCGCGATCGCATCACGGGGGAAGTGTTCGGGGAACGCGGCGACGTTGACGGCGAGCACGACGTCGCCTCCCATCGCGAAGACGTCGCTGCAGGCGTTGGATGCGGCGATCGCTCCGAAGTCGTCGGGGTCGTCGACGAGCGGCGGGAAGAAGTCGGTCGTGCTCACGAGCGCGATGTCGTTGCTCAGTTGGTACACGGCCGCGTCGTCGAACGGGGCGAGTCCGACGAGCAGGGAGGCGTCAGAGTCATTCGGCAGCTCCGCGACGAGCTCGGAGAGCAGGGTGGCGCCGAACTTCGCCGCGCAGCCGCCGCACGAGGTCCACTCGGTGAGCCGTAGCGGTGTATCGGACGTGCCGGGCTGCGTCATGGGGGCAGATTAGTAGCCTGCGCAGCGATGGCATCGGTCGACACCTCCCGGCCGATGTCTGTTGATGCGCTCGCCCGCGCGGTGGCTGCCGAGGTGCCGTTGGCGCACGCCCTGCTCGTCGATTGCGCGCGCCGTGCGATCGCCGCGGGCGGCGACGTACGTGCCGGTGCAATGAAACTCGCACGGGATCTTGCCGACTCGCTCGTCGAAGACGTCGTGAATGCGACGGGGGTGTTGCTGCACACGAACCTCGGTCGCGCTCCGGTGGGTGCATGGGGTGCACGTCGGAGCGACGGCTTCCGGGCGACGAACGTCGAGTTCGACATTCGCGACGGTGAGCGGGGCTCGCGCCACACCCCGATCGCCGAACTGCTGCGCATCTTGGTCGGTGCCGAAGATGCCGTCGTCGTGAACAACAATGCGGCGGCCGTCATGCTCGTGGCAGCCGCGCTCGCGGGTGACGGCAAGGGCATTGCGGTGTCGCGCGGGGAGAGTGTGGAGATCGGCGGCGGCTTCCGCGTTCCCGACGTGATCGAGCAGTCGGGTGCGCGCCTCGTCGACGTCGGCACGACGAACAAGACCCGCGCCGACGATTACGCAAAGGTGCGCAACGACGTTGCGCTCGTCATGCGCATCCATCCCTCGAACTTCGCGATGTCGGGGTTCGTCGACAGTCCGGCGCTCGCCGACGTCGTTGCAGTCGGCGTTCCCGTCGTCGTCGATGTCGGTTCCGGTCTTCTCGATGCATCGTGTCCGTGGTTGACGACGCAGGGTTTCCCGGTGCCGCCGTGGCTCGCGGGTGAACCCGCCGTGCGACAGGCACTCGACGACGGTGCCGCGCTGGTTACGTTCTCGGGCGACAAGCTGCTCGGCGGCCCGCAGTGCGGAATCATCGCCGGTCGCGCCGACTTGGTGCGGGCGTGTGCGAAGCACCCGCTCATGCGCGCGTTGCGTCCCGGCGCCCAGGTGATGCGCGACCTGCAGGACGTCCTGCTCACCTACGTCGGGCGCACCGCGCACACCGACGTGCCGTTTTGGGCGATGGTGACGACGGGTGTCGACGAACTCGAGAAGCGTGCCGCCGCGATTGCCGCCCGGGTACCCGGTGCGCGGGTCGTCGACACGTCGTCGCTGCCCGGTGCCGGATCGGCGCCGTCGGCGCGCATGGCGTCGCGCGCGGTGAGCGTCACCGGCGACGTCACCGAACGGCTGCGCCGCCATCGACCTCCCGTTGTCGCACGAGTCGAGGGATCGTCGACGCTGCTCGACCTGCGCAGCGTCTCGCCGCTCGACGACGAGGTGGTCACCGCCGCGCTGATCAGCGCGTTGCACGCGTAGGGGCCGGCGCGACGATGGCGATCATCGCCACGGCGGGTCACGTCGATCACGGAAAGTCCGCCCTCGTGCGGGCGCTCACGGGAACCGATCCCGATCGCTTTGCCGAGGAAAAGCGTCGCGGCATGACGCTCGATCTCGGCTTTGCCTTTCGTGACGTCGTCGTCCCCGATGCGCGGGACGGCGACGGGGCGGTCGAACTCGAGTTCGTCGACGTTCCAGGTCACGGTGATCTGGTGCGCACGATGGTTGCGGGGGTGTGGGCGGCCGATGTCGTGCTGCTCGTCGTCGACGTGCACGAAGGGCTGCGGCCGCAGAGCGAAGAGCACCTCGCAATTGCCGAATTGCTCGCCGTGCCGCACCTCGTCGTCGCGCTGACGAAATGCGACGACGGCACATCGAGCGACGCCGGTGATACTGCCCCGCTCGTCGCATCGCGCACGACGGAAATCCGCACCCGACTCGCGGCGACGCCGTGGGTGAATGCGCCGATCATCGCTACGTCGGTGCGCGACGGTCGCGGCATCGACGAACTCGCCGCCACCCTGGCCCGCGTTGCCGCCACCGCGTCGGCGCCGTCGGACGCGTCATTGAGTGACCGCATCGTCACCCCGCGGCTGTTCGTCGATCGTTCGTTCGTCATCGCCGGTGCCGGCACGGTCGTGACGGGAACCCTGCGTGACGGACCCTTGTCACGCGGTGACGTGCTCACCGTGGTGCGAACCGGGCGCACGGTGCGGGTGCGGGACGTCGAGCACCGCGGATCGGTGCACGACTCGCTCGCTGCGCATCACCGCTGTGCGGTGAACCTCGCCGATGTCAGTGCCGAGGACATCGGTCGTGGTGACGTACTCGTCGCCCCCGACACGTGGTGGCCCGCTATGCGCTTCGCTGCCTCGCTCACATGGTTGGTCGACGAGCCGCCGACGTCGGGTCGGGGCAGTCTCTTGCTCTATGTCGGAACGACCGCGGTGCCCGTGCGCGTGACGCAACGTCGCGGCGCATCCAACGACGAAGCGGGAAGCAGCGATGCGCGGGACGTGATGTTGCGTGTCACCGAGCCGCTCGCACTGCGGCCCGGTGATCGTGTGATCATTCGCGACAGCGGCCGCAATGCGACGGTCGGCGGTGGAGTCATCCGCGAGGTCGATCCCGATGCAGCGCGCTCGGGTGTGTGGCGGCGTGCGGCCGACGAACGGCGGCGCATGATGCGCAGCGTCACCGCGAACGTCGGGGAATGGGTCGTCGACCCGGCGGTCGTCGTTGCGTTGCGTGCATCGCTCGAGCTGCGACTCGAGCGTGACGGCAGCATCGAACTCTCGGCATTCGACGACCACGAGCGTGCCGTGGTGCGCGACATGGTCGAGCAACTAGCCGCGCAGGGATGGACGCTGTCGCACGGCGTCGTGCGCCGTGGTGACGGCCTCGACGATGCCGAGCGGCGCGTCGCCGAAGAGGTGCGCACTGCCGGGGTGACGGGGCCGTCGGCTGCGTCACTCGACAGGGCAGTGGCGCGGCGCCTCGTCGCCCGCGGCGACATCGTCGAGTGCGGTGGAATCGCTTTTCACCGCAGCGTCATCGACGGGCTCGTACCCGTCGTGCGCGAACTACTTGCCGCTGCACCGTCGGGCTTCACCGTGGCGCACCTGCGCGAACGGCTCGGCATCACCCGCAAACATGCCGTCCCTCTCGCCGAGGCACTCGACGCAACGGGTGTGACGCGGCGCAACGGCGACGTACGAGTCGCGGGCGCGGCCATCGCGAGGCTGCCGACACCGTGAGTGGGGCCGTGAGTGATGGCGGAGGTGGACGGGAATCGAACCCGCCGAACGACGTACGTCGTCCCAGCCGTTTTGAAGACGGTGAAGCCCACCAGGAACTCGTACACCTCCGCTCGCGACGCTAACGCGGCTCGCTCGAGCTGCCGTTTGACGAGCATCTCCCGACCGTGAAACCGTGCGTCGGTAGCCTGACCAGTCGTGGCCGGGACGTTCTATGTCGAGACTCTCGGCTGTCCGAAGAACGAGGTGGATTCGGACAAACTCATCGGCGTTCTGCGCAGCCAGGGGCTCGTCGAATCCGACGATGACACCGCGGCCGACGTCGTCGTCGTGAATACCTGCGCCTTCATCGAGGATGCGCGTCGCGAGAGCATCGACACGGTGCTCGCCCTCAGCGAGCGACGCAAGGCGGGGAGTCGCCTCATCGTCACGGGCTGCATGGCCGAGCGCTACGGCGACGAGCTGCGGGCACATTTGCCCGAGGCCGATCAGATCGCCGGCTTCGGTGTCGCCCTCGACGTCATGACGGCACAGTTGCCGTCGACCCCCGTGAGCATCGGGCGCAAGCCCGCGGTGCCGTCGTTCGACCTGCTCAACCTGCCGCGTCCCGCCTCGCGATCGCCGTGGGCGTACGTGAAGATCGCCGAGGGTTGCGACCGCACGTGCGGCTTCTGCGCGATTCCGTCGTTCCGCGGCCCGCAACGCAGTCGCGACGTCGATGCGATCCTGCGCGAAGTCGACGAACTGGGTGCGAAGGAAATCGTGCTCGTCGCCCAGGATCTCGCCAGTTACGGCAAGGACCGCCCCGACGAACTCGGCGCGGGTTCGATCGTCGGTCTCGTCAACGCGGTTGCCGCGCGCGTGCCGTGGACGCGGTTGCTGTACCTGTATCCGAGCGATCTCTCCGACCAACTCATCGAGGCGATTCTCGCCACCGGTGTGCCGTACTTCGACCTGTCGCTGCAGCACGTGTCGAAGCCGCACCTGCGGCGGATGCGCCGCTGGGGTGACGGCGAGCGCTTCCTGCGTCGCATCGCCGACATCCGCAAGCTCGCACCTGACGCCACGTTCCGCAGCAACTTCATTGTCGGTTACCCGGGCGAGACGGAAGAGGATCACGACGAGCTGCTCGACTTCGTGCGCGACGCGCAGCTCGACTGGTGCGGTTTCTTCTCGTACAGCCGCGAAGACGGAACGTACGCAGCCGACCTTCCCGACCAGGTACCCGCCGGTCTCATGAATGAGCGGATCGCCGAGTTGCGCTCAATGCAGGACGACATCACGGCCCTGCGCCGCGACGCCCTCATCGGTGCGACCGTACGCGTGCTCGTCGACGAGCCGGGCGTGGCCCGCAGTCACCGTGAAGCCCCGCACATCGACGGCGTCATTCACGTCGCCGAATCGCTCGCCCCCGGCGAGTTCGTCGACGTCGTCATCGCCGACGCATACGGCCCCGACCTCGTCGCCGAGGGAGGTCGCATCGATGGCCGTTGATCCCAACGCGCTCGTCAACTGGGCGAATGCCGTCACCGTCGGTCGCATCCTCGCCTCGCCGCTGCTCTTTGCAATCATTCCCGTCGATCCGGGTGGCTCGTGGGTGGCGCTCGGGGTGTGGTTCGTTCTGTGCGCAAGCGACGGAGTCGACGGTTACCTCGCGCGCCGGCACGGCATCACGCGCAGCGGTGCGTTCCTCGACCCGCTCGCCGACAAGGTGCTCGTGCTCGGGGCGATGTTCACGCTCGTCAGCCGCGGGGTGTTCTGGTTGCTGCCGGTCGTCATCATCGCGGTGCGCGAGATCATCGTGAGCATCTACCGCGTCGTCGTCGGCTCGAAGGGCGTATCGGTGCCGGCGAGCCGTACCGCCAAAGTGAAAACGCTCAGCCAGCAGCTCGCCGTCGGTTTCGCACTCATGCCCGCCACCTTCGATCAACGCTGGGTGTGGTCGCCGCTGTTGTGGCTCGCCGTCGGGCTCACCGTGCTCAGCGGTGTGCAATACGCATGGGGAGCACTAGCGGGTCGTCGGGGTCGGCCGCATGCGGTGTGACGTCGTCGCCGTCGGCACCGAGCTGCTGCTCGGGCAGATCATCGACTCGAACTCGGCATGGCTCGGCGAGCAACTTGCCGCGGCCGGCATCGATTCGCTCCAGCAGGTCAAGGTCGGCGACAACCAGGCGCGGATCGTCGCCGCGCTGCGCTCGCGGCTCGCCGAGTCCGATGCGGTCATCGTGTGCGGCGGCCTCGGCCCCACCCATGACGACATCACGCGCGAGGCCATTGCCGAGGTGATGGGCGTCGAGCTCGAGTTCCATCCCGAGATCGCCGACGTCATCGCGCAGATGTTCGCCGGGCGCGGTCGCACGATGAGCGAGAACAACCTGCGCCAGGCCATGGTGCCCAAGGGTGCATCGATCATCGAGCAGAAGCGCGGCACCGCCCCCGGGCTCGTGTGTCCGGTGGGGGACAAGGTCGTTTACGCGGTGCCCGGCGTGCCGTGGGAGCTGTTCGAGATGTTCGAGCGGGCGATCCTGCCCGATCTGCGCGCGCGCAGCGGCGACACGTCGGCCATCGCCAGTCGCGTCCTGCGCACGTGGGGCGACAGCGAGAGTGGGCTGAATGAGAAGTTGCAGCCGATCATCGACGAACTTGACGGCGTCGGTAACCCGACACTGGCCTTCCTCGCGAGCGGCTGGGAGGGCATCAAAGTGCGCCTCACGGCGAAAGCGGCGACCCGCGGTGACGTCGATGCGCTGCTCGACGTGTGGGAGAAGCGCGTGCGTGCGGTCGTCGGCGAGCTCGTCTTCGGCGTCAACGACGACACCATGGAAACCGTCGTGCTCGACATGTTGCGCGCGAAGGGTCTCACGATCGGCGTCGCCGAGTCGGTGACGGGCGGTCTCGTCGCCGGACGTCTCACCGCTACGCCCGGTGCGAGCGACGTCGTGCGCGGCGGAGTCGTTGCCTATGCGAGCGACGTGAAGTTCGAACTGCTCAACGTCGCGCGCGGGCCCGTCGTCAACGAGGAGACTGCGGGCACGATGGCGAGCGAGGTGCGCCGCGTCGTCGGCGCCGACGTCGGTCTCGCGCTCACCGGTGTTGCCGGGCCCACCGAACAGGACGGACGCAAGGTGGGCACGTTGTGCATGGCAATCGCCTTCCCCGACGGAACGGTCGAAGCGAGCACGGTGATGCTTCCGGGCGAGCGCAAAATGATGCGCGAACTGTCGGTCATTTCGTCGCTGAACTTCCTGCGCCACGCACTGTTGCGTCGCAACGCGTAATCCCGCATCTCGTTCGGGCGGTCGGGCCGATCGCTGCGAAGGACGACTCGACTGCGACGGAACACAACCGAACACGACCGGACAAAGAGAAAGGTCCCGGTCTTGCGACCGGGACCTTTCGGGAATCGAACCGTCGTGGCGTTATGCCGCGCGGTAACCCTCGGCTGCCGAGCGGGCGAGCGCGATGCTGAGGATGATGAGTCCGTACCCGGGCTTGGCGAGCACGTCGGCCACCGTGTAGCCCACCTGGATCGCCGTCGTCGCGCCGGTCTCGCTGAGACCGAGCGTCTTCGACAGCCAGCTCTCCTGGTCGCCGAGGATGTACGCGATCGGGTAGACGCCCCAGGTGAACAACAGCAGGTAGCGCAGGTTGTTCAACTTCTTGCCCACCTCGCCGGTCTGGCTGCGCATCGCCTTGCCGATGTCGCCGGCGAACAACTCGTACAGCACGTAGAGCATGAAGAGGCTGGAGATGATTCCCCAGATGGCGCGTGCGCTCGAGCCGTCGGCTGCGGTCTCACCCGGATATCCGGTGGCGACCATGAGCAGGGCGGCGATGACGAGTCGTGGCGTCGACTTGCGGGCCACTTCCTTCGATGCGCCGGAGACGACGACGAGTTCGGCGACGAGCAGCGGCACGGTGAGCAGCCAGTCCGCGTAGCGGTAGCCCTCATTCCACGTCTTTCCGTCGGCGAACGTGCCGAAGATGCGCCAGTAGTGGTAGGCGGCGATGCCGGTGATCATCGCCGACATCGTCACTGCACTGCGGTAGTTCGGCGAGACGCGGTAGCGCGACACGAGAAAGTACACGAACGCGATGCCCATCGCCGCGACGGCGAAGGAGAATGCGTTGTACACCAGTTCGTGATTCGCGCTGTCCAGCGGCAGGCCGAGGACATCGTTGACTACTTCCATTGCGGGTATTCCTCCTTGTTTCTTTCCGGCTTTCGGTCCGGAACTTCGGGTCGCCGGTGACGATCGTCATCGGGGGTTGATTCATGTGTACGGGATGTACACGCACCCTGCGTGACGCGAGCGATGACGATTCGGCACCAAAGGGAGTCACTTACCGTCATACAAATGACACATCCCCCGGGGGTCGGTCGCAGACGTGCCGGTGTCGCCCTACCGTGAAGGGGCGACACGGGTGACGGCGTCATACCCCGCCACGCCGGTGTCACCGGGCCCCCGTAGCTCAACCGGAGAGAGCAACGGACTTCTAATCCGTAGGTTGCAGGTTCGACTCCTGCCGGGGGCGCCAGAACGTTCGGTCGATACTTCGCATGTACGCGCGTAAATCCGCGCAGTGACACGTCCGGAATCACCCGGTCCCGCTGTGCCGAAATGCGACGACTGCAGAACGAAAGCGACGCCCTAGCCTGAAGCGACCATTTCCCCGGAGGACCGCGTGGCGATCAAGAAGTTCAAG
>JBIIUH010000038.1:0-12967 GCA_044340075.1 Ilumatobacteraceae bacterium | reverse complement strand
CGAACTCGCTCACTCCAATGACTTTCATCGTTGCCATCGACTGACACAGTAGGAGACGCCGCACCTAACATCACGTCGTGCTCTTCGCCGCCGAGTCGACGCCGCAGCGTTTTGCGCCCGATGCATGGGTGTTGCGTGGTCGGGCAACAGCGACGGCCGGTCGTCTCATCGCCGATCTCGAGCACGTCGTCGGTACGTCGCCGTGGCGCCGGGTGACGACACCGGGGGGCAAGCAGATGTCGGTCGACATGACGAACTGCGGTGACTGTGGATGGGTGTCGGACCGCCGCGGATACCGCTACGAAACGAACGATCCCGTGACCGGTCACCGGTGGCCGGAAATGCCCGAGGCGTTCCGAGTTCTTGCGACGGACGCGGCCGCCGCGGTCGGCTTCGCCAGCTTCGACCCGGATGCATGCTTGGTCAACCGGTACGTGCCCGGGGCGAAGATGGCGCTGCACCAGGATCGCGACGAACGTGACATGTCGCAGCCGATCGTGTCGGTGTCGTTGGGATTGCCGATCACGTTCATGTTCGGCGGTCCGATGCGTTCGGATCCGACGACGAAGATCACTCTCGAGCACGGCGACGTCGTCGTGTGGGGCGCGTCGTCACGGTTGTTCTTCCACGGTGTGGGAACGTTGCGTGCGAGGCTTCACCCCCTCACGGGTGCGGCGCGAATCAACCTGACGTTTCGACGAGCGCGTTAGCGGGGCGTGCCGCCGATCGGCGCGCATCCCACTCGAGCGCGACGAGCATTCCGAACGTGGGCATAAAGGGGATGTTCTGGCGGAACGAGTTGAAGTCGGTGAGGGTGACGAGCCCGACGTAGAAGCCGAAGGCGATGATCACCGCGACATGGCGTCGCTGCGGGGATCGGAATGCGACCAATGCGCCGAGCGTGAAGAGAACCGGAATGACGATCGTCTCCGAGAGTGCGAGTCGGGACGTGACGAGATCGACAACCGACAGTGCACGAGTGGATTCGTCGACGGCAAGGAACTGCAGACCGACGAGATTCGACAGAACCTGCATGACGGGACCGATTCCCCAGCGATGTCCCGACGCTGATACGGGTCCACTGCCGAGGATCGTCGTTCCGAGACCGTACGACAGGTATCCGGCGAGCACGGAGCCGAACAAGCGGAACACCGCACCGGACACACGCCATTGTCCACGCGGTATGCGCATGATCCAGGCCACGGCAAGACCGAATGCGATCGCTGCAGCGAGATGCGGGCGCAGCGTTGCGAGTGCAATGAGTGCCCACAGCCGCACATCCGTGCGACGCCCCCACAACAGCACGGTGGCGAGGAGCATCATCGTCGTCTCACGCAGTGCGAGGGTGCTGTACAGGACGGCGATCGGGCCGAGTGCCGTGAGGTACGCCGTGACGAGGTTGAATCGAACACCGCGCGCCGTGAGTTGTGCACCGACGAATCGGATGAGCAACAGAAGCGACACGAGCGACACGGTCTTCAGTGCGAGAGCGGGATCGATTCCCGCGTAATGAAGGACGGTGGCGGGAAGCGTGTACACCGGCTTGCCGAAGGACAACCACCATGACGGTTGCAGCGGCACGCCGATCTCGGTGGTGGCGACGACGACGGACGAATAGAAGCGTTGATCGTTCGAGTAGAACAGCAGCTGCTCGTCGGGTCCGAACCGCCGGTACAGCGCCACGACGAGCACCATCCATGCAACGACGTGCAGGCGTGACAATCGGCCGTCGCGCCAGAACAGGGCGAGAACGATCGCGCCGATGAGCAGTGTCTGTGCGTAGTACACGACGTTGGTCACCGGTTCCGGACGGCGAGCAGCACGATACGGCGAAGGTACTTGAGCACCGACCACGCGGAGGCGATCATCCACGTTGCACGCGAGATTCGCCCCTCGCGCCGGAGATGCCGGAAGGCGGATATTTCCCGACGCTGCATTGCGTGCGTCGATGCGCTCAATCCGGAATCGCCGTACGCATCCTTGAACAGGGTGGTGAGCGGGAGCTCGATGAGGATCGCCGGTCCGTGCGACGCCACGATCCGCATCCACAGCAGGTAGTCGTCGCTCACGGCGGGATCGGGGTGGAAGCGCTCGGTGACGTCGCGCCTCAGCATGACGCTCGGTGTCGAGAAGGCATTGCGCACGAGGAGGTTGCGCAACGAGACCGGAACGGTCCGGGGGGCAACGGTGTCGGTTTCACCGAGGGAACCGGACCGATCGACCCGGTACAGGTGTCCGCTGAGCGCACATTGCGGACTGGCGGTCATGATGCCGTGCTGGATCTCCAGCTTGTGCGGGTGCCATGCATCGTCCGCGTCGAGGAAAGCGACGTACGTGTTCGTCGCACGATCCCAGCCCGCGTTGCGCGCGGCTCCCGCACCCACGTTGACCGGAAGCTCGACGAGCGAGACGTTCAACCGGGGGTACTCCCGTGCGAGTGAGCGGGTGAGGTCAGCAGTGCCGTCGCGACTTGCGTCGTCGACAATGATCACCTCGGCAGGTGCGAACGTTTGTGCCGCGACCGATGCGACGGCCCGCTCGAGTGTGCGGGCGGAGTTGAAACACGGGATGACGACCGAGACTTCGCTCACAAGAGCCGGTCCCAGGCGCCGAGAACCTTGCGTCGTACCGTCGCCGGGGAGTCGAGCGCCCACAGGTCGATGCGCGGAATGCGCAACTTCTGCTCGGACGAGATGAAAGTTCCGGCATCGCTGCACGCTGCAGCGATGTACCCCGCAGCGGCGACGGCGCGATGAACCCGCTCTTCATGTACGCCGTGCGGGTACGACATGGTGTCAACGGAGCGTCCGAGGACGTCCTCGAGCGAACGTCGTGCGATGCTCAACTCACCGCGCAACTCGTCGTCGGACAGGGTCGTGAGGGGAACGTGGCGGTAGCCATGCGCACCCACGGTGACACCCGGCAGCGACGCAACGTCGCGTACCTGGGCCGGCGACATGTGCAACGAGGGATCGGATGCAAGATGTTGGGTGCCGACGAACACGTGCACCGGAACGTTGTGCTCCGACAGCAAAGGAACCGCGACGTCGACAAAGCTGCGGTAACCGTCGTCGAAAGTGACGGCAACTCCCGGGGTGGGCACGCCACCGAACGGAACGAAGCGCGTGCCGGATGAACGCGCGAACTCGACGATCGCCTGCACCTGCTCGGCAAAGCGGGCGACCGACATCGAATACAGATCGAGATCCATGTTCGGCACTCGTTCGCCGATGGCGTGGTACATGAGCACGCGCGTACCGTCTCCGAGACGGGGACGCTCGACGACGGCGAGCAGGCGGGCGATGAAGTCACCCAGGAGGTATTTTCCGCGGTTCATTCGGTGCACTCGGTGGGATCGTGTATCACGCCGTGCGTGATGCCACGATCCTACCGAGAATTCCGCGGAGAATCGCCGGAGAAGCGGTGTCCCACTCGCCGAGGTAGTCGACGTCGCGTGCACCGATGCCGTGCTTGAAGTCGTACACGCCCTTGTTGTTCACGGGATCGACGCCACCCATGTCGAAATCCGTGATACCGCGTCGTGCAAGTTCGGTCTGCAACTCCCACAGCGTGACATGCGATGAATACCGACGCCGACCCTCGATGCTCGACGCCGCAATGATGTCGTACGCGTGACCGGAACATACGACCGCCCCGCGAACCGCGTGAAACACACCGTCGTTGTCGCGACACTGGACGACGACGAGTCGGGAGCCGAACTCGCGAACGAGTGCCGCGATTCGATCCGGTCGTGCCCGCCAGTCGACGACGTGTTCACCCTTGTAGTTCTGTAGTTCGTCGTGGAGAGCGGCGATCTCGTGCGCGTCGGGACTCGTCCACACCGACGTGACGTTCTCGCGCGAGCGACCACGGCGCAGGTTCCGTGACCAGTTCGACGAACACCGCGCCACACGGGCGTCCTCGTCGCCGTCGAGATCGTGGATGAGCGACTTCCCCGATGACAGAGGGTGATCAACCACCCGCCATCCTGCGCCGCGCATCAGATCGTGTGCTCCATCGGTTGCAGCGAACGTCGCACCGAGTCGCACGTAGTGAACGACACCGCGATGTGCGTAACGCACGGCGGAGGTCACCTCGCGTGCGGTGCACACGGAAGGATCCCCGAGCGGAGAGCCCGGCGCCCAGGCGATGACGACGTATGGCGCAGCCCGCTTCACGAGGAGCTGTACCGCACATCGTTCACCGTCGGCGAGCCGCAACGCGCTCCACCCCTCTCCGTTCTTGAATCGTGCCCAAGCCGAGTACGGGTACAGCGTCGTCGCGCCGAGTCGGTCGACGAGCGCGTCCCATCCGTCGTCGTCACCGGTGAAGGGTGCGAGTCGAGTCACAGGAAGTTCACCAATCGCACGCGGCGGTAAAAGTCGGGCACGTCGGTCGCCGTCGACGGCAGATCGGGCCATGTCGTCACTTCGAGCCCGGTTCCGCGAAGGGCACGTCGGATTGCCGGTAGTTGCGCATCGTCGGCGATGAGCGGGTAGCCCTGTGGGCACGTGCCGCCACCGAGTGATGCAAACACCGGTGCACCGGGGCCGTTGCGGAGCCGCTCGTGGACGTTCGTGTACAGACTGCGTCGACGTCGGATTTCCGCATCGGTGTCGAGTGATTCGATGAGCGCACGAGACGTTCGGTGGACGTTGCGTCCGGGGGGCATCTCGCGTTCGAGATAGGCGGTGTCGGGAATAGCCGGACGTCCTGCTGCGCGTCGCGCGAGACGCACGACCGCGCGCATGACGTTCATCAACGGAAGTCGGGTGACCCGTGCAACTCGGGCAACGACACTGCGAATGCGAACTCCGGTCGGGACGGGACGGTCGTCGACATCGAGCGGACCGGGCAGCGCGACAGCGTCGTTGACATGAGCACCATCGGCAACGAACAAGTACGCACCGTCGAGACTGCGGATCGTCTTTCGTGTGCTCGTGATGCCGAGCGACGCGCGTTCACCGAGCGGCGATCCGTGAGTATCGTGACTCAACCAACCGTGCGCGTTGTCCTCGATGAGCGCGGCCCCGGTGCGGTCGCAGTACGCACGAAACGGTGCGAGGTCCTGGGCGAAACCGAAGTAGTTGACCGCGACCACCGCGCGCGCTGAGGGCCAGCGTGCAGAATCGGTGACGACGAGGGTCGGCGGAACGTCGTACCACACCGGCGTCGCACCGACCCGGCGAAGAGTGGCGAGAACGTCGCGACAGATGAATCTCGGCAGGAGAACCGAATCCCCCGGCTGCACTCCCGCGAGCACGAACGCATCAACAAGGGCATGGCGCGCGTATGCGTACCAGTGCCGTGTCATCGCCGGGCCGCTTTCGTCGGTGCGAGGAGCAGGGCGAGTCCGACCCAGGCGCGCAACACGAACGGCGACGTGTACAGACACTCGACGTACCTGCGCAGTGCCCGCGAGCGATGCCCGGTCACCTGGTGCGAACGGGCGGCGGAATAGGCCACGCGTGCCCGACGGTGCCGGTGGCGTACGCGCGTAGCGAGCGATGCCGGGAGTGCGGCGACGTGCGCATTGACGACGGCGAGTTCCGCCGCGGCGTTGCGTTCGACTGCCGCACTTGCACTGGCCTCGTGACGGCGGAATACACCGAGCATGTCGGGGATGAAGACGTAGCGGGCACCTTGCCGGGCCAATCGCAACCACAAGTCGTAGTCCTCGGCGGTGACGAAGTCAGGACGCTCGTCGAAGCCGTGCACGTCACAGAGCAGATCTCGACGGGCAACGACCGCCGACGTCGACACGCAGTTGTGCCTGAACAGGAGGCGCGGGTAGCGGGCATTGTGCTCCGGGCCGTATGCGACATCGCGGTGGGTCCCGTCCGTCGAGGTCCATCGCTCGCCGTGACACACGATGTCAGCACCGGCATCGAGTGCGACAATGCACCGAGCGAGTTTGTCCGGATACCACGAATCGTCGGAGTCGAGGAATGCGACGTACGGCGCAGTGGCGAGCGACAGCCCGTGATTGCGGGACGCGGCGATGATTCCGTGATTGGCGAAGTCGACGATGCTGATTCGTGGGTCAGAAAACGCCGCAACGACGTCGTGCGTGTCGTCGGTGGAGAAGTTGTTCACGATGATGGCGCGCCAGGATTCCATCGTCTGGCCGATCACCGAACGCAGCGCCTCACCGAGAAATCGGGCGTGGTTGTACGTCGGAATGACGATGTCGATGCGAGTCATGACGGCGTGCCGAACGTGTCGATGGCGAGGGCGAGGAGATCGTCGATGGTTCCGTCGATATCGAGAGCGGGACGGAAGCCGCACTCGTGCATGAGTGAGACATCGAGCCGGTACCGCTGAACGGGCGAGTCGTCGGCTTCGTTCGTCGACACCCGCATGTCGCGGGCGAGTTTCACCCGGGCGCGCCCCGCGACCCGTTCGGCCATGTCACGCAGGGTCGTCGGCGTACCTGACCCGATGATGACGACCTCCGGGAGCGGTCGATCGAGACGTGCGAAGTATGCAAGGGCACCGGCGAGGTCGGTGACGGGGATGAAGTCGCGTTGGTGCAAACCATGACTGCGTAGTGCGAGTTGCCCGTCGGTGACGGCCCGCTTGCACATGTCGGCGACGAGCAGACGCCACGTGTCGACCGACGGATCGACCGGTCGACCGAAACCGTTGCCCAGCCTCAGACAGACGTGTTCGAGTGTCGATGCACGCACGACATCTTCTGCTTCGCGGTGGGTGCGCGCGTACGGTGCGGAATCTCCGACGGGGCTCGCCTCGGTCACCGTGTCGTGCAGAGCATCGCCGTACACCTGCACGGTCGATGCGTAGACGAACCGGCGCACCCCGGCATTCTCCGCTGCATGTACCAACGCGCGGGTCCCGTCGACGTTCACCTTCGTTGCCCGGACCGGATCTGCATTCGATTCGACGTCATCGAGAGCGGCGAGATGGACGATCGTGTCGACGCCGGCGACGAGAGCGGGTAGAGACGATACGTCGAGGAGATCCGCTCGTCGCACCTCACCGTGGGCAGCACCGCGCTCGCGCCGGCTGGCGAGCACGACCGAGTCGAATCGCGCGACGGCAGCTGCAACGTGACCGCCGAGATGACCGAACGCACCCGTGACGAGGGTCGTCATGCGTGCGGTATCGACCAGGGTTGCGGCATCCGCGAGTCGTGTGCGTCACGCCGTTCGACCTCGGCGGGATCGTGGGGGATGGATGCGCAGTTCGCGACGAGCACGGTCGACGCGGTGTCGTTGTAAAAACCGCTCCACACGAGCGGCGGGACGATGAGCAGTCCGTAGTTACCGTCGCCCAGTGAGATATCCGCCGTCGCGCCCGATGTCGCACTGTCGCTGCGTTCGTCGACGAGCATGACGCGCACCGTGCCGACGGGCACCGCGAGGTTCGTCGTCATGCGGAGGTGACGACGCCACGCCTTCACCGCGCCGGGACGAACGGTCGAGAAGTAGATCTCGCCGAATCCGACGAACCAGTCATCGGTGGACTTCAGCATGTGCATCACCGATCCGCGGTCGTCGTCGATCCGTCGCAGCGGAACGAGTCGTACGCCGTCGATGGATGGTTGCACGACAGTCACCGCGTCGAGCCCACGTACGCGTCGATGTCCGCCCCCGTCGCCTCGATCGCATCGGTTCCGTCGTGGACGGTTCGGTACCACTCGACCGTGCGACGGATCGTCGTTTCGAAGTCGAAGCGTGGCGACCAGTGCAAATCGCGGTGTGCCTTGTCGCAGTTGAGCTGCAGGAGCGTCGCTTCATGCATCGCCGAGGTGTCGGGCTCGATACGCACGCGACCGGACCCCCACGTGTCGCGGGCGAGTGACGCCACCTCGTGCACCGTGTGCACGTTGTTCTCGTCGGGTCCGAAGTTCCACGAGTCACCGCCGCGCAGCGCACCGGAGAGCAGGTTGCCGGCGAGCATGACGTAGCCGGACAGCGGTTCGAGCACGTGCTGCCACGGGCGCGTCGCTTCGGGGCGGCGCAGCAGGATTTCGTCACCGTCGATGAGACCGCGCAGGCAATCCGGGACGAGACGATCGGGCGACCAGTCCCCACCACCGACGACGTTGCCGGCTCGTGCACTGGCGACGCGCAGACGCGATTCATCGTCGAAGTACGAGCGGCAGTACGTGGCGTACGCGAGCTCGGCCGCCGCCTTCGACGCACTGTACGGGTCGCGTCCGCCGAGTTCGTCGTTCTCGTGGTACCCGCGCTGCAGCTCCTTGTTCAGGTAGCACTTGTCGGAGGTGACGTACACGAGTGCCGCCACCGAACTCTCGCGCCGCACGCACTCGAGGACGTTCAACGAACCGACGACGTTCGTCGTGAAAGTCTCGACGGGATCGGCGTACGAGCGCCGCACCAACGCTTGCGCTGCGAGGTGGAACACGACCTCGGGTCGTGCGGCGCGCACGTGATCATGGAGTGCCGAGGCGTCGCGAACGTCGCAGTCGATATGCGTGATGCGCGAACCGAGCCGGAGCAGGTCGAAGTGCGATGGCGTCGTGTGGGGAGGGAGGGCGATGCCGGTGACCTTCGCCCCGGCGAGGTGCAGCCAGTGCGCGAGCCAGGAGCCCTTGAACCCCGTGTCACCCGTGATGAGTACGCGCCGACCGTGCAGAGCGGCGAGCGACGACGTCAGCGTTTCCACGGCGCCTCGTTGCGCTGAAGCAGCTCGTTGAGCAACTCCCAGTCACGGTGCGTATCCATGCACTGCCAGAAACCGTCATGCTCGAACACGCTCAACTGTCCGTCGCGCACCATGTTCTTCATCGGCTCCACTTCGAAGACGAGGTCGTCGCGTTCAGAGAGGTAACCGGCGACCGAAGGACGGCACACGAAGTAGCCGCCCGAGATGCGTCCCTCGGATGTCTGCGGCTTTTCGTTGAACGACGTCGCGACGCCATCGGGCCCGTAGCGCACCTCGCCGAAGCGGCTCGGCGGTCGCACGGCGGTGAGAGTCATGGCGCGGTCGTGACGCGCGTGCGATGCGATGAGTTCGTCGACGTTGGCATCGGTGACGCCGTCGCCGTACGTGAGCATGAACGATTCGCCGTTGACGTGGCGCATGGCGCGGGCAACGCGACCACCGGTCATGGTGTTCAGTCCCGTATCGGCGAGCGTCACGCGCCAGTCGCCAGCCGGATCGGGAACGACGACCACGAAGTCGGCACCGTCGCGGGCGATCACGGTGCCTCGCTCGGTGAAGTAGGAGCGGATGACGTCGCCCTTGTACCCGAGGCACAGAACGAACTCCCGGTGACCCCACGAGGCGTAGTAGCGCATGATGTGCACGAGGATCGGCTCGTCACCGATGCGGATCATCGGCTTGGGAACGTCATCGTCGACGCCGCGGATCCGCGTGCCGAGTCCTCCACACAAGATGACGACTTTCAACGAAGACAACCCCACGCGATCGTGGAGTCAGCCTACCGAGACGTCAGTGTGCGAGCACGGCGCCGCGCTCGGCGAGCGCCGCACGCAGTCGAGCGTTGCCGGGATCGAAGGCCATGACTCGCGGCACCACCGACGCCGTCGTTTGTTTCCATGCATCGTCGCCGCACGTGCGGGCGAAATCGACCACGCGAAGAACCTCGTCATCGGAATCCGTCGACGTCCAGAACCCACCCTCGTCGCCGAGCGGTGACGGAAACCCGAAGCGGAACTGCGCCGTTTCGTCGTCGGTGCAGCCGGCGTTGCGCAGATTCGTTCCGCGGGCGGCGACGAACGCGACCCGCCGTCCCCGCGCGAGCAGTTCGTATCCGAGCGTGCTGTCGATGCAGACGGCAACGTCGGCGCCCGCCGCGATTTCGTACGACGCCGCCTCCGAACCCTTCGGAACGAATTCGAACACGAAACCGTCGCACCACTCTTCGAAGAACTTGCGTTCGTGCATGAAGGAGGCGGAACGACGGCCGATGATCGTGAGTCGCATTCCGCGTTCGGAACACGTCCGGGCGAGACTCCTCGCAACGCGACCGTCGACGGAATGGAACGCCGCAGCGGACACCGCTCGTTCACCGAGGTACGTCAATGTCGACGGCGATCGCCCCCCCGGGAAGATGTCGACGTGATCGAGCCCCGAGTACTGCGAGATGAAGACGACACGCCCGTTGTGCCGGTCGCCGTCGACTGTCGGCAACGCGATCGAGTTGTTCTTCGCGCTGCCGATTTCAGCGGTATCGCAGGTGATGTGTCGGCGGTACATCGCGGAGTGGTCCGGCCCGAACGTGAGCAGCAGATCGGCTGTCGGACGAACGTCGGGAAAATCGCGCCGCAGCGTCGTCCACAAGTCGCCGGAGGGAACCGGGGCACCGGTGCCGCGGATGCCGTTCTGAACGACGACGATCTGCGTCGAAGGTGACACGTGCTTGAACGTGTACAGATGTGCATTCGAATCGATCGCCGACACGAGAAGCCGCGGCCTCGCGGCAGCGACGAAGCGACGGCAGTAGTCGTACCAACTGCGACCACCGGTAACGAGCGTGCGCAGTGCGATCGGAACGTTGATCACTTCGAAATGGTTGTCGAACACGTCGTAACTGCCGGGAGCGAGAAGCTGCGTGATCGGATCGGAGGCGTAGCTGTCGAACACGAGCACGGCGCCGCGTCGCGGAGAACGCCAACTCCAGCGGGTCGTGCGGATGATTCGGATGACGCGTGCGAGGCGCGTCACGAACCGAGATCCCCGCGCAGGAGGGCCTCGGCAATGCGCATGTCGAGTGCCGAATCGACGTCGAGCGAACTGCGCCGATCCATCACGTAGCAGTGCGGCTCCGGTGCGACGACCGAATCGTGACGCCGGATGTCCCCCGCGCGCGAGACGTAGATCGCACCGTTCGCCCGAAAATACCGGGGCAGGGCCTGGCGAGGGGACTCGAGCGTCGCCATGTCGTGCATCGGCACGACCGCATTCCCGGAGTCGATGGTGAAGGTCTTCAGCGGATGATGCTCGGCTTCGCACACCGACACGACCGTGCCCGACGAATGATCGGCGAATTCACGCAACGCCTCCTCGACGTGGCGATGCGTACGCAGGGGCGACGTCGGCTGGAGGGTGACGACGACGGTGTCGTCGGCGAGGGCCAGCGTGTCGAGAACGTGCCGAACCGCATCAACGGTCGGTGAGTCGTCACCCGCAAGTGCGGCCGGTCGGTCGATGACGATGACGTCCCGTGCACGCGCCCGTTCGGCGATCGTCGGATGATCGGTGGAGACGACGATGTCGGTGATCGCCGCGGCACCGCGAGCGGAATCGATCGCGAGGTCGAGCAGCGTCGTACCGGCGATGGGTGCGACGTTCTTCAGGGGAACACCCTTCGAGCCCCCACGGGCGGGAATGACGGCGACGCAACGGACCACTTTCGCTCACACCCTCCGAAAGATCTTCTGGTGCGAGATCTTCCATGTCGCGTCATCGCGTACGACCGCGAGAAAACGGTCGGCACTTCGTCCGTCACCAAACATCGTCATTGGTGCACGCGAGAGGGTCGTTACCCGCTCGATCCCGCGCGCGATGTCGGCGGTGGTCGGCTCGACATCGACGATGAGCGGTGACGAATTGCGCCCCCGCTGTCGACTGCCGACGTTGACGGCGGGTGTGCCGAACACGCCGGCCTCGCGCACACCCGAGCTCGAGTTGCCGAGGATGTACTTGGCGTGCTTCAGGAGCGTTTGGAAGTACTCGAAGCGGATCGACGGAATGATGCGGAACCGGGGCTCGGAGCGCAACGCGTCGATGTGACCGAGGATGTCGCGGCCGCCGGCGTCGTTGTTCGGGTACACGGCGACGAAGTTGTCTCCGGAGGCCCGGGCCGCCGCGACGAGTTCCCTGGCCTGGCGGTCCATGTCGTCGACCTCGGTCGTCACCGGATGGAAGGCGAGTAGCGCGTAGGACTCGAATGGAATGTCGTAGTACGTGCGCACGTCGTCGAGCGACGGGAGATCGGCACCGAGCATCACGTCGACCTCGGGCGAACCGACGACGAAGATTGTGTCCGGCTGTTCACCGAGCTGGAGCAGAACGTCGCGTGCAGGTTCGTTGGCGACGAAGTGCACGTGGGAGAGCTTCGACACGGCGTGGCGCATGAGCTCGTCGACCGTGCCGGAAAACTCGCCACCCTCCACGTGTCCGACGAGGACGTTGTTCAACGCCCCGACGATCGCCCCGGCGAGTGCCTCGACCCGATCGCCGTGAACGACGATCATGTCGGGTTTCCATTCGCGAACGATCGCTCCGAGACCGTCGACGGTGCGGGCGAGGATCGCATCCATCGGCGCATCGTCGGCATCGTTGCCGAACGTGCGCAGGTTGGTGAAGCCGGCGCGGGTGATCTCGATTTCCGTGCGTCCGTAGCGATCGATGAGGTGCATTCCCGTCGCGACGATGAGATGTTCGAGGTCGTCGCATTTCGCGACGGCCCGCAACAGCGGTTTGAGTTTGCCGAATTCCGCCCGCGTCGCGGTGAGGAAAAGGAGGCGCTTCACTCGCCGACGTGTTCCCGGCGCAACTGCGTGTTGCGCGCAATGCGGCTCGTGGCGCGCTTGCCGAGCACCATGGGGAAGTCGACCGCAAGGAGTTCGCCGGTTCCGGGTCGCTTCACCCAGACGTTCGAGTAGTCGAAGCGTTCACCCGGTTCGATGTCGCGAATCGATACGACCGACGCGTACGCAAAATCGATCGTCGGCTGCTCCTCGGGCAGGATCGACTTGCTCCCGCCGCTCGCAAGATGCACGGCACGGCTCGCCTGCACGAGCTCGGCGAGGTCGCGGGGGTCCATCGATACTTCGATGTCGGGCCCGGGCCAATTGCGGTCGGAGGTGAAGTGACGCTCGAGAATCGATGCGCCGAGTGCGACCGAGGCGATGCACGTCCAGTTCGTGAGCGTGTGATCGCTCAACCCGAGCACGGCGTCGGGAAATGCACTGCGCAGTTCGGCGATGGCTCCGAGACGGACCTTGTCGTA
>JBIIUH010000037.1:0-13193 GCA_044340075.1 Ilumatobacteraceae bacterium | reverse complement strand
GCACTCGACCATCTCACCCGACTGCTTCTGCAACGCGATCTCGATGCGATGCGTCGCCGCGAGGGCTTCGCAGGCATCCTCATCACCCACGACCTCGAGGAAGCGGTGTTCCTCGCCGACCGCGTCGTCGTTCTCGGACCGCGTCCGGCGCGGGTCGTCGCCGAGATCGAGGTTGCACTCCCGTCGGATTCCGACGGAGCACGCGATGCCGGTCTCCGCTACGACCCGCGGTTCACCGCACTGTGTGCATCGGTGGCCCGGGCACTCGGAGTCATCTCGTGACGGCGCGCATGGCACCTGGCGTGCGCTCCCGGCTGCGCGCTCTCGTGGCTCCCGGTGTCGTCAGTGCAGTGATCATCGGTGCCTGGTACGCACTCGCCTACACGCTGCCGAACAACTTCGCCTCGTCGAGCGGTGCGGCGCTCATCGTGCCGCCGCCGCACCGACTGTTCGAAGGGATCAACGCCGCGACATGGTCGCGCATCGGCGTCGCCACACGGATCTCGCTCGTCACGAGCCTCACGGGCTTGGCGCTCGCCGCTGCAGTCGGTGTGCTGCTCGGTGTCGTCATGTCGCTCTCCCGCACGATCGAGCGGGCGGTGTGGCCCTGGCTCATCGCGGTCCAGGTGACACCGATCATCGTCCTCACGCCGCTCATCGTGCGGGTCATGGGCGCCAGCTTCTCCGCCCGTGTCTTCGTCACGGTGCTCATCGCCTTCTTCCCGATTGCGAGCAACACCCTGTTCGGCATTCGCGGCGTCGACCCCCACCTGCGCGACGTGTTCCGCATTGCCGGAGCGGGACGCGCAGCGACGCTGCGCCACCTCGAGCTGCCCGCCGCGTTGCCCGCGATCATGGCGGGACTGCGGGTGTCGGCCGGCCTCGCCGTCATCGGGGCGATCGTCGGCGATTTCTTCTTCACCCGCGGCGATGCAGGACTCGGCAAGCTCATCACGTTCTTCTTCCTCGACACCCGAGCCGGTCCGATGTTCGTCACCGCACTCATTGCCACCGGAATCGGCATTCTTTTCTTCCTCGGTTTCGCCCTGGTAACGAGGATGACGCTGCGTCGCTGGCAGGATTGACCCCCATGACCTCCCGTCGGCACGCACCAAGAACGTTCGTCGGCATCGCTGCCGCACTCGGCCTTCTCGCCGCATGCTCGAGCGGAGCATCGGAATCGGAGTCGCCCGCCTCCCCCGCACCGACCGAAACGCCGGTCTCGTCCGCGGGTGCCGACCTCGCCGCGTTGACGACACCGGGCGCACTCGACGGACGTTGTCCCACCGTGGTCGTCGTGCAGACCGACTGGTTTCCGCAGGCCGAGCACGGTGGCACGTTCGAGCTCGTCGGTGACGACGCGGTCGTCGACAAGGATGCGGGAACGACGCGTGGCACGCTGACGTTCCGCGGAGTCGATACCGGGGTCGACATCGAGATCCGTGCCGGTGGTCCGTTCCTCGAGTCGCCGGTCGTCACCGAGATGTATCTCGACGACGCGGTGACCCTCGGCTACGTCGGCAACGACACCGCGATCTCCCGCTTCGCCGATGCGCCCACGGTTGCGGTCTTCAATGCGCTCAACGTGAGCCCGCAGGCGATCCTGTGGAACGCCGACCTCCACCCGGATGCGCGGACGATCGCCGACATCGCACGCGACGTCGACCGCATCAGCGTGTTCGGTGACCGACCGTTCATGCGGTGGCTCGTCGCACGCGGCGACGTGACCGCCGACCAGATCGACGGCAACTACAAGGGCAACCTCCTCTTGCTCACCGACGACATCGCCCACCAGGGATACGCCACGTCCGAGCCGCACAAGTACGCGACGAACCCCGATGCGCCGCTCACGGCGGGCTGGCAGCTACTGCACGACGTCGGCTGGAATCAGTACCCGCAGAATCTCGCCGTTCGTGCCGACCGCCTCGACGCGTTGCGCGACTGCCTGCAGCTGCTCGTGCCGATGATGCAGCACGCGAAGCTCGACTACATGACCGATCCGTCGCGCACGAACGCACTCATCGTGCGCGTCGTGGGCGAGCTCGATTCGTACTGGACGCAAAGCGACGCCGACGTCGCCTACGGCCACGACTCGATGCTCGACCTCGGCATCATCGGCAACGGGACGACACCGACCTTCGGCGACCTCGAGGAGGACCGGGTGAATGCCTTCATCGCCACGGCAACCCCGATCCTGCGCGATCAGGGTCTGGACGTTCCCGATCTCGTCGCGACCGACATCGTCACCGACGAATTCCTCGACGACACGATCACGTTCGCCGGGAGCTGAGCGTCAGGCGTCGCGAACCGACCAGTCGCGCTTGGCGACGGGGTCCTTGTCGCTCCACGGGAAGTTGATCCACTGGTCGGTGTACTTCCACACGTACTCGCACTTCACGATCGAGGCCGGCTTCTCGTAGAGCACGGCAATGCGGGACTCGAGGACCTGACCGGAGCAGAAATCGTTCACCATGTTCAAGGTGTGCCCGGTGTCGGCGACGTCGTCGACGATGAGCACGCGCGAATCGCGCAGATCGATGAGGCTCGGCACCGGTGGGAGCATGATCGGCATCGAGAGCCGCTCGTTCACTCCCGTGTAGAACTCGACGTTCAGCGTGTACGTGTTCTTCACGGACAGCGCGTATCCGAGGGCACCCGCCGTGAGCAGTCCACCGCGGGCGATGGCGAGGATGATGTCGGGTTCGTATCCCGACTCGGCCACCTTCACCGCAAGCTCACGGCTCGCCGTGCCGAAGGCCTCCCACGTCAGAATCTCGCGCTCGGCCACCGTGTTTCCTCCGTCATGCGTCGCTCGCTGTCACCCTAGTTCACCGACGATCTGCGGCCCGAGTGCGCGCGCTCAGTGACCGGCGTGCATTCGCACGGGGGCAACGTTCGACATCGCGGTCCAGTACTCCGGCCACGACTTCGACACGACGTCGGGATCCGCAACGACGACTCCGTCGATGCGCAATCCGAGCAGAGCGAGCGACATCGCCAGGCGGTGGTCATGGTGCGGATCGACGGTCGCAGCGGTGCCGACGCCCGGCACGACGCGCAAGCCGTCGGCACGCACCTCGGCGTCGATTCCGCACTTCGCCAACTCGGCGGAGAGATCCCCGAGACGATCGCTCTCCTTTGCGCGGATGAAGCCGACATCGCGAATCGTCGTCGGGGACGACGCACACGCGGCGACGACGGCGACGGTGGGAACGAGGTCGCTGAAGTCGGCCATCGAGACGTCGACACCGCGCAGCGGGACGGACGGATCACGGTGCAGAGTGAGCCCGTGGGCACCCCAGTCCAACTCGGCCCCCATCGCCTCGAACACTGCGAGGACTCCGACTTCGGGCTGGACGACCGAGCGCACGAGACGCGGCACGGTGACCGACCCACCGGCAATGAGCGCCGCAGCGAGCGGGTACGACGCCGATGCGACGTCCGCTTCGATGGTCAACTCGGCGCCGCGGTAGCCGCGAGAGGCGACACGGAAACCGGAGCCGTCGCGGGAAACGTCGGCACCGAATGCCGACATGACCGATGTGGTCATGTCGAGGTATCCGCGCGATACGACGTCACCGTCGACCCGTACGTCGGTGACGGGCGCGCCGGCCCCGGCTGCGAGCAGGAGCCCCGACACGAACTGACTCGACACGTCGGCACGCATCGTGACGGAAACCCGCCCCGCTGTCGCTGCGGGCGTGACACGCACGGGAAGATGACCCGGACGCTCCAGCCACTCGAGTCGCGCACCCATCGCGTCACCGGCGACGGCGAGACCGTCCATCGGTCGGCGACGCAGTGGTTCGTCGCCGTCGATCGTCGTCTCCCCCGCGCGCAACATCGCGAGGGTGACGAGAAAACGTGCGGTCGTTCCGGCGAGGCGGGCGTCGACGTGCACGGGATCCGTCGTGCGGCGATCGATACCGCGATTGACGAGGACGACGTTGCCATCGACGGTGATGTCGGCCCCCATCCGACGCAACGCAGCGATCATCGCCCGCGTGTCGTCACCGTCGGCGACGCCGACGAGTCGCGACGCGCCGTCGGCGAGGGCGGCACAGACGAGTGCGCGGTTCGACAGCGACTTCGATCCGGGAACGTCGACGGTTCCGCCGAGCGGAGCCGTGGCACGAACGAATCCGCGCACGACGTTCTCGCCGGACGGGTTGGCGTTCGTCGACATCGTCACTCGATGGCGGCGACGACCGCTTTGAAGCCCCGGGCGCGCAGGCCGCCGCGGAAAAGATCGGCATCGCCGGCAGCGACGACCATGACGAGGATCCCTCGATCACCCTCGACGGAGTGCACCACCTCGAAGTTCGCGGTGTTCACACCGAGCTCGGCGGCGAGCGAGAACACCTCGGCGGCCGCGCCGGCACGGTCGGGAATGGGAATGCGCAGTTCGACGACGTCGGCAAGTTCGCGCACGCGACCGGGGAGATTGGCCCGCGCCTCGCGTGCCGTACGCAATATCTCGAGCAGCGAGGCGTCGTCGGATTCGGCGACGATGCGGCGCATCTTCATGAGACCGGCGACCATGGCATCGACCGCGTCGACGATCGCCTCGCGATTCTCCCGACAGATGTCGAGCCAAATCGCCGGGTGTCCGCTGGCGACGCGCGTCATGTCGCGGAAACCGCCGGCGGCGAGACGCATGACGGCGGCATGGTCGTCGGCGCGTTCGTCGGCGAGCGACATCAGCGTGGCGGCGGTGAGATGCGGCAAGTGACTCGTGACGGCAACGAGACGATCGTGCTCTTCGGGGCGCAGGACGAGCACTTCCGCCCCGAGGCTGCGCACGACGTTGGCGACACGCTCGAAGGTGTCGTCGCTCGTCGTCGTCGACGGGGTGAGCACCCACACCGCACCGCGGAAGAGCTGCGCATCGGCCCCGTCGAGACCCTGCAACTCGCTGCCGGCCATCGGATGACCGGCGATGAAGCGCTCGTCGCGCACCGCCGAGGCGATCGGTGCCTTCACGCTGCCGACGTCGGTGACGAGCCCGGTCGTCTCTGCAAGGGCACGCTGCACCCAGTCGGCGATGCTCGACACCGGCGTCGCAACGATCGTGAGGACTGCTGCGGGATGCAACCCGACGTCGGTGATGAGCCCGCGGGCACGGGCCTCGTCGCAGCGTCGCGCGTCGTCGTCGACCCCCGACACCGACCAGCCGCGTTCGGTGAGTGCCGCGGCCACCGAACCCCCGATGAGGCCCAGCCCGACGACGTTTGCGCGCTCAGACACGGCTATCGAGCGTACGCCCGGGTGCCGGCGCCTCAGTCGCGCTGAGTGGCGCGGGCGAGCTCGAGCACCTCGTCGGAGCGGAGATGACGCCAGGCACCCGGGGCGAGTTGACGATCGGCGATCGGACCGATTCGGGTGCGCACGAGGCGGTTGACGGGATGTCCGACCGCTTCGCACATGCGGCGCACCTGACGATTGCGCCCCTCGTGGATGACGATCCGCAAGACGCCGGGTTGCGGCTGACCGACTTCCGCCGGGGCCGTCGGACCGTCGTCGAGCTCGACACCGCGACGCAGTGCGGCGAGTGCCCCGTCGGGTACGCCGCGCTCCGGCGCACGGACGTGGGCGAGGTACTCCTTGTCGACACCGAAACTCGGATGCGTGAGGCGGTGCGCCAACTCCCCGTCGTTCGTGAGGATGAGGAGGCCCTCGGTGTCGAGATCGAGTCGACCGACGGGAAACACGCGCGGCTCGTCGGGCACGAGGTCGACGACGGCAACGCGGTCGTGCTCGTCGCGGGCGGTCGTCACGACGCCGGCGGGTTTGTTCAGCAGGTAGTAGACGAGATCGGGTCGCACGCCGATCGGTGCGCCGTCGACCTCGACGAGATCGTGCTCGACGTCGATGCGCCGACCGAGCACGGCGACCTCGCCGTTCACCCGCACCCGACCCTCTTCGATGAGCTCCTCACATGCACGGCGCGATCCGATGCCCCGCTGCGCGAGAACCTTCTGCAGGCGCTCACCCTCCGGCTCGCGTTCGGCTGTGTTCATCGAACTGTGTTCACCGATCCGTGTTCATCGAACTGTGTTCGTCGAACTGTGTTCATTGAGCCGTATGCATGCAGCGTGGTTCACGTGACGGGACTCGCACGGCGGAAGGACACGGACCGGATTATGAACTCGTCGGATTCGCTGCGGCAGTGTCCGGCGCAACGGCGGCGTCCGGTGTCACGCGCAAACCCTGTTCGAGGGCCTCGACGACGCGTGCGTCGGGCACGAAGTCGCTGATCGACGGCAGATCGTCGAGCGAATTGAGACCGAGCTTCTCGAGGAACAGCGGCGTCGTTCCGAACAGCACGGCCTGACCTGGCCCCTCGTCGCGCGACACCTCCGTGATGTAACCGCGTGCCTGCAACGTGCGCATCACCGCCTCGGGATCGACGCCGCGAATGGCCGCCACTTGTTGGCGAGAGATGGGTTGCTTGTACGCGATGATCGCCAGCGTCTCGAGTGCGGCCGACGAGACGCGCGCCTGTTGACCGTCGAGGAGGAAGCGTTCGACGTACGCCGACACGTCGGGATGACTCTGGTAGCGCCAGCCACCGGCCACTTCGACGAGCTGGAAGCCGTGACCTGCCTCCGCATACGTCTCGGCGAGACGCCGGCACAGACCATCGACGACATCGAGTGGTTGCTCGAGCAACTGCGCGAGCAGCGTGACGGGTACCGGTTCGACGGCGACGAGCAACACCGCTTCGAGGGCTCGCACCACGGTGTCACTCACGGGCTGCAGCTCCCCCGCGTCGCCACCGGTTGCTCCGTTGCCGTGATTCGTCATTGCGTACCTTTCCTCATCTTCATGATGCCGTGTTCATCGTGCCGTGTTCATCGTGCCGTGTTCATGACATGTCAGCCGTCGTAGTCGTCGACGGTGATGGTGCGGGCGAGATCCTCGTCGTGGTCGGTGAGCCATGTCACCTGGATGTCACCGAAACGTGTCGCCTGCTCGAGATCGACGCGACCCTGCTTGAACAACTCGAGGATCGCCAGAAAGCGGACGACGATCTCGATGCGATCGGAGATCCCCGACACGAGCTCGCGGAACGTGCACCCGCCGCGGGACGGCAGCTCGACCATCAATTCGACGAGTGCGTCGGCGACGCTGGCGCGGATCGGCGCGACGTGGAAGAGATCGATGGAGACGGGCGCCTTCGGCGCAGCCACACGTTCGAAGGCCTTCTTCAGGCGCATCGGCGACACACCCTCGAGAAGATCGGGCATGACGCCGGCGAAGCGCTCGTCGGCACCCGCCTGGCGCGGATACGCCAACGACGCCCGATCGAGCAGGTCGTGCATGACGGCGGCGACGTCCTTGAACGTCTTTGCATCGAGCAGACGGGCGAGCAGGAGATCGCGCTCCTCCCACAGGGCGAGCTCCTCGTCGATCTCGCCGTCGTCCCGCGTGGGCAGCAGTCGCCTCGTCTTCAGGTCGATGAGCGTCGCAGCGATGAGAAGGAACTCGGTCGCCACCTCGAGGTCGACCGTCGTCATCTTTGCGACCTCGGCGAGGTACGCCTCGACGATCGTGCTCAGCGACACCTCGTGAATGTCGACTTCCTCGCGCAAAATGAGGTGGAGAAGCAGGTCGAAAGGCCCCTCGAAAACGGGGGTTGCCACCGCGTACGCCACGGCGACGAGAGTACCTCGGGTCACGAGGGATAACTTGGTCGGGTGCCGCGCGTGCTGTCATGCATCCAGCCGACGGGTGACGTCCATCTCGGCAACTACCTCGGAGCACTGCGCAACTGGGTGAGCGGTCAGCACGAGGCCGACGTGTACCACGGGATCGTCGACCTCCACGCTCTCACCGTCACCGACACCCCCGGTGTGCTCGGCGAACAGACGCTCTCGCTCGCCGCGATGCTCTTCGCCGTCGGATTGGATCCCGACGTTGCGACGGTGTTCGTGCAGAGCCACCTCCCCCAGCACTCGCAACTCGCCTGGGTCATGGAATGCACCGTTTCCTACGGTGAACTCAGCCGCATGACGCAATTCAAGGACAAGGCGGCCAAGCGTGAGGCCGACTTCGTGTCCGCGGGCTTGTTCACCTATCCGGCGTTGCAGGCCGCCGACATCCTTCTCTACGACGCCGAAGAGGTCCCCGTCGGCGACGACCAGCGACAGCACATCGAGATCACCCGCGACATCGCAGTGCGCTTCAACGGTCGCTTCGGCGACACGTTCGTTCTGCCGAAGGCGGTGACACCGAAGGCGGGTGCCCGTGTCATGGACCTGCAGGAACCCGGGTCGAAGATGTCGAAGTCGTCGTCAGGCGACGCCGGAATCATCTTTCTGCTCGACGAACCCGAAGCGATCGAGCGCAAGTTCAAGCGTGCGGTCACCGACAGCGACAACGACGTGCGTTACGACCGGGCCGCGAAGCCGGGCGTGTCGAACCTGCTCGAGATTCTCGCCACCGCGCGCGGCACCACACCCGAGGCAGCCGCTGCGGGATACGACGGATACGGGGCATTGAAGCGCGATGCCGGTGAGGCAGTCGTCGAGATGCTGCGACCGATCCGCGAGCGGTACCACGAACTGCGTCGCGATCCGGGCGAGCTGAGTTCGCTGCTGCGTCGCGGCGACGAACGTGCCGAGGCGGTCGCTTCGGCCACGCTCGAGCGCGCCTACCGCGCCATCGGCATGCTCCCCCGTCAGTCCTGACGAGTCGGCGCGATCGCACTGACGCCGCGCTGCGTCGCCACTACACCCGGTCGGCGTCGCGCAACGCCGCAGCCCATCGCGCGATATCTGCACCATCGGATCGGGTGCCGGCAACGAGATCGACCGTGAGCGGGTCACTGCCGATTGCACGCAGCATCTCCGCGCCGCGCATCTCGTGGGCGTGGTAGTGCACAAAGCGGCGACCCCGCCGCCCGACGATGCTCGCAACGACTCGCAGTGCGACCGAGAGGTCGTCGTCGATTTTGCCGATGTCGTGCAGCAATGCTGCACGCCGCACTGCGATCGGTGCGGCACCGTGGCGCATGTTGAGACGACCGAGAACCTCGAGGGCGTGACGCTGGTCGTGGGTTGCGAAGCGGAAGAAGAGTTCGGATTCGCCCGGCGCGAGCAGGTTGCGCACGTCATCACGCTCACCCGCCGAGAGCGGCCGGGCTCGCAGCGCCTTCCACCACCGGCGCACGAGGTGCAGCGGATCGCGAAGAGCCGGCCCCGACGACGTCATCGCGATACCAGCGCCCGCGGATGGGATGCACGGTACGTCTCGGCGAGCAACTCGTTGTCGACCCGCGTGTACACCTGGGTGGTACTCACGGACGAGTGACCGAGCAACTCCTGCACGACGCGGAGATCGGCGCCGTGCACGAGCATGTGCGTCGCGCACGAGTGACGCAGGACGTGCGGTGAGAGATGTTCGCGGATCCCCGCGACGGTCGCCCACTTGCGCACGATCGCGAACGCGGCCTGGCGCGTCAGACGAGTACCGCGCACCCCGAGGAACACGGCGTCGGCATCGTCACGCGAGCGCCACCGTGCGGGAACGAGCCGGGCACGACCGCCCTCGTCGAACCAGTCGCGCAGTGCGCGATGCGCACCCGAACCGAACGGCACGATGCGCTCCTTGTTCCCTTTGCCGAGCAACCGGGCGAGTGAGTCGTCCATGTCGAGATCGGCCATCGACAGACCGCACACTTCGGAGATGCGCGCACCCGTGGCGTAAAGGAACTCGAGGAGCGCCCGATCGCGACGGGCGAACGAGTCGTCGCCCGTGACGGCGGCGAGCAAGCGTCCGACCGCATCCTCGCTCAGCGCCTTCGGCAAGCCGGCGGGAACCTTGACGCCGTCGACGAGCGCGCACGGATCGTCGCGGCGCTCGGATTCGTCGAGCATCCACCGGTGGTACATGCGAATCGCCGCGAAGCGTCGCGCGACCGTCGTTGCCGCGAGCCCTCGGCCGCGCAGAGCCTGCACGTACGCCTCGACATCGCCGCTCGTTGCGGTGAGGGCCGTGCGCCGTCGCTTGCCGAGCCACGATTCGTAGTCGCGCAGATCACGCCGGTACGCATCGACGGTGTGCACCGAGCGCCCCTGCTCCACGGTCATCCAACCGAGGAACCGCTCACTCGCTGCGAGCGCCATGGGTCAGATGCTCAAGCGGCGCCACGCAAGCAGCGAGCCGATGATCGTCTTCGAGTCGTCGATGTCGCCGGTGTCGATCATCGCGAGAACCTCGCTCAGCCGGGGACGCAGGATCGTCATGTGATCCTCCTCCGGACCGTGCGGCGCCACGTCGACGACACGGAGGTTGCGGGCGAGGAACAACTCGACGGTCGAGTTGGCGATCCCCGGAGCCGACATGTGACTGCCTAAACGCTCCATCGATGCCGCTTCGTAGCCCGCCTCCTCGCGCAATTCGCGTGCGGCGGTCGTCGCACCGTCCTCCCCTTCCTGATCGCGCATCCCCGCAGGGAGCTCGATCGTCATCCGATGCAGCGCGGGTCGGTATTGCCGAACGAGAACGATCCCGGGGTCGGCCGAGTCGTCGAGCAACGCGACGACGGCGACGGCACCCGGCGAGGACACGAAGGTGCGGGTGAACGTCTCCCCGCGCGGGCCGACGAAGTCACCTTGAACGAGGGTCCACGTCGCCCAGCGGTAGACGTCACGTAACGGCTCGCTGCGAAAGCCACCGACGGATTCGTGGCGCGTCACGGTGACGGCTCGCGCCTACGACGCGTTGCTCGACACGCCGTTCGTCGCCGGTTCGGCGCTGCGCGCACGGGACGTCACCGGCTCCATCGAACGACCGTGAGCCCGACGGTTCGCCAATGCGGCGCCGATGAGCTCGCGGAACAGCGGGTGCGGGCGGTCGGGGCGACTCTTGAACTCGGGGTGCGCCTGGGTACCCACCCAGAACGGATGATCACGCAACTCGATGAATTCGACGAGACGCTTGTCGGGCGAGGTTCCGCTGCAGATGAATCCCTTTTCCTCGAACCGGGCGCGGAAAGACGAATTGAATTCGTAGCGGTGGCGGTGACGCTCACTGACGACGCTCTCGCCGTACGCATCGGCGACCTTCGTTCCCGGTTGCAGCACCGCGTAGTACGCACCGAGGCGCATCGTGCCGCCCTTGTCGGTGACGCTGCGCTGGTCGTGCATGAGATCGATGACGGGATGCGGTGTCGCGGTGTTGAACTCGGTCGAGTTCGCATCCTTCCAACCGAGCACGTGACGGGCGAATTCGACGGTCATTACCTGCATGCCGAGGCACAACCCGAGACACGGAATACCGTTCTCGCGCGCGTACTCGGCGGCACGGATCTTGCCCTCGATTCCGCGCGGACCGAATCCACCCGGAATGACGATGCCGTCGAGTTCGGCCATCCGGTTCTCCGCGAGCAGACCCTCGACGTCCTCCGCCTGGACCCACACGATGTCGACGCGCGCCGAATGATGGAACCCGGCGTGCTTCAGCGACTCGGTGACCGAGAGATATGCATCATGGAGATCGACGTACTTGCCGATCATTCCGATCCGCACGGGCGTCGTCGACGCTTCGACGCGATCGACGAGCGCGCGCCAGCCGGAGAGATCGATCGGCGGATCGATGCGCAGCGTCTCGCACACCACCGCGTCGAGACCCTCGTCGTGGAGGATGAGCGGCAGTTCGTAGACGTTGCCGACGTCGGCCGCATTGATGACGTTCTTCGCCGGCACGTCGCACTGACTGGAAATCTTGCGCTTCAGGCCGTCGGACAACGGCTCTTCGCTGCGGCACACGATGACGTCGGGCTGGATGCCGCGGCTGCGCAGTTCGGTGACGCTGTGCTGGGTCGGCTTCGTCTTCTGTTCGCCGCTCGGACCGATGAACGGCACGAGGGTGACGTGGACGTAGCACACGTTGTCACGGCCGACGTCGTTGCGCCACTGGCGGATGGCTTCGAGGAACGGGAGGATCTCGATGTCACCGACGGTGCCGCCGACCTCGGTGATGACGACGTCGACGTCGGCGGTCGTGATCGCCTGGATGCGCCGCTTGATCTCGTCGGTGACGTGGGGAATGACCTGAACGGTGCGCCCGAGGTAGTCACCACGGCGTTCCGCGGCGAGAACGGCCTGATAAATCGAGCCCGTCGTGGCATTCGATGACCGAGTGAGGTTCTCGTCGATGAACCGTTCGTAGTGACCGAGGTCAAGGTCGGTTTCACCACCGTCGTCGGTGACGAACACCTCGCCGTGCTCGAACGGGTTCATCGTCCCCGGGTCGACGTTGATGTACGGATCGAGTTTCTGCATCGTCACCCGCAGGCCGCGCGACTTCAACAGGCGACCGAGAGACGATGCGGTGAGACCCTTGCCGAGAGCGCTGGCCACGCCACCCGTGACGAACACGTGCTTGGCCACTTGACGCCTCCGTCTCCCTCGGGGTGCGCAACGCGCACCGTGTCTGACGGGAGGTCAGCATACCCCGCGGGGTCGTGGCGGTTCGTACGCCGGTCAGCGGCGCGTGCGGCGCGCCGGGCGCCCGAGCAGGTCGCGGGCGTGGGCCACGGCAGCCTGCGCCGTGGCATCCCCCGACAACATGCGGGCAATTTCCGTCACCCGGTCGTCGTCGGTCAACGTCGTTGCGACGGCGAACGTCTCGCCACTGCGCACCGACTTCGCCACGTGGAGGTGCGTGCGCGCCCGTGCCGCGACCTGCGCGAGGTGGGTGACGACGAGCACCTGATGCCCGTCACCGAGCTTGGCGAGCGCGTCGGCAACGGCGACGGCTGCCTCACCACCGATGCCCGCGTCGACTTCGTCGAAGATCATCGTGGCGGGCGCATCACCGACGACGAGGCGCGTGGCGAGCATCGTGCGCGCGAGCTCTCCACCCGACGCCACTTTCGCGAGCGGCAGATGTTCACCGCCGGGGTTCGCCCGCAGCAGGAACGTGACGGCATCGCCGGCGGGATCCTGCGATTCGGCTGCGACGTCGACCTTGATCTCGGCATGCGGCATCGCCAGGGTGCGCAGCACCTTCTGCACGGCCTTGGCGAGCGACGGCGCCGCCGCACGACGGGCCGCGCCGACGGCAGCTGCGGCTGTGGCCACCCGGCGGCGTGCGGCGGTGCGCCGCGCATCGAGCTCCGCGGCCCGTTCGTCGAAGGACTCGAGCTCGGCGACCCGTTCGCGCAGGGCAACGAGTTTCGTCTT
>JBIIUH010000005.1:0-40393 GCA_044340075.1 Ilumatobacteraceae bacterium | reverse complement strand
GGTGTACTCGGCGGGGCAACTCGTCAAGGTGGTGCATGCACGACGAATACGACCCGCATCGAATCACGAATCGGCGCAAAGCAACGGGAGCAACGCTCCCGGCGGGACGCAGTCGGCGACATCGTGAGTGACGACATCACGAACGGCAGAATCGCGAGCATCGGCAACGACACCGACGCAATCGGCACCGTTGATCCGCATCTCGATCGTTCGTTGCGTTTTCGCGCCGCATGGCGGTGGCACTTCTATGCCGCGTGGTTCGTGCTGCCGATTCTCATCACGCTGGCATCCACCGGCTTCATCATTCTTCTCAAGCCGACGATTGAGCGCTGGGCGTACGGCGACATGTTGTACCTCGACTTCCCCGCGGCACAAACGTTGCCGACGGATGAGCTCATCGATGCGGTACTCGTTGCCCACCCCGATGCATTCGTCGACAGCGTCGTGCCGCCGCGCGATGCGGGCCGCAGCACGCAGGTCGACATCACCGACGTCGACGGACGCAGTCTGTCGGTGTACGTCGATCCGACCACTGCCGACGTTCGCGGTCACATCGACAACGACACGCGCATCGATTACGTCGCGACGCAGATCCACGGCACGTTGTGGATGGGCCGCTGGGGCGACTACCTCGTTGAGATGGCCGGCGGGTGGGCCGTCATCATGGCGCTCACCGGCACCTACCTGTGGTGGCCGCGACGTCGCGAATCGACGCCGCGCACGGTTGCCTCGCGGCGCACGGTGCCCCGCGGTATTCACCGTCGCTCCGGTGCATTGCTCGCCCCCGTTCTCGTGTACCTCGTCGTCACCGGTTTACCGTGGTCGGGTTTTTGGGGCGAGGAAATCTGGGGCAGCGTGCTCGAACGCTCGGGTGCGGGCTACGAGACTCCACCCGAACCGCGCTCGAATCCCGTCGCACTCAGCGAACGACAAACTGCCGGCTTTCCCGTGACGTGGGCGACGAAGCGCAGCACCGTTCCGACGTCGGACACCGGGGCAACATCACCGCAGCCGTTGTCGATCGACGAGGTGGCGGCGATTGCCCGCAAGCAGGGAATGTTGCCCGGGTTTTCGATCGCCGTTCCGTGGGACGCCACCGGCGTGTACAGCGTCGTCAATGCGTGGCCGTCGCCGGCACAGGACGAACGCACCCTGCACATTGACCAGTACTCGGGCGACGTCGTGCAGGAGCTGGGCTGGAACACCACGTACGGTTCGCTCGCCCGCGCCACGGTGTGGGGAGTGAACTCGCACATGGGACGCCAACTCGGTGTCGTCAACGGCGTCGTGCTCGGCGTGGCGTGCATCGCCGCGGTCGTGTCGTCGCTGTCGGCGATGGTGATGTACTGGCGCCGTCGTCCGCGCCGCTCGCTCGGCTTTCCTCGCCGACCGGTTGATGTGCGTCTCACCCGCACAGTCATCGTCACCGCCGTCGCGCTCGGCACGGTGATGCCGCTACTCGGATTGTCGATCTTGCTCGTGCTCGCGATCGACCGCTTCGTCGTGCGCGAAGTGCCGCCGCTGCGCAGTGCGTTCGGCATGCGCGACCGCTAAAAGCAGCGAAGCGTTAGCGCTTCGTGGCGACGTATTGATTGGGGCTCCTCTTACCAAGCGCTAGCGCTTGGTGGCGACGTGTCTATGTGGGCACCGTTGGCGAAGCGCTAGCGCTTCGTCAACGGTGCCCATCCCAACGCGAGAACTTTCGTGCCGGCACCTTGGAAGCGCACGGTCGCTTCGGCGTTCTCCCCCGTGCCGGAGATGTCGAGAATGATGCCCTCGCCGAAGACCGGATGATGCACGTCATCACCGATGCGCAGACCGTGGTCGCGACGCGGCTCGCGGGCCGCTGCAGCGCGTACGGCATCGCCGAGTGCCGCGCTGACGCTGCGCTGCTTGCCACGGAACGCCGGTACCTCACGGTCGCCCCACGACGTCGTTTCACGATGACGGCCGCGACCCTCGTCGGCACCCGTGTCGACGTTGCCCTTGCGGTCGAGCAGATCCGCGGGGATCTCTTCGAGGAAGCGTGACGGCGGGTTGTACTGGCTCGAGCCGTACAGATTGCGGCTCCACGCATGCGACAAATACAGCGACTCTTCGGCGCGCGTGATGCCGACGTATGCGAGGCGACGTTCTTCTTCGAGTTCGGTGGGATCGGCGAGCGCTCGGCTGTGTGGGAACACACCCTCTTCCATGCCGATGATGTATACGACCGGAAATTCGAGACCTTTTGCCGCATGCAGCGTCATGAGATGGAGACGATCGTCGCCGGCGATTTCGTCGGTGTCGGCAACGAGCGACACCTTCTCGAGAAAGTCGTTGACGTCGGGGAATTCCTCGGCGGCACCGACGAGTTCGTCGAGGTTCTCCAGCCGTCCCTGCGCTTCGATCGTGTCCTCGGCGCGCAACTCGGAGAGATAGCCGCTGGATTCGAGTACTTCGGCGAGCACGTGGGCCGGTCCCTCCGACAGTTCGCCGCGGAGTCGGTCGGTGAGTTCGATGAACGCACGAATTCCCTTCAACGCCGCACCACCGACGCCGGCATCGGCCGCCATGCGCAGCCCGACCGACAAACCGATGCCGCGCTCGGCGGCGAACGCGCCGACCTTGTCGAGACTGGTGTCGCCAACTCCGCGCTTGGGCACGTTGATCACGCGGCGGATGCTCACTTCGTCCGACTCGTTGACGATGCACCGCAGGTACGCGATGGCATCCTTCACTTCGCGACGGTCGTAGAACCGCGTGCCGCCGATGATCCGGTACGGCACGTCGGCATCGATGAGATGTTCTTCGATGACGCGGCTCTGCGCGTTGGTACGGTAGAACACCGCCATTTCCCGCCAGTTGCGCGCGTCGCGCTCGTGCAGGCGCGACAACTCGGCGGTGACGAATCGTGCCTCGTCGTACTCGTCATCGGCGTAGTAGCGCACGATCTTGTCGCCCGTGCCAACCTCGGTCCACAACTCCTTCGGCTTGCGCTCGATGTTGTTCATGATGACGGCGTTGGCCGCATCGAGGATGGTCTGCGTACTGCGGTAGTTCTGGGCGAGGATCACCGTGTACACATCGGGGAAGGCCCGTTCGAACTGCAGGATGTTGCGGAAGTCGGCACCGCGGAATCGGTACACCGACTGGTCGGTGTCGCCGACGACGCACACGTTGTGGTGTTCCTTGCCGATGAGCAGCACGATCTCGTTCTGTGCGACGTTCGTGTCCTGGTACTCGTCGACGAGCACGTGCTTGAAGCGGTCCTGGTACGAGGCGAGCACGCCAGGGTGCTCGCGGAACAACGTGACGACGTTGACGAGCAGGTCGTCGAAGTCCATCGCGCCGGCGCGCTTCAGGCGGTGTTGATATTCGGCGTACACCTCGGCGTACTTCTTCTCGAACGGACCGACCGCATCGTCGTTGGCACGTGCCGGTGACACGAGTTCGTTCTTCCACAAGCTGATCCGCGCCTGCGCCGCGCGCGCCGGGTACCGCTTTGCGTCGAGGTTGAAATCGCGAATGACGTAGCTGATGAGCCGCTGCGAGTCCGCCGAGTCGTAGATGGTGAACGCGCTCGGATATCCGAGTTTCTCCGCGTTGCCGCGCAGGATCCGCACGCAGGCCGCATGGAACGTGCCGACCCACATCTTGTCGGCAACTTCACCGACGAGGCTGCGCACGCGGCTGCGCATCTCTTCGGCCGCCTTGTTCGTGAAGGTGATGGCGAGGATGTTCATCGGGTGGATGCCGCGCCCGATGAGGTGCGCGATGCGGTGCGTGAGCACGCGGGTCTTGCCCGAACCCGCACCGGCGATGATGAGCAACGGACCGCCGTCGTATTCGACGGCGTCGCGCTGGTCGGGGTTGAGCTGCGAGAGGTCGAGTGACCGCGCGCGAGCGGCGGCGCTCACCGCCGTGGCGCCGGGCGTGCGGCGCGACGTTCGATACGGATCGGGAGACTGCGCGGACCGCGCACCTGCCCCACGCTCCACGTGACGGCGGCGGGGTCGTCGAGGCGGAATGACGGGAAGCGCCGGGTGAAGGTGTCGAGTGCGACGCGCATTTCCATACGCGCCAAGTTTGACCCAATGCAGCGGTGAATTCCCAACCCGAAGGCGGCGTGACGGTTGATCTCGCGGTCGATGATCACTTCATCGGCACGATCGAACACGGCGGGATCGCGATTCGCCGCGGGGAACGGCAGCAGCGTCCAGTCACCGGGTTTCATCGGACAACCGCCGATCTCGACGTCCTCGACGACGACCCGCGCCATGGTGACGGGTGCGTAGGCACGGAGCATCTCTTCGATGGCGACGGGCAGCAACCCGGGTTCTGCGTTCAGTCGTTCGAGATCGTTGCGGTGACCGGCGAAGTGCCACAGGGTGCTGCCGATGCCGCTCCACGTGGTGTCGATACCGGCGACGAGCATGAGCACGATCGTGCCGCGCACGTGTTCGTGCGAGAGGTTCTTGCCGTCGAACTGCACGGTGAGCAGGTAACTGAGCAGGTCGTCACCGAGATTCGCCGCGCGGTCACGCATGTGACCCTCGATGTAGTCGTTCATGCGCATCCATCCGGCTTCGCGCAACTCGTCGCTCTCGGCCTGGCTCTCGAGTGCGGTGTGGACGAAATCGCGGAAGATCTCGCCGTCTTCCAGCGGAAGGTCGAGCATGTGGGCGATGACCGCCGGTGGAATGTGCTTGGCGAACTGGTCGGCGGCGTCGACGACGTCGGCGTCACCCATGCGATCGATGAGGTCGTGACAGAACTCGCGCACCTCGTCTTCCATGCGCGCCACTTTCTGCGGTGAGAACGCGGGCAAGAGGACGCGTCGCGCATGGTGGTGGAACGGCGGATCGGACGTGATCGGCGGCGCACCACCCATCGGACGCAACTCACCCGTCGGTTTGATCGGGCTGACGACGACCGCCATCGACGAGAAGTGGGTGGTGTCGTACGCGATGGCACTCACGTCTTCGTGACGCACGGGCAACCACGTGCCGCCGTACCGCTCGGTGTGCGCGACCGGGCACGTGCCGCGCAGTTCATCCCAGATGGCGTGGACGTTGGCGTTGTACGCAGGGTGCAGATGGTCGAAGTCGCGCGCCCAGTCGCTCACCGGCGCGGGCCCTCCGCGGGCAGCGTCATTCCCGCCATGTGCAGCCATTGCTTTCCCCCGCGAGAGACCTTAGTTCTCGCCTGTGCGCGGTGTCGGCGGGCCTCTCATGCAGCGACCCGCAGCGGGTCGAATCAGCGTGCGGCAGTGTGCAGCTTGTCGGCGAGAAAAGCGAGGACTGCGGCGACGCCGGCATCGCGGCGCTGTTCGGTGAGCACCGAATGATCCGCTTTGTGTTGTGAGGGAAATTCAACGGCGATGAACGCTTCGCCGAGCAACTCGGTGAGCGTCTCGAAACGCGAGCCGACGAGGCGATCGCCCGAGTACCGCAACCCGAGCACCTGGCATCCGTCGGCTGCGCGCTGCACGACGCGTTCGAGATCGTCGGGCGACAGCCCGATGTCGGCGCGGCGTTGCGCACCGAACGCGAACGGCAACGACGGCTGCGACAGAACGGGTGCGATCATCGTGTCGTCGAGCATCATGCCGAGCGCGAAACCGCCGGAGAAACACATGCCCACCGCGCCGATGCCGGGGCCGCCGGCGTCGGCGTGCAGGCGTTGTCCGAGTGCGCGCAACCAGGACACGACCGGCGACGTGCGACCCGTGGCCCACGTCGTGAACTCGCGCGAAATGCACACCTTCGTCGCCGACGCCGCCATGTATGCGCCGCTCGGTTCGCGACCGACCTCGCCGACGAGCAACGGCATCTCCACCGTGCAGCCTGCGGCAACGACGTCCTCGGCGAACCGCATGACTGTCGGCGTGATGCCGGGAATCTCGTGGATGACGACGACACCGGGTCCGCTCCCCTTGCGGTAGCTCACACGAGTGACACCGTCGAACGTGAATGATCGGGCACTCCACCCGGCGAGTGTCGCGGCATCCGACGGTGCGACCACGACGCCGAATGTACCGTGCGCGGTCGTTGACCCCGGGGAACCGGAGCGGAGAGTTACTTCGGTCGACCGACGCCGAGCACACGCGACCACGTCACCGTGCTGATCTTCACGACGTCGCCGGTGCGCGGCGCATGGATCATCTGCCCGTTGCCGAGGTAGATGCCGACGTGGAAGAACGAAGTTTGCGAGAACAAGAGGTCACCGGGTTGCGCTTGCGACGTGGATACGCGGGTGAGACCCGAGTATTGCGAGCGTGACACGCGCGGAATTGACACGCCGGCTTTGCTCCATGCCCACTGCGTGAGACCCGAGCAGTCGAAGGCGTTGCCCGGGCTCGATGCGCCCCAGCGATAGCGCACGCCCAACTGCGACAGTGCCGCTTTGATTGCAACGCCGGCTTGGGGCGACGGTGCCGTCACCTTGATCGAGTTGCGCAACCGGTCGGATTCGCGCTGGGCGAGCGACTCGGCTTCCGATGCGCGCCGGCGTTCCTCCTCGGTAAGCAGCGAACCGAGCTGACGCAACGCGTCGGAGCGGGTGAGTTCGTATTGGTCGACGAGCGACTCGGCCGCGGCGAGGCGGGTGATGAGGAAGGTGCCCAGGCTGGCAAGGTCGCGCTTTTGCTTCTCGAGCGCGGAACGCTCCTTGGCAATGTCGTCGATGAGGCCCTGCAGGCGGTCGGTGTTCGCGGCGCCCGAGTTCATGGCCACCGACCCGAGGTACGCCTTCTTCACGGCGTCGGCCATGCCACCGCTGCCGCCGAGGATGCTCGACAGGCTGCCCGCCGATCCGCCGGAGACGAACGACCGTTTCGCGGCATTCGAGAGATCGGCCTGCATGGCTGCGAGTTCACGCTGCTTGTCGAAGATCCGTACCTCGGTCTCGCGGATCTTGCCCTCGATCGTTTCCTGCTCGGCAAGGGTGTCGGCGTAACGCTCACCGAGGGAGTCGGCCTGGGAGGCAATTCGCTCGAGTTCGTCGACGATCTCGGCAACCCGGCGGCGCTGGTCGTCAACGGAGTCGGCGCGCACCGTCCCGGCCGGGGCGACAAGCATCCCCGTCACGGTGAAACCCATCACAGCCGCGAAGCGGCTTGCGCGGGAGGTCAGCACGCGCCCAATGGCGGTCCGAATCACGATGACGGAAGTCTACCCATTTATTACGGTTCGATGACAAGGCCTCCCGGCCACTGGCCATCCGCGGCCCCATTGAGCCAGCGTGAATGAGGACACCCGTCGTTGCCGCACAGTCGCGAGGACGTTATGGGGTGGGCTGTCCGAGCATCACGCGCACGAGTTCACGTACCGCATTGCCGCGACACCACCCACACGTGTCACCACCCATACGCATTTATCTATTGAGTGGGAGTGATGCCTAAGGGTGTCACCACCCACACGTGCCTATTGATTGAGTGGGAGTGATGCCTTCGGCATCACTCCCACTCAATTGTCCCCGGGGGTTTTGAGGTGACGTCGTAGGCGACGCGGTTGATCCCCGGCACTTCGTTGATGATCCGTGACGACAACGTCTCGAGCAGGTCGTACGGCAGGCGCGCCCAGTCGGCCGTCATTGCATCGTCGCTCGTCACCGCGCGCACGATGATCGGGTGACCGTACGTTCGCTCGTCACCCATGACACCGACCGAACGAATGTCGGCGAGTACGGCGAACGCCTGCCACAGTGACCGCTCGAGTCCGGCGCGATGCACTTCTTCGCGCACGATCGCGTCGGCGCGGCGCAACATCGCCACTTTGTCCCGCGTCACCTCGCCGATGATCCGCACACCGAGCCCGGGGCCGGGGAACGGCTGACGCCACACGATCTCGTCGGGCAGACCGAGTTGCGTGCCCATCGCGCGCACTTCGTCCTTGAACAACTCGCGCAACGGTTCGCACAACTGCAGGGCCATGTCTTCGGGCAACCCACCGACGTTGTGGTGGCTCTTGATCACCGATGCGGTGCCGTCGGCTCCCCCGCTCTCGATGACGTCGGGGTACAACGTGCCCTGCACGAGGAACGTCGCATCGGTGATGCCGCCGGTGTGACGTTCGAAGACGCGCACGAAGGTTTCGCCGATGATCTTGCGCTTGCGCTCGGGGTCGGTGACGCCGGCAAGGTTGGCGAAGAACTCGTCGGCCGCATCGACGTGCACGAGTTCGATGCCGATGTTGCGCTGGAACGTCTCGACAACTTGCGCACTCTCGTTCTCGCGCATCAGCCCCGTGTCGACGTACACGCACGTGAGTTGCGCACCGATCGCCCGGTGCACGAGAGCGGCGGCCACCGCCGAGTCGACGCCTCCCGAGAGCCCGCAGATGACCCGCGCGCCGCCGACCTGCTCGCGCACCGCCGCTATCTGTCGTTCGATGATCGAGTCCATCGTCCACTCGGGTGCAATCCCGGCGCAGTCGTACAGGAACGTCTCGATCACCGCCTGACCGGCCTGCGAGTGCACCACTTCGGGGTGGTACTGCACACCCCACACGCGTCGCTCGTCGTTCTCGAGCACCGCGACCGGTGCTTCGTTCGTCGATGCCGTGACGCGAAAACCGTCGGGTGCGCGGGTGATCGCATCGAAGTGGCTCATCCACACGTCGGCAGTGGCGGGGACTTTCGCGAGCAGACGCGAGTCGCCGCTGCGCGTGAGGGTCGTGCGACCGTATTCGCCGCGATCACCCCGCCCGACGGTGCCGCCGAGTTGTTGGGCGATGAGCTGGCTGCCGTAACAGATGCCGAGGATCGGAATGCCGAGGTCGTAGATCGCCGGATCGAGCTGCGGCGCCCCGTCGATGTGCACGCTCTTCGGTCCGCCGGACAGGATGATCGCCGCGGGCCGGCGCCGTTCGACTTCCGCGGCGGTGATGCGGTGCGGAACGATCTCCGAGTACACCCGCGCCTCGCGCACCCGGCGGGCGATGAGTTGCGCGTACTGGGCGCCGAAGTCGACGACGAGGACTGTCGTGTGGCGCGCCATCGGTCACGAGAGTAGTTCCCGACCCGATTTCACGATCCCGTCGTGCGAGACTGGACGGCGCATGTTGCATCTCACCGTGCCGTTCAGCGACGACACGCTTCCCCCCGATTTCAACTACAACCTCGAGAACGAGCCGTCGCAGTGCATCGGCCTGTTACCGAAGCCCGGTTGTGGCAGTGAACCCGAGCAGGCCGGCGACCGGGGTGGCGCCCTGCAGTACGCAGTGTTCGGCCTCATCATCGCGGGGCTTGTAGTCATCTTCACCGTCGTGTTCCGTCGGGTGATTCGCGCCGACCGCGCAAAGGCGCAACGTGCGCGGTAACCCGCGCGTCGTCGGCATCTCGCTCGCCCTCATGTCGGCGGGCTTGTACGGCATCAACCCCGTGTTCTCCGTGAACGCCTACGACGACGGCGCGAACAGTCGCGGATTGATGCTCGCCCGTTTCGCACTCGCCGCTCCGTTGTTGCTCGTCGTGCGCACGGTGCGCGTCGGGCACCTGCGCTGGCCGCGCGGCACCGACCTGCTCCAGATCTTCCTGCTCGGCTTCTTCGGCTTCTGCATGCAGTCGTTCTTCTACTTCGGTGCGATCGAACGCATGCCGAGCGGTTTGGTCTCCGTCATCTTTTATTGCTTCCCCGTCATCACCGTGCTGCTCGCCTGGCTGTTGCTGCGCCACCGACCGAACCGCATCATCTCGGTGTGTCTCGTCGCCACTGTCGCCGGTGTGTCGTTGACGGCGGGAAGCGTGTCGGGAGCACAGGCCGACGGTGTCGCATTCACGCTCGCCGGTGCGGTGACGTATTCGTTCTACGTCGTGCTGTCGTCGCGCATCATGCCGCGCTACGACGGCATCACCGGACTCACCGTCATCTTGTTCGGCGCACTCGCCGGATACATCGTCATGTGGGCGCTGCCGGTTGCGAGCCTCGACTTCACGTTCCCGAGTTCGGTTCTGGGGTGGAGCAACGTGCTCGTCATCGCCGTGGTCGGCACGATCATGTCGATGGGTGCGTTCTTCGCCGCGATGAAGCGTGTCGGCCCCGGGCCCACCGCAGTTGCCTCGACGGTCGAGCCCGTGGTGACGATCGCCGCCGGCGTCATGTTCCTGTCGGAGAGCCTCACCGGGCGCATCGTCGTCGGTGCCGCACTCGTCATCGGCGCCGTCGTCGCCCTCACGGTGACCGAAGCCCGTCGTGTTGCGTCGTCGGTAGCCTGATCGACGCACCGCCGCGAGGCGGGGCCACAATACGAATTTCTTGCAGGGTTGGGTGAAATTCCCTATCGGCGGTACAGCCCGCGACTCCCGCACTTCACGGTGCGGGACTGACTCGGTGAAACTCCGGGGCCGACGGTCACAGTCCGGATGGAAGCAGGAAGGAACATGCAACACATCGACGACGAGTTGATGCGTGTTGCGATGCATGCCGCATCGCGCGCGCGTCTCATCAGCAGGCCCAACCCGTGGGTGGGTGCCGTCGTCGTTGCCGCGGACGGTCGCCGTTTCGTCGGCCACACCCACGCACCCGGCGACGTGCACGCCGAGATCCATGCACTGCGTCAAGCCGGCGACGCAGCCCGCGGCGCCACCGTGTATTCCACGCTCGAGCCGTGCAACCACACCGGGCGCACCGGTCCGTGCACCGAGGCGATCATCGACGCGGGCGTCAGTCGTGTCGTCGTCGGCGTGCACGACCCCGATCCGCGCGTGTCGGGAACCGGCATCGAACGTTTGCGCAACGCAGGCATCGACGTGCTCGCCGGCGTGCTGCACGACGACATCCACGAACAACTCGCCCCGTACCTGCACCACCGCCGCACGTCGCGGCCGTGGGTGGTGCTGAAGATGGCGATGACGGTCGACGGTTCGATCACGTCGGGTGATCCGCAGTCGCCGTGGATCACCGGCACCGAAGCGCGCCGTCGCGTGCACGAACTGCGTGCCGAGAGCGACGCGATCCTCGTCGGTGCCGGCACCGTACGTACCGACGACCCTCAGCTCACCGTGCGCGATGCCGACGGACCGTCACCGCGGCGCATCGTGCTCGGCAGTGCTCCCGCGGGTGCACGCATCCATCCGTGCACCGAATGGTCGGGACCGCTCCCCGACCTGCTCGACCATCTCGGCCGCGACGGAGTGGTCCAGTTGATGGTCGAGGGTGGCGCACGCGTCGCCACGTCGTTCCATGAGGCGGGTCTCGTCAATCGTTACGTCTTCCACATCGCACCGACGCTCGCCGAACCCGGCAAGCGCGTGCCCGCGTTCGTCGGCGATGCACACGGTGTGCTCGGCGACGTCATGCGTGGCCGATTCCGCAGCGTCACCACGTACGGCCGCGACGTCGAAATCGTCGTCGATGCCGCAGATCTCACGAAACCGGAGCAAACACGATGAGCAGCCATCCCGCATTCGCACCCATCGAGGACGTCATCGCCGCAATCGGTCGCGGCGAGATGATCGTGATGGTCGACGACGAGGACCGCGAGAACGAGGGCGACCTCATCATGGCGGCCGAACACGTGACGACCGAGAAGATCGCGTTCATCGTGCGCCACACGTCGGGTGTCGTCGTTGCGCCGCTCACCGGAGAACGCTGCGACGACCTGCGCCTGCCGATGATGGTCGACCACAACACCGAGAGCCACCGCACGGCATTCACCATTTCGGTTGACCTGCTTGACGGTACGACCACGGGTATCTCCGCCGCCGACCGCGCCACCACCATCCGCGCGCTCGCGAACCCGACGGTCGGATACGAGGCGTTCGCCCGACCGGGTCACGTGTTTCCGTTGCGTGCCCGCGAAGGAGGCGTGCTGAAGCGCGCCGGACACACCGAGGCCGCGGTCGATCTCGCCCGCATGGCGGGCTGCCAACCGGCAGGCGTCATCTGCGAAATTCAGAACGACGACGGAACGATGTCGCGATTGCCCGAACTCATCGAATTTGCGAAGCAGCACGGTCTACTCATCTCCTCGATCGCCGAGCTCATCGACTATCGCCGCCACAAGGAGCGTCTCGTCGAGCGCATCAGTTCTGCGCGCGTCCCCACGCAGTGGGGCGCATTCGAGTGCGTCGCGTACCGCTCGACGCTCGACGGCATCGAGCACCTCGCGTTCGTACTCGGCAACGTCGGCGACGGATCGCCCGTGCTCACCCGCGTGCACAGCGAATGCCTCACCGGCGACGTGTTCGCCAGCCGCCGCTGCGACTGCGGTCCGCAACTGCACGAGGCGATGGCGACCATTGCGCGTGAAGGTCGCGGTGTCGTCGTGTACCTGCGCGGCCACGAGGGCCGCGGCATCGGTATCGGCCACAAGATTCATGCGTACTCGTTGCAGGACGAGGGCCTCGATACGGTCGACGCGAATGTCAAGCTCGGCTTGCCGATCGACAGCCGCGAGTACGGCATCGGTGCGCAGATCCTCGCCGACCTCGGTGCGCGCGACCTGCGCCTCATGACGAACAACCCGGCGAAGTACGGCGGCATCGCCGGCTACGGGCTGAGCGTGGTCGAACGCGTGCCGCTCGAAGTCGGTCGCACGAGCGAGAACGCCGACTATCTGCGCACGAAGCGCGACCGCATGGGACACCTGCTCAACGGAGGAGACTGAAATGAAAACGCACCGATTCGACGACCATGCACTACAAGCGGCACGGATGAACAAGCGCCTCCGCATCGGCATCGTGTGCTCGCGGTTCAACGAGTACATCGTGAACGCGCTGCTCAACGGGGCCACCCGTGCGCTCGAGTCGCGCGGCGTTTCGGACCGCAACGTCACGGTCGCGTGGGTTCCCGGTGCCTACGAAATTCCGATCATGGCAAACACCATGGCGACGTCGGGTCGCTATGACGGTCTCGTCACCCTCGGTGCGGTCATCCGCGGCGAGACGAGCCACTTCGAATACGTCGCCGGCCCGTGCGCCGAGGGCATCATGCGCGTGCAGATCGATACCGGAATTCCCGTCGGTTTCGGTGTGCTCACGGTGGAGAACGTCGAGCAGGCCAACGATCGCTCGCGTCCCGACGAGACGAACAAGGGTTTCGAAGCGGCACTCGGCACGATCGAGATGATCCATACGCTGCGCGCCGTGCGCTGACGAGTTTGCGCCGGCAATGCCGCGCCGGCACGGCTGCTCCGACGGACTCCTCTGCGGAGTTCCTGGTCTGCATGATCCGATGACGTCGCCGTCCCGGGCGACGGCACACACCTGCGTGCGCACGACGCACGGAGGTGCCGACACTTGCGACGCAATCATCAAAACGACGGTCGATTCCGCATTCATCACATTGCGGCATGCGTCCTCGTCGCAGTTGCCACGATCATCGCTCCCGCCACGCCGCCGTCACCGTCGCCGGTGGTGCGCCGCGCACACGCAGCAACGGAGTCGGCCGACGAGGCGCTGCAGCGCATCGTGTTCGCCACACCGCTCGACCGCTTTCGCCTCGAACGTTCACGCGCCGTGCGACTGCACCGTTTCGACGCAACGACCGACGGCTGCTCGGCTCCCCTGCTCGGCAGCGAGGGGCGTTCGTTCAACTTCCGTCTGCCGTGCGAACGACACGACTTCGCCTACCGCAACTACTGGTTGCGCGCCGCTCACGGTGGGCCCGCATGGAACGCGGTGCTGCGTGCCGCCATCGACGATCAGTTCCAGCGCGATCTGCAGTCGGTGTGCGCGAAACGTCGCGGCAGCTTCCGCCTGCGGTGCGATGCGTGGGTGATCGTGTTCTTCCACGCGGTGCGGCTCACCGCGGGGCCGTGACCACCCCGATGAGCGCCTGCAACATCCGCGCAGTGGCACCCCAGATCGTTTCATCGTCGAGGTAAAAGAACGGCACGCGCACTTCGCGGTCGGGGAACACCCAGTGCTCCTCGACGAAGGTGTCGGGGCGGACGAGATCCACGAGCGGCACGGTGAACACACGGTCCACCTCCGGACTCGGCACGTACGCGTCGGGCAGAGTCTGTGCCACCGCGACGTGCGGAATGATGTGACTCGCACTCGACACCGTGCGGTGCGCGACGAGCTCACCGATCGGTGTCACCACGTGCGGCTCGAGACCGATTTCTTCGCGAGCCTCGCGCAGCGCTGCCGCCAGCGACGATTCCCCCGGTTCCAACCGCCCGCCGGGAAAGGCGATCTGCCCCTTGTGCGTCGAGAGCCACTCGGCGCGTCGGGTGAGCAGCACGCTCGGACCGCGCGCATCGTCGACGAGCGTGACGAGAACCGCCGACGGGTTCGCTTCGGCCGGCGGCACTTGCATCGTCGGATCGGGCCGATGTTTGCGCACCGACTCGGTGATGTGCGGGAAATCCCTCAAGATGTCGCGGTCGATGCGCTCCCACAGCGGCTCGGTGACCTCCGACCATTGCACCGGTCGCGGCAGCGTCTGTCGTCCGCCGGGACGTCGCACGGCACCGCTCACGTCATTGCGCATTCATGTGGGGCGTCGATGACTCGTCGCAGCGCGGGATCAACTGCGCGGCAACCAACCGGCATCGACGAGTTGACTGAGAACGGTGGCGAGGCCCGCAGTCTTCATCGAGGCGAGTGTACGTCCGGGCTGCTCCTCACCCTTTTCCCACTTTTCCCATGCGGCAACGATTTTGGCGAGGTCGGGCGGCGGTGTGTCGAAGCTCATGTCCTCAGCGTAACGAGGACGATTTCGGGGCTCATCCACTTCTAGCCTGACGTCGTGCGGGTGCGACGATTCATTGCGAGTCTTGCGGCATTCACGTTCGTGCCGGTCGCCGTGCCGCAAGTATCCGCCGTCGTTGGCGGTGCTCCCGCAGTGGGCAACGGCGCCGTCGTGCGACTGCTGATGCCCGACGCGGTGTGCAGCGGTGCCTTGTGGACGCCGCGCGTCGTCATCACCGCCGGTCACTGCGTCACCGACATGGCGGGCAACGTCAGCAATCAGCCGATCCAAATCTCGCTCCCCGGCGCGAACGTCGCTCTCTCACCGCAGGTCATCGCCCAAAGCGCGACGATCACGGTGAACGGCTGGCGACGTGTCGGCCAGTTGTCACAGGGTGACGACATCGCATTTCTCGTTCTGCCGATGGACATGCCCGGCGGGACCATTTCACGTCTCGCCACGGTTGCCGAAGTTCAGGCGTTCATGAACGAGCGCCGCGTCGTGTCGTTCCTCGGCTACGGCCGCACCACCCCGACGAGCGGCTCGGCAGCCGTACCGAACGTCATCGACCAGCCCCTGTTCCCGAATCAGCCGTGGAACGGGTCGTTCAGCGCGTCGCAAACCTCGTTCTCCGGAATTTGCGCCGGTGACAGCGGCGGCCCCGTCATCACCCAAGTCGGTACGGAAACGGTGCTCATCGGCATCAACTCGGCCGCGTCCGGACCGTGTGCACGTTCGTTCACACCGTCGATGACAGGCTTCATTCCCACCGCTTTCCCCGATCTCGTCAACCGCGCGACGTCGCTCGCCGCGATGGCATCCCTGCCGCCGACGAGTGTGAGCAACACGGTTGCCGTTGGCCCGACGTTCGCCCGCATCCGCGGCACCATTCCCAACGCGCTGCCCAACCTCACTGCAACGGTGGCGATCGGTACCGCCCCAGAATCGCTCGGCAACGTCGGAGTCGCCAACGCGACCGTGACGACGACTGCCGCGTCGACGTCGATCGCTCTCGACATCGACGGTCTCGAAACCGATCGCACGTATTACTACCGTGTCGCGTACGGCACGATCGACGGTGCGGCGAGCACGTTGTTCCCCACCGCCGAGATCCTCTCGTTCACGACCGGAGTGAACACACCGTTGCTCTCGCCGGGTGAGGCTGTCGAGGTTGCATCCGACGCTGCCGTGCTCACCGGACTGGTGTCGTCGGTCGTTCCCGCCGAGGTCTTCTTCCAGGTGTCGCGTACGCCCGACTTCGCCACCATCGATGCGAGCGGGGTGTTCGGTCAGGTGCAGTCGACCGAGCCGGCGGCAGTGAGCATGCCGATCTCCGGTGTGCTTCCGAACACCACGTACTTCTGGCGGATGGGTGCCAACGGTGCGTGGGGTACGTCGCTCAGCGATCTGCGCACGTTCACCACGCCCGTGTTCAACGTCAACTCGACGATTGCTCCGCGTCTACTGCTCACCCGACTCAACGTCAGCCTCGACGGCGTTGCACGCACCGACATCAGCCCCACGGCGAAGAGCCGCCGCACGTGCAGCGTGCTGTCGAGCAAGCGATTGCGTTTCGCGACGGCCGGCAACTGCCGATTGAAGGTGACGATCACCCGCAGCGACTCGCGCACGGTGCGCTTTTACAACCTCGCCGTCGTCCGACCCGGTGCGACGCAGTGACGGAACGCTTCGCACCCATCGCCGTCACCACCCGCAGCGGCATCGTCGAATCGCTGCACTACGGGGCGCTCGTCGCACTCGATCGTGACGGGTCGGTCGCATTCAGCATCGGCGATCCCTCGACCATCGTGTATCCGCGTTCGTCGATGAAACCCCTGCAAGCAACGGCGATGGTTGCGTCGGGACTCACCTTGCCTGCTCATCTTCTCGCCGTCGTGTGCGCGAGCCATGATGGCCGCCCCGAGCATCTCGCTGCCGTCACCGACATCCTCGGTCGCGCCGGCGTCAACGACTCCGCATTGGCCAACGTCGTCGACTACCCGCTCGACGCCGGTGAAGCCGAGGCCGCCATTCGTGCCGGACGGCAACGTTCGTCGCTGCAGATGAACTGCTCGGGCAAGCACTCGGGCATGTTGCTCACCTGCCACATCAACGAATGGCCGACCGATGCGAGCTATCTCAACGTCGATCATCCGCTGCAACAACGCATCACCGATGCGATTCCTTCTCTCGCCGGCGAACCCGCCGCGCACATCGGTGTCGACGGCTGCGGCGCACCCGCGCACGCACTGTCACTTGTCGGTCTTGCCCGCGCATTTCGTACCATTGCGATGGCAAGTCCCACCACCCCGGCCGGCACCGTCGCCGACGCGATCCGTCGTCATCCGGAGATGCTCGGCGGCCCCACTCGCGACATCACGCGGCTCTTGCAGGGTGTTCCGGGAATGATCGGCAAGGACGGCGCCGAAGCCGTCTACGCGGTTGCACTACCCGATGGTCGCGCCGTTGCGTTGAAGATCGCCGACGGTGCCAACCGCGCACGACCACCCGTCATGCGTGCCGCACTCGAACGTCTCGGTGTCGACATCTCCGGTGTCGATCCCGCCACGTGGGAGCAGCCGATCCTCGGACACGGCAAGCCCGTCGGTGTCGTGCGCGCACTCACCGTCTGACTTACCCGCCATCCGGGGTGGTGGACTACGGTCGTCGTGTCAGTCACTTCTGAAATGGGGGAAAGTGATGCTGCGGTATCAGAGTTATCTCGAGGACCCGACCCTCGAAGGAATGCGGATGAGCCATACACCGATGCCGGACCTCGGCATGGTGTTCATCTGTCCGTTCGTCGTGTGCACGGGGGAATCGGGACGCATGTATCAACTCATGCGCGGCGTCAACGGGCGCCACAAGGGCATCACGCTCAACTTCGGTATCTACGAAGTGACCGACGAGCTCGATGTGCAGGGGCCATTTCTTTTCAAGACTCACGAGGCACCGGCAGTCGAGCCTCTGAAAATCGTCGAAGATGGTCATTCGGTGTCCTACGAGGGCGACAGTTTCCGACTGAAGTTCAGTCCGACGGGGCACGAGTGGATGGATGCGAAAGGCAAGGTACAACTCGACATTGAACACGTCGGTCGAGTGAGCACATGGTGGGTGCCGGCACAGGAGGCCATGGAGCATCCGCAGATGCTGCGCAGTCACATGGGGCGAGTCCGCGGCACGATCGACGGTGATCCGGTGAGCGGATTGTTCATGGTCGATTTCATTTACAGCCGTCCCCATTTGCTGTGGAACGAGATGGGAATGATGACGAAGCTGCACAACGTGTGGTTGAACTGGCTCGTCGAGTACGAGGACGGTGGATACGAGGGCGGATACGCATGGCGTGGCCGCCCGGGAACCGAGTTTGCAGCTGCCTACCACGTCATTGACGGGGTGGCCACCGCGCGGTGCGATGCCGTCATCGATTTCGACACGACGTCCCGTGGAACGCCGACGAAGGTGCGGCTGTCAATGGGCTCCGATACTCGCGTCGAACTGACACAACGTGGCTCGCAGGACTGGCCCATGCACACTTGTGGTGAAGTATCCGCCATCAATCGCGACCGCAAGATCAAAAAGAGCTGGAACTACACCGAGTTCTACCCGCTCAACTGGCCCGAAGTCATCGAGTACTTCAAGGCATATGAGGGGCTGTACGGACGGGTGCCATCGTGGCGACGAACCTTCGAGAATGCCCGAATCGTCGACCAGCGTGTCGTCTGGACCTGAGCACCGCCCGGACATGAACGATCTGCTCACACACGGGCAGTTGCTTGCTCGACGAACCGCCGAACACGCACAGCGTCAGTTCCTCGTCATCGACAACGAGCAACTGACTTTTGCGGAGTTCGGCACCCGCACGCGCGACCTCGCCCGGGCAATGCTTGCCGGCGGAATCCGCAAGGGCAGCCACGTCGGCATTCTCATGCCGAATTGCCCCGAGTTCCTCGTTGCGTACTGGGCGGCACAGGCGATCGGTGCCGTCGCCGTTCCGATCAACGCTCGTTACAAGAGCAGCGAGTTGGGTTACGTCCTTGGCTTCTCCGACATCGACATTCTCTTCACGACCGATCGCATTGATCAACACGTCAACTTCGCTGACCTCTTGTTCGAATCGCTGCCCGACCTCGTCGACTGCTCCGATCCGAACGCTCTCGATCTCGCATCCGCACCCCGGCTGAAGCGCATCGTCATTTTCGGCAACTCGCAGCGCTCGCCGCTGCTCGCCGCCGATGCGTTCCGGGCGTCTGCACATTCCTACTCGCCGAGCGAGACCGATCTGTCGGGCCCGGGCACACCGGACGACATCTGTCTCATGCTGTTCACTTCCGGGACGACGGCACATCCGAAGGCATGTCAGCTCACACATCGCAACCTTGCTCAAACGTGGCTGGGGTCCTACCCCGTCGAGGTGTCGCTCGCACCGGGCGAGAAGATTTGGTGCCCTCTTCCGTGTTTTCACATCGGAGGGGTCGGATTGGCGCTATCGGCCATGGACCGCGGTGCCTGTTTCATGTCGTCCGTTCACCACGAGCCGGGCCACGCACTGAGGTATCTCATGCAACACACACCCGAGCATCTCTACCCCGGGTTTTTCACGCTCGTCTTGCCGATGCTGCGCGAACCGGGGTACCAGCCGAGCGACCTGTCGTTCGTGAAGTCGCTCGTCATGGTTGCCCCGCATGAAACGCACCTCCAGATGAAAGAGCTGCTTCCTTTAGGAATCGCAACGCACCAAACATTTGGCATCACCGAGGGTGCAGGGACTGTGGGATTCACGCAAGCATCAATGACCGAAGGCCAACGCATCAGTTGCAACGGCCGCGCACTCACCTTCGGAGATATTCGCATCGCCGATCCCGATACGAATATCGCTCTCGACGCAGGCGCCGAGGGTGAGATCCAGTTCCGTGGCCCCCAGGCGTTCGTCGGCTATTACAAGGACGAAAAGGCAACGCACGCCGCACATGCGGCCGATGGGTGGGTGAAGACCGGCGACTGGGGTCGACTCGATGCCGACGGCATCCTCCATTACCGAGGTCGTATCAAAGACATGCTCAAGGTCGGTGGCGAGAACGTCGCCGCTGCCGAGATCGAAGCATTCCTCGGCAGGCATCCCGCCGTTGCGCTCGCCCAAGTGGTCGGCAAGCCGGACGAGAAGTACGGCGAAGTAGCCGTTGCCTTCGTGCAACTACTCGCCGGAGCAAGTGCCAGTCGAGATGACCTCATCGCATTCTGCAACGGCAAGCTCGCCAGCTTTAAGGTGCCGCGCGACGTCATCTTTGTTGACTCATGGCCGATGTCGGCAACGAAAATTCAGAAGTTCAAACTTCGAGAATTGCTGAAGGATGGCACGAACTGAATGCCCTGACGGCGTCGGTATCCTGAGGCGCACCAGCGTTCGTAGCTCAATGGATAGAGCATCTGACTTCGGATCAGAGGGTTGGGGGTTCGAGTCCCTCCGAGCGCGCCAATAACGGCAAGGCTTTCAACAATCGAAGTAGTGCGGATAGCGCTCGGGGTCACAAGCCGGGGTCACAAGACACATTAAGTCGGGTGGATATGTATGAGAATTTGTGACCAGGGGTCTGCCGCGGCACCTCGTGGTCCGGTTATGTATACATACGTCGCCGTAGACCCACTTTTGTGATCTCGATGGACCATCGCTCCTTGGGCGTCAAATTCATGTATGAGGTATCTGTGAATCATCGGGTGGTTTTTTCGAAATCATCGGGGGGCCACCCACCCACCTCTAAAACACTCTCTTAAACATTCTCTAGCTGACGAAATTCTAAGTGTAGATAGAAAGACCGCTAGCGAGAAACGCTTCTTACTGGAGTCAAGTGAACCGACTAATCATCGGGTTACTAAATCCAATTCTGTGCACGCAAGGGAGCACCGCTTCGCGGTGAGCAATTTGGCATTGGCTAGCGCCAGGACCATAACGATTGACTATTGCCCCAAACTGTTGGGGGCAGACGCCGTACCTCGTAACAATGCCCAAGATGTTTTCCCCTTGCGCTCAGACCTCGACCAGTCAGACTGCGGTGTGTCTCACCAGCACACGACATTTGTAATCACACCGACTGTGGCTCTCTGCTCTCCAAGCATTGCCGGCAAGAGATTGCCTAGATTACATTCAATGTTTATGGCAAGACGACGCGGTAGCAATTGGTACTGGCGATTCGTGCCATTTCTTCTACTTGTATTTGGTTTAATTTCGTCCCAGAGTCCACTAGCACACGCTTCGCAGCAGTCAAAGCGCCATTCATATGCGGATTTCGACTGTACCGATTTTGGAACCAAAGAACGTGCACAAACCGAATTTGACAAGTTTGACTATGACAGATACTTCTTGGATGCCGACTACGACGGATCAGCATGTGAGTCCAATTCTTCATTCGGAAGGTGGGGCTTCGTAGTTTCAGCTGCGAGTATCGTGCTGGGACGCTACGCAGGACGACGAAAGAGGCTCGGAACTGGCAACGTCGTTCCTCTTCCCGAAGGACTATTCGAATCTTGGGCTACTACCAGAGACGAGAAACGAACTACCAAGTTCGACTCTGACGTGTTGGCACTTCTGGCCTTCGGATGGTGGGTTCCGTACGTAGCCATGACGTTATTGCGAGATCATCTATACCCGAGGAACATGACACCCACAGGCTTGATGGCCACCATCATTGTTATTGGCTTCGGAGCGACGTACGTGATTGCGCGAACAAGAGACCGATGGGTGTAGCTAGGTGAGCAGCTCCGGAGCCATCATCGCTGCGCAGCGGCATCCGTGGATTCTGAATTGTGGCATCAGACAAGCACAGGGGTGATATCTCAATGGTCACCCTGGAGGCATCCATCCGCGAACAAATACGCCCCTAAACGTTCTCTAGTTGACGAAGCTTCTCACGTAGGTATTGCCATTCAAGCCTGGCTCGTTGCTGAGCCGCAAGTGAAGGCGCACTCCGACTCATCTCATCAAGCTCTTCGACTCTCGCTCGAAGGTCGTCAATAGTCAGTTCTTGTGGGACCGTCGTTCGACGCACTGCACTGACACTGCGTGATCGGGAACTTGGCTTAGGGCTGTGGAAGGACAGCCCGCGGCGAGGTGCTCTTCCTGGCTTTCCCTTTAAGCCTCGAGTGGACCGTCTCAGCACCGGAACTACACCCGCATCTCTCAGCACCGTTAGGCATTCGCTGACACTGTCAGCAGACATATCTTTTAGAGTTGAGGTGATTTGAGCAACGGTTGGGTCGGCATAGCCGACATCATCAACAAAGCACCATGCGATCTCTCGCAGAACAAGCTGCACGCGGGCGGCGCTCGGCCGACGATGTGCCGGAACTCTCAGACGTGTTTCCTCAATTTGGCCCCAGACGTCGTCGGGAAGAGCGCGTACTGCCTTGTAAGCGTCAGCTGACATTGACTTCGCGGGACATTTGCCCAGGTGCTGCAATTCCAAGCAACTTACGCAGAGGTGCAGCGGGAACTTTGATTCGCTGGCCGATTCGGATCACGGAAATTCCTGCCACGGAGTCCGTCTCAGAGATTGTTTGGTAGCAGTGAGGCCGCGAAATCCCGAGGAGTTCCGCTACCTCAGGTACGTCCATAGGACCGCGTCGCGCGGTTGTGAATCAATCGGGAAAAATCATGTGCAATCGCTCACGAGCGCGGAAACGCGCGGCGCAACCGATGTGCTCCACTACTGCAAAAACGCCGTCACTGCGGCGACGACACGAGCGAACTCATCTCGCTCCTCACTGCTCAACGTTGCATCGTAAATATCACCCATCAACTCATCGGTGAGCGCCTCGGCGCGCTCGCGCTTGGCAACGAGGTGCGAGCAGTCGGGATCCGGCGGTAGGTATCCGTGCAGTCCCGCCATGCGTTCGCCGTGCGACGACGCGAGCATCGCCTGCAATGCCGTGAGACCCTGCGCGCGAACGGCGTGCATGTGCACGCAACCGCGCAACTCGCGCAGATACGTGGCGAGTCGATATGCGCGCTCGACCTCACCCGACGGCAACCCGAGGGCGCGCAGCCCGGCAAACAAAGTGAGCCCTGCAGAGTCGACTCCGTCGACGATCTTCCGTGCGAGTTCGGTGAATCGCAGCAAGTCGGCACTCGGCTTCATGTTCGCAACGGCCCATGCATCGGCCGCCCCCGCGTAACGGCGACTTGCCGGACCCGGGCCTTCCACCGCAATCCCCTGGTTCCATGCCGACGTCACGAGTTCCTTGTCGAAGAACATGAACGCTGCGTAGATGACGTCGGGATCGACGTCACCGAGCACGCCGCCACGACCCGCCATATAAAAGGGGAAGCCACGCGGGTACCCCGCTGCCTTGCCGATCGCCCCCGTTTCAGGATCGAGCATGTACTTCACCCCGAGCGCATTGAGCGAAGGATCGACGAGTTCGGCGAGTTGACGTCCCGAGAGTTGAGCCATGGCCTCACCATAGGCGGAAGAGACGACCATCGTTGCAGGGGGCCGACACCGGCGGTTTACCATCGCAGCGAATCCCATGCGCATCACGTACGACGTCTCCCTGCTGCGCAACGGCACGTTCGACCCGACAACGCGCATCGTCGGCAATCGCATCGAGCGTGCCACGCTCACACCCGACGGTCCGGGGTCGATTGCGCTCACTGTCGATGACGGGGTTCACGTGGAATCGACGTACGGTCCGGGTGGCGACTGGCTCGCCGCACATGCGTCAGCACTGGCGGCGCGACACGTCTCCGCTCAACCCATCGAACCGCTGCACGAGGCAGTGCGTCAGGCACAACGCGACGTGGGAATTCTTCACCTTCCGCGCAGCAACTCGCCCTGGCACGAACTGTTGCCCGCAATCCTCGGTCAGCGCATCACCGGAATCCAGGCGCATGCACAGTGGTCGAAGCTGTGCCGCACGTTCGGCGAGCGCGCACCGGGACCGTTCGACTTGTACCTGCCACCGTCGCCCGAGCGACTCTCCCGAGTGACGTCTTGGGAGTTTCACCGCATGGGTATCGAGCGCCAGCGGGCGCGCACGCTCCTCGTCGCCGCACGGCATCATCGTCACGTCGAACGCACCGTCGACGTGAACGGCGAGGATGCTCGCGCAGCGCTCATGCAGTTGCCGGGTATCGGAGTGTGGACTGCGGCCGTCACCGTTGGCGTGTCGCATGGCGACCGCGATGCGCTTCCCGTCGGCGACTTCCACGTGAAGAACACCGTGGCTTGGGCGCTCACCGGTCGCGCACGCGGTACCGACGAGGAAATGATTGACATCCTCGAGCCGTACAGGCCGCACCGTTGGGTCGTCGTGCGCATGCTCGAAAAGAGCGGGATATCGGCACCGAAGTTCGCACCACGGCGACCGCTTCTGCCCATCGAACGGATGTAATACCTTTCGCGTCGCGCGGGGCGTATGGTGGGCACGTGACCTCACGACGACCGACGACGGTTCTCGTCGTCGTGACGTCGATCATCGTCGTGCTCGCGATCGCGGTGCTCGCATTCTCGCTCGGTCGCAACGTGACGGAGTACGACGCTACGACGCCCGAAGGTGTCGCCCAGTCGTTTCTCACGGCCGCATTCGATGGTGACTTCGATCGTGCGGCCGAGTACTTCGCACCCGGAGAAGACTGTGACGCCGACGACCTTGACCGGGCGTACTTCCAGCGCAACGCACGGATCAGCTTGATCGATTCCACCGTCGACGGCGAGCGAGCCCGTGTGCGCATCGCCGCGGAGATCCCCGACGGTGGACCACTCGGAGGCTTCTATCGCGAGGAGCACACGCTGCGCCTCGTGCGCAGCGACGGGACGTGGTTGCTCACCGGTATTCCCTGGCCGCTGTACGACTGCAACGTTCCCTCGAAATAGCGGCACATGTTCGGCGCGCTCATCCCCTTCGCCATCATCGCGGTGATCGCGTACGGAATTCGTGCTTCAAGGCGCGGCGGCTCGACTCTCACGACCGGGCAGCAGGTCCGCTACTTCTTCCAGCATCTCATCCTGCTCGTCGCCGTTCTTGTGACGACGGCGGGGCTCGCCGGGACGATCGGTCCGATCGTCGATCGCGCCACGTTCGTCGCCACGGAAGCGAATGACACCGCACTCAATCTTGCGATGCTCATTCTCGGGGCACCGATCACCGCTCTCCTCTCGATCACCACACGACGCCGTCTCGCAACGGATCGCACCGAGATCGGTTCGTTCGGGTGGTCACTGTTCGTCACCATCGGGACGGTCGCACCGCTCATCGTCGCACTGTTCGGCGGTTATCGCACGTTGCTCTTCGTGGTTGGCACCGACAGCTACGACGGCGCGGCCCTCGCCCAACTCATCGTGTGGACCGGTACGTGGCTGATCGTGCGGCGCGTCGATCATGCGACGTCGCTGCAATCCCGCATTGAGTTTCGCCACGTCGTCCCGGCACTGGTCGGACTCGTCGTTGCGGCCGTCGCTCTCGGTCAGATCGTCTCCGGTCTGGTCCAGCGAATCCTCGATGCGACGTCGGATGCCGTGTTCGTGCCGACCACCTCGCTGCTCCATCGCGGTCTCGCCTTATTCGTCGTCGGTGCCACGGTGTGGACCATCGACTGGTTGCGCAGTCTGTCCCGCGAGACGAACAGCGATGCATGGCGATTCGTCGTCGTTCTCTTCGGTATTGCGGGAGGACTCATCACCGCGATCGTGTCGCTCGCCACGGCCACGTACCAAGTGGCGGTGTGGCTCGTCGGCTCACCTCAGGCCGACATCGCACGCACGCACTTCGAGGCTTTTCCCGAGTCCATCGGTGGACTCGTCGCCGGACTGCTCGTGTGGTGGTACCACCGAACTCTGCTCGCCGACCGCCGCACCGAGGTGCGCACAGAGATCGACCGGGTGTACGAGCACGTCATGGCTGCGGGCGGCTTGCTCGCATCCGCCGTCGGAGTCGTCATCCTCGTCGTTGCCGTCGTCGAGGCGATCACCGGAACGCGGATCATCCGCGGGGACACCGCCGTCAATACCTTGCTTCTATCGCTCATCTTGCTCGCCATCGGCATTCCGGTATGGGTGACGTACTGGCGTGCAAGCCTGCACCGCGAGGCTGCAGACGAGCGCGGTTCGATCACGCGGCGCGTCTACGTCGTCACCCTGCTCGGCGTCGGCGGGCTCGTTGCACTCGGCTCGGCGATCGCCACCGTGTACTTGTTGCTGCGCGACGTCATCGAGGGCAACTTTGCGACGTCGACGTTGCGTGCCCTGCGATACCCGTTGGCGATACTCCTCACGTCGGGGGCGGTGAGCGGTTATCACGTGCGGGTTTTCCGCGACGACCATCTCCTCACTCCGACGTCCCATGGACGCCGACGCATCGTCATCGCCGGCCCGGCCGATGCCCGTCTCGATTCTGCGTTGCGTGCCATTCCCCACCTCGACGTCGAATGGACGACGACAACCGAGGGCACCTGGCCCGTCGACGACGTGGTTGCTGCAATCAGGGACTCGCGAGATGACCTCGTGGTCGTGCTCGGTCGTTCGGGTGTGACGATCGCGCGGATCTAACTCGGGCGCCGCTCTCCGAGCAGCGCGATGTCGCGTGGCGGGCGAACCGCCTTGCCGCTGCGCGGCGCGAACGCCTCGATGTGCGCGAGTGCTTCGGCGGGATCGTCGGTGAACTTCAACAAATCCAGATCATGCGGTGAAATCATTCCGGCGTCGAGCATCGCCTGCAGTTGATCACGCAAGGGTTGCCAGAAGCCGCTGCCGCACACGACCACCGGGAAGTCATGCATCTTTCCCGTCTGGATGAGTGTGAGCGCTTCGAAAAGCTCGTCGGCGGTACCGAAGCCGCCGGGGAACACGACGAAGCCGACCGAGTACTTCGTGAGCATGAACTTGCGGGCGAAGAAGTAATGGAAATCGACGTGGACGTCGAGGTACGGATTCGGCTTCTCTTCGCGCGGCAACTTGATCGTGCAGCCGACACTCGTCGCGCCGACATCGCGAGCCCCGCGGTTCGCCGCTTCCATGACTCCCGGTCCCCCGCCGGTGATGACGGCGAAACCGGCCTCACCCAGCGCGCGGCCGATGGCAAGGGCATTGGTGTATTCGGGCGAGCCTTCACGCACACGGGCCGAGCCGAACACGGTGACGGCAGGGCCGACGAAGTGCAGGCGTCGCATGCCGCGCAAAATCTCGGTGGCAATCCGGTGCAGGATCGCAAGGTTGCGCCACCGACTGCGCGGGTTGGCGAGAAATTCTGCTTCGAGGGGACGACGCTCGGTCACGCGTCCAATCTACGAACGAGTCTTGCGCTTCGTACCCGTCTTGCGCGATATGACCGTCGACGACGGACTCAATTCCTTCAGCCTCGCGGTCACGAGAGCATTGAGCAGTGCCGCATTCACGGTCCAGTCGAGTGGAATGCGGATCGTATGTTTGTTCACCTCGAAGTCGGCCAGGCGGTCGGCGAATGTATCGAGGACCGTCTTGCTGCCGAGGTTGATGAGGAGATGGTTGGACGAAGAACCCACTGCAAAGACGATGTCCTTCCCCTTGCGCAGCATCGGCTGATTCCACGCGACCTCGAAGGTCAGGATCGGATGTTTCGCCTGCACAGCGGTGAACATCTTCTTTGACAATGCGCGATGCTTCGGCGGAATTGATGCGAAGTACGCCGCCGGTCCGTCGAAGCGTTGCGACGACGTCGAGCCTCGCGCGTACATGACGAGAGCATTTGCGTGTGCCCGGCTGAAACCGTGACGTTCCTGGAGCAGGGCCATTTGCTCGGCATACTTCGCGTCACCGAGGTCCGTCAGCAATTTCAACCAATGCGCTGCGGGCTTGCCGTGTTTCTTCTCGATCGCCGGGAATACGGCTGATCGTTCACCACCTTTGGGCACGCATTCACGCTAACGACACCGCCGACGGCGATCTAAGGTACGAAGGTTCACGACCACAGGAGGTCGAGCCGTGGCCAGAGCCGCACGCACCATTCCATCCACCCACACGGGCAGCCTGCCGCGCCCCGACGACCTCATCAAGGTGATGTGGGCCGTCGGCGACGGCATCCCGGTCGACCGAGTTGCGCTCGACGACAAGGTGAATTCGGCCGTTGATCTCGTCGTACGCAAGCAAGTGGATGCCGGCGTCACGATCATCAACGACGGCGAGATGTCGAAGCCGTCGTACGCCACCTACGTGAAGGACCGTCTGTCGGGATTTGCCGGCGAGTCGGTGCAGAACTACTTCTTCGAGGACCTCGTCGATTACCCGCGCAGCGCCGAAGCGGTCGCCGGCAACCCCGGGCGGCGCAAGCGTTCTGCACCTGCATGCACCGCGCCGATCGAGGTGCTCGACCGCACCGCGGCGGTGAAGGACATGACGGAGTTGCGTCGCGCGGCGAAAGCAGCAGGTCACGACGACATCTTCACGAGCGCGGCATCGCCCGGCGTCGTATCGTTGTTCTTCGGCAACGAGTACTACCCCACGCGTGAGGAATATCTGTTCGCGATCGCCGAGGCGATGCGCTTCGAATACGAGGCGATCGCCGCGGCCGGTGCCGTCGTGCAGGTCGACTGCCCCGATCTCGCGATGGGACGCCACTCGGCGTATGCGAAGCTCTCACTCGAAGAGTTCCGTGCGACCATCCGCACGAACATCGAGGCGCTGAATCACGCGGTGCGCAACATCCCCGCCGAGCAGTTGCGCATGCACCTGTGCTGGGGCAACTACCCCGGCCCGCACCACCACGACGTGCCGATCGAGGACATCATCGACATCGTGTGGACGGCCAAACCGCAAACCGTGTTGTTCGAAGGTGCAAACCCGCGTCACTCGCACGAATGGCGCAAGTTGAAGGAACTCGGCGTGCCGAAGGACAAGTTCATCTGCCCCGGTGTCATCGAGCCGCAATCGAACTACATCGAGCACCCGGAGCTCGTCGCTCAACGCCTCGAACGTTGGGCCGAAGTCGTCGAACCCGATCGCTTGCTTGCCGGCGTCGACTGCGGCTTCTCCGTGCACGTCGGTACGACGACGATCGATCCCGACGTGGCGTTTGCGAAGCTCGCATCACTTGCGCAGGGTGCCGAACTCGCCGCCAAGCGCCTCTTTCGCTAGATCACCCCGGAAAAACAAAAGCGTCCGGCCCGCACTGCGAGCCGGACGCCCCTGTTGGCGTTCTATTTCAGAACGTTCTCGTCAGCTGTCGCCCTTGGGCTGGTACAGCATTCCGATGAACCATCCGTAGATGAGGTGCCAGATGAGGATGCCCGCGGGGAGCTTCCAGCCATCGGGGCCCGAGAAGAGGAACAGTCCGTACCCCTGCTCGGCCACGTAGGCGTACGGAACGAGCAATCCGGCGCTGATGATCGTCATGACCACGCCGTAAATGAGTCCCTTTGCCACGTGTCCCTTGGCGGGAATCGCCTTGTGGGCGAAGATGCCGAACAGCATCGCGAACACGATGCCGTTGACGAAGTGCAGTGCCTGCCCCGAGAAGAACAACCAACCGGCGTTGGTGCCGGCGATGGTGAAGTCCGCGTTGAAGTACGAGCCCCAGCTCGGGCCGTTGATGCCCAGCGCGAGTGCGCCGTTGTACATCGGCCAGGGAAGTGTCGGAAGACCGACGGCCGGGAACACGTACCCGAAGTAGGTACCGAGTTGGGTGGCGATGACACCGATGACGGCCAAGCCGCCGACGGGATGTCGCTCCACCCAGTTGTGCCAGCGCTGCGACGCGCTGGGTGCCAGTGATGCCATTTCGAATTACCCCCATGTGTTGGTGAGTCGCCGGCCTATTGACCGACTAGCGGACAAAGTACCGAAGAACGGGCAACGAGATGTGCACCCTCGGTGAAGACGACCCCGCCGTAGCGGGGCTGATTGTTACAGAATGACGACAAATCGATGGTTCCTCGTCACGATGCCGAGCGCGCCGCGTGCGCGTTGCGTGCTACCGCTGCGGTGGTTGGTAGTCGGTGTTGCGATCGACGTTCATGTAAATGTCGATGCCGACCGGATCGTTCTGCTCCTCGACGAGATGTCCGAGCAATCCCGCACAGCGAGCAAGCAACGCGACACCGCGCAACACGCCCATCGGCAAGCCGAGATCGGCGAGCACCGCTCCGCACACACCGGCGCCGTTGAGCGGCAGGGTCTTGCCGAGCACCTGCGGGTGTACGCGACCGATCGCCTCGAACAACGACAGATGTGGTCCGAACGTGCCGTTTTCGCGTGCCAGCGCCATGAGCACCGGCGTACGAGGATCACCCTGCTTGTGCACCGGGTGCCCGAGGCCCGGCACGAATCCGCCGCGTTCACGCTGACGACGCACCGACTCGACGGCCGAGGCGTCCCATTGTTCCGCGGTTGTCGGCGTTGATGGCATTGCGGCAAGTTCGGCGGCGAGGAAGTTGGCGCAGTTCTCGGTGACGCCGAGGAATCGCGAACCGCCACCGAGCAGACCCGCGGCGAGCGCGCCTTGCAATGAATCGGGTGCGCTCGCATACGTGAGACGCGCCGCAATTGCCGTGGGTGTGAACCCGTGGTCGGCAAGTGCGGTGAGTACCGCCTCGAACATGACGAGCTGCCCCTTCGACGGACGCTGCTTCGTAATGAGGTAGTACGCGAGCTCACCGAAGGAAATCTTGCCGAGCAGTTCACTCGCGAGGTCATGGCCGAGCAGCGTGATGCTGTCGGCATCGGATGCACCGAGACCGGTGCGGTAGGTGGTGCGTTGCGACGTCATGTTCGGTGTCTCCTATTTGTTGCTCAGCCACTGGCGGATGTCATCGGAATGCTCGCCGAGCAACGGCGGCGGCAGTTCGTACGTGAGTTCCCCCGTGGAGAACGTGATCGGATTCCGCACGAGGTCGACCTTGCGGTCACCTTCGCCGAGCGTGACCCGCGGTCGCAGCCCGAGCTTCTGGGCCAACTCGACGCCGTCGCCGATCGTGTTGATCGGTCCGCACGGCACACCGACGTCGTTCAATGCGTAGAACAGATCGTCGGAATTCCACTTGGCGAGCTGTTCGAGCAGCAGCGGCCGCAGCTCCTCGCGGTTCTTCGTGCGGTCGGCATTGATCGTGAATCGCGGATCGTCGGCGACGTGCTCGATGCCGAGCACTTTGCACAAGGCGCGGAACTGCTTGTCGTTGCCCGCGGCGATGATGAGGTCGCGATCCTTCGTCGGCAGCGCCTCGTACGGGAACAGGCTCGGGTGCGCGTTGCCCATACGGAACGGAACCACTCCACCTGCGGTGTACGCCGCGGTTTGATTGACGAGACCCGACATTGCCGACGCGAGCAGGTTCACTTCGACGTGTTGTCCCTTGCCGGTGCGGTTGCGCTCGTTGAGTGCAGCGAGCAAACCGATCGTGCCGTGCAACCCCGCCATGACATCGAACACCGAGATGCCGGCACGGAATGCAGGACCATCGGGTTCACCCGTGAGGCTCATGAGTCCCGACACCGCCTGCACGATGAGGTCGTAGCCGGGCAACTTCGCACCTTCCTTCGTACCGAAACCGGAGATGGAGAGATAGACGAGACCGGGGTTCGTCGCGGCGACCGACTCGTAGTCGAGACCGAACTTGCGCAGGCCGCCGACCTTGAAATTCTCGACGCACACGTCGGCGCGGCGCACGAGCTCGCGGGCGAGCTTCACGTCGTCTTCCTTGCCGAAGTCGAGCACGACCGACTTCTTGTTGCGGTTGATCGACATGTAATAGGTCGCGACGCCGTCCTTTACGGGTGGCATCCATGTGCGGGTGTCGTCACCGCCGGGGCTCTCCACCTTGATGACGGTGGCGCCCATGTCGGCGAGCAGCATCGTGCAGTACGGGCCGGCGAGCACGCGCGAAAGGTCGGCAACGAGCAGCCCGTCGAGGGGTTTGGCGTTCGTGGTCATGGCATGTGCCTCCGTGATGTGGGGGAATCGGGTGTCGAATCGAATGCGAACATAAGCAGCGAATTCACCGGTCGGTCGGTGGCGCAATGCGAACGAACGTCGGCAAACCCCGTACGGTGAGGAGCCATGGCGACGCGCGAGACCGAACCCGACTTCGTCGAGGCGTTCGCCCGCGGGCTGCAGGTGATTCGCGCGTTCTCGTTGTCACACTTGTCGCTGTCGGTGAGCGAGGTGGCCGAGGCGACGAAGTTGGCACGACCGACCGTGCGCCGACTGCTCATCACGCTCGAGCGGCTCGGGTACGTGCGCTCGGTCGACGGCCAATACTCGCTGACACCCCGCGTGCTCGAACTCGGCACGGCGTACATCGCCGCACAGGGATTGTGGGACGTTGCACAACCGCACCTCGAGTCACTCGTTGCAACGACGAAGGAGTCGAGTTCGATGTCGCAGCTCGACGGCTCGGACATCGTGTACACCGCGCGCGTCGCAGTTCCGAAGATCATCGGCTTGTCGGTGCACATCGGTACGCGCTTTCCCGCGTATGCCACCTCGATGGGCCACGTGCTGCTCGCCGACCTCGAGCCCCGTGAGCTCGATCGCGTCCTGCGCACGCCGTCGCGCTCCGACATCGTTCCGCGCGCGAAACTCGTGCGCCGCACTCTCGATGCATCGTTGAAACAGGTGCGCAGCCGCGGGTGGGCGCTGTCCGACGAGCAGCTGAGCTTCGGCATCCGCTCGATTGCCGCCCCCGTGCGCAACGCCGACGGTTCCGTCGTGGCAGCCGTCAACGTCACCGTGAATGCGGCCGAAACGTCGATCGCCGAACTGAAGCGCGCGTACCTGCCGAAGTTGCTGGCGACCGCCGAGGCCATCTCGCGCGACTTTGCCCGCTTGGCGACGCTGCCCCGCTCGACGCGGCGCACGAAGTCCTGAGTCAGACCCCGGCGGGGGTTCGTCGCGACGACGGTGCTTTGAACCGCGGTCATTGCGTCACCGCCATGTGAGTGTCCGCGATGAATGCCGCAGTGTCGCGCGGTGCCGAGAAGAACGGCGAATGATCGCAGTCGATCTCGAGCGAATGCTTCGCCCATCCGGCACGAACACGCTGCTGATCGACGTTCACCGCGCGGTCGTCGCCGCACACGAGATAACTCGCCGGCACCGACAACCATGCCGGGTTGTCGAGCGGCTCGACCGGAATCTCGCTGCGCATCGGGCGCCTGTACGCCATGGCGAGACGTGCGAGGTTCGGATCGCTGCGGTGGAAAAGAAATCGGTGCGCATCACCGGTGAGGTTGAGTGCACCCGAATCGTCGACGACCATGCAACTGCGGAACTCGGGGTTGCCCCACGTGGCGTTGAGTGCTGCCTGCGATTCGCCGAGTGCCGGCATGCGCGCGGCCACGTACACGAGGTGTTGAGCTGCATGACCTGCGAGCGACAGCGTGATTCCCGTATAACTGTGCGCCACCACGGTGACGGGTCCCTCATCGGTGGCGCGGGCGATCTCCGTGCGAAGATGCGCAGCATCGTCGGCGAGCGACGTGAACGGCAATTCCACCGTGCGGCAGGTCAAGCGGGTGTCCGAGAGGTGCTGGATGACGGGCATCCAGCACCATCCCGAAAAGAACGAGCCGTGAACGAAGAGGATCGACCCGGCAGCCATGGGGGGATGGCCGACGGTCAGCGGTAGTTGTTGTTCGAGGTGTGATCCCCTGCGAGCCAGCGCTTCAGCGTTGCGTGCGCATCCTTGCGACGATCGGCGTTGATCTTCTCGGCGCCGGGAGCATCGCACGTGAACTCGAGGAGCATGCCGTTGGGATCCTCGGTGTACAGCGAGCGACAGTAGCCGTGCTCGAGCACGTAAGTTCCCTCGGGCTTCCAACCGGCCTTCTTCAGGCGCTCGTGAATCTCGGCCTGCGCCTCGGCGGTGACGTTCAGTGCGATGTGGCGGAACGGCGAGGGCGTGAGCGGCGGATCGAACTCGTCCTGGTCCTTCTTTTCGGCGAACTGGAAGAACGCGAGCGCGCTGCCGTCGGGCATGCCGAAGAAGCAGTGGCAGTACACGCGAACCGCTCCGAACAGATCATCTGCCTCCGACCACGTGGCGATGAGGGGCAGACCCACGAGATCTTCATAGAAGGCGCGGGTCGCTTCGAGGTCCTTTGACAGGTACGCGGTGTGATGAAGTCGCATTGGTGCCGCTGTGGCCATGGTGTCTCTCCTGTGGTGTGTGTCTCGTGAATTGATAACTCGTATCAACTGTCCCATGTCGGACAATTGTCCGTCTGTCGGACAATCAACCGTCTGGCGTACATTCAACCACGAACCGGCATGGCCTGCCCCACCGAGGCCCCATTCGACGGGCGGCGAGAAGACCGCTATTTCACGGCAACGACGGGGCTCGTCCACGACGTCACGGGGCCGGCCGGACCGCGCACCTCGAGGCGAATGGTCCAGTCGCCCGACTTCAGCGGACCGATCGTCGTGCGCGCGAACCCGGGGCTCGGAGCCGACCACGTGCGCTTCACACTCGAACCACCGGCACGCGAGGCAACGAGGACGTACTCGGTTGCCGCCGAGTTCGTCGGCACGCCGACGGAAATCGCAAAGGAACGATCGCTCCTCAGCGACACGGCGATCGGACAGGATGCGGCACCGATGGTGACGATGTCACGCGCACCCGATGTCATGGTTCGTCTGGTGGCGGCGGGACACGTTGACGTTTGCGGCTGCGGTGTTGCGGGCACGGTGCGCTCAACGGGACGGCCGACGACGACGTACGGCGACCACGCCGAAGGTTCGCTTGCGCCATAGACGTTGTGCACGATCACCCGGTAGCGCACGTTGTCATTGGTGTTGCGTGCGTCGAACGTGCATGATCCCGTCGCGCCCACCGAATCATGGAGCGCACGACACGTGCGTCCCGTCGATTCTTCGACTTCGTACCAACTCGTCGTCGGGCCTCTGTGCACGCGCTCGAATACAACCTCCACCGCACCCGTCCGAACGCTGACATCGACGATCTTCGACGACACTGGCAATGCGGGAGTCTCCGCCGGCCCCGGTGGATCGATGCACGGATTCGTCGTGTAGCGCAGCGAATGAAACGGGTACCCGGAGTTCACACGCGAACAGATTGACCATGTTGTGGCTCGCGACCAACCATCGGTGATGTCCCACGCCTCGCCCGCCGGGCCGAAGGTGTCGAACGCGTTCATTTCACTGGTCGTCTTACCCGTGGCACCGGCTACACCGAATCCGCCGTCGACCCCGAAAACGTACCTGTTCCTGTCCCAAACGTTGCGTGACAGCGCCGGAGGTGTCAGCGATGTCGAGTCGTAACCGACCAATGACCCCGAACGCGGGTCAAGACTCGCACTTCCGGAATTGGTAACGGCACTCGCCGATTGCGACAAGCTGGCACTTGTGCCGTAGGAACGAGCCAACGACGCGGAGGTACTGGACGCCAACCATCCCACGACGCCACCGAGGAAATTATCAGTGTGTGCATCTTCTCCCGCTCGAGTAGCCGTTGCACTACCGGAGAGCGAGACGGTCATCGAACTCCACGAGTCAACGACTACTCCTTCCACAACTCCGGCAATACCGCCCAGGGCAACGTGGAGGATCGCATCACTGGTTCCATTTTGTGTCAACGTCACACTGGCAGTCGACGAGCCCGTCGTCCAGACGTTCTCGAGTCTTGCCGTGGCTGCCACTCGCCCCGTCAGCGCACCGACGTAAGCGACGTACGCAAAATTTGACGAATCGTTCCTTGTCACGGTTTCCGAGTACGTCTGAGTGACGTCAAGACCGAGATTGCGAACGATCCCGTTCGTCCACACGTTGGTGAAGAAGCCGTAGTCGGTGAGAGCGAGATTGGAGACGACGTGGTAACCGCCATCGAAAGTGCCGGTGAAGATACCAATCGAACTCGACCAGGTGCAGCCGCCCATGTTCAGGTCGGATGTCAACCGGAATGCCTTCGACGCATCTCCACTGGTCGCCCGCAGCCTCTCCAGTTGTTCCGGTGTGTCGATGAGATACGGATCTCCGCTCGTTCCGCTACCGCCGTCGTACGATGCGGCGATGTCGCCACAGGCGGCGCGGGCGACGGGTCCGTCAACGACGAGAACTCCGGTAGCAAAGATCAGGGCGACGAGAGTTTTGCGAAACAGCACCTCGCGACCATAGCCCTTACTTGGGCAATAAGTCCAATTACTGCTGCGTCGCTACTTCTTCGTTGGCTGCGAAGAAAAGAGGTGCCTGGCCGCCTCGACGACACCCGTGATCCACTCGGCTTCGACCACCGGATCATCAAGCACGTCGAGAACGTTCCGCCCCACGAAATGGGTCTGCAACCACATCGACAGCGCCATGGTGTCGATGCGCGGTGCGATGATGCCCTTGTCCGCCGCCATCGTCAACGTGTCGGCAAGGTGTTTGGTGCCGTCGCGCTGTGCCGCTGAGACGACGTCGGCGAGGGCCTTGCTGCGCGATGCGATGACGAGTTGCTCGATGCGCCGGACGCGCCGGGCACGACTTGCCGCTCCACCGTCGCCGCGCAGACCCGCCTCGAGCAACGCGATGACGTCGTCGACCGACTTCGCCGACAAGATGACCACGCGCATGAGATCCATCTCGGCCTGAAGTGCGCGTGCCGCAGTCTCGAATTCGACGGCGGCGATGAGCGCCTCGCGGCTGCCGAAGTGGTGATAGAGCGAGCTGCGCGCCGCACCGGCGTCGGCGAGCACCCGGTCGAGGTTGAAGTCGATGAGCCCGTGTTTCTCCACTTCACGGTGGGCTGCATCCAGCAATGCCCGCATGGTGGCGCGACCGTCCGCACGCTTGCGCCCCACACTGCCCACGCGCCCCACGATAGATCGCTACTGTTACCGGGTGCTCACACGACCCACACTCCGCCGTTCCCTGTCCGTTCTCGTTGCCGCCGTATTCGTCGGCAGTGCCGCTCCGAACTCGGCATCAGCCGCGGTGACGTGGCAGCTCACCGACGATGCGGTATCGCTCGGCATGAACGGCGTGTCGCCGCACGTCGAGCGCGTCGCCGGCGCAGATCGCGTGTGGCGCAGCGACATGGTTCCCACCGGCACCGCCGTGAGTCTGTGCACCGACGCGGGTTCGTGCTCGTCGGAAACACTTTCCACCGGTGGCGGTCCGGTCAGCGACTTCGCCGTCGCACAAACGGCGAGCGGCCCGCGCGCGTACTTCAAGCGCATGGACATGGCGTCGAATACACAGGCCGTGTACTCCGCTGCGTGCCTCACCGCCGATTGCCTCTCCATCGGACCGGCAATGCTCGCGTCATCGGGCATGGAGGTATCCAAGGATCAGAAGGCATGGGGTGTGCCCGATCCGGTGCGTCTCCCCGACGGTCGCATTCGTATTTACATCGTCGAATCGCCGGTATTGAACTCGAGCTGCCCCGAGAAGGTGGCGTCGTACGTCTCGGCTGACGGTGTGTCGTTCACGAAGGAAGCCGGATGGCGCCTCGAGGGTGGCTACGTCGACACCGAGGTGCTGCGCGCGACGAACGGCGAATGGTTGATGATCATGGCGAACGGCCCCGGCTGCGGTTCGCGCCAGCAGTTGTTCGTGTCGTCGTCGAACGACGGTCTCGTTTGGAGCACGCCGCAAGTGCTCACCGGCACCGACCAGGGCCGCCTCGACCCGACCGGCTACGAGACCGCACCCGGCTCGAACGTCTTCCGTATTTATTACGCCCAGGGTGGTGCGGGAAACAACTTCACGATCAAGCGGGCCACGCTGAAGATCGGCGCGAGCACGGGAGTCACTGCTGCGGGCAAGTCGTCGAAGGTGCGCACCACGATCACCTGCGTCAAGGGCAAGACGACGAAGAAGGTCACCGCGGTGAACGCAAAGTGCCCGAAAGGCTTCAAGCAAAAGTAAGTCGCACTCGCGACATTCCGAATCCGTCGCGACGACTCAACGCGCCCGCGGCTCCGTCGGTCGCACAGCGACGTGACTCAGGAGGGAGTGCGCGCCGGCTGTGCCGCGGCGTGTTCGCCGGCGATCGCACCGAAGGTGAATGCGACACCGATCGTGCCGCCGGCACCCCAGTACGCCTGACCCGCCGGCGAGGCGACGCAGTTGCCCGCACCGTAGATGCCCTCAATCACATCTCCGTGTTGGTCGATGAACCGACCGAACTCGTCGGTGACGGGGCCGCCCTTCGTGTCGAGTGCACCGCCACCCAGCAGGATGCAGTGGTACGGACCCGAATCGCGCAACGGATGCATTGTCTTGTTCGGCATACCTTCTCGACCTGCCACCGACCAGCGCTGCTCGACCATCGTCTCGCCGCGCGAGAAGTCCTCGTCACGCCCTGCAACCGCCATCGCGTTGAACCGTGAGATCGTCGAGTTCAGCGTGCCGACGAAACCGTCGTCGAGCTGCACATGCGACACGAAAGCGCCGAGCTTGGCGAGACGCTCGTTGATCTTCACGGCGAGTGCGTCGAGCGTGTCCGCGGTGATGACGTAGTCGGCAGTTTCGCCGGGCATCGGCACCGGCCAGCGGAACGGACTCTTCGCCGGGTTCTGCACGACATCGTCGTCGAAGATCATGAAGAGCACGCGATTCGGATATTCGAGACGATGCGGATCCCAGGCGAAGTGCGCCTGACCGCGTTCGTTGTACGGCGCCTTCTCGTTGACGACACGGCGACCGAAGCGGTTGACCATGATCATCGAATCGCCGAACGCCGAGTACACGTCGTCGATCGTCTCGGTGAGCCGGTGCGTGAGCTCGAGCACGACCTGGTCCCACCAGGCGTGCGCCATGTTGCCGAGGCGCGCACCGATCGTCGACGAAATGCCGACGAGATCGCCGGTGGCGTTCAACGATGCAGCGCCACCGAAGATCGGGCCGCGCAGGAACTCGCGCCGCAGTTCCGGGTTGTGCAGGAATCCGCCCGAGCCGAAGACCACACCCTTGCGCGCGCCGATGAGCTTCGTGCGACGCCCGGTGTGCACCTCGACACCGATCACCTCGCCCGCTTCGTTGCGCACGACCCCTGCGACGCGGTGCTCGAGCAGCGTGCGCGCGCCGTGTGCATGCGCGCCCTTCTCGAGGCTTTCCACCAACCACACACCGCCCCACGAATCGACGCCCTTGCGCCAGGTCGCCGGGTACTTGAGCTTCAGTGAGCGTCCACGGGGTGCGGTGTCCTCCGGCAACTGCGCGTTGTAATCGGGGTAATCGAGCGGTGCGAATTCGACGACACCTTCACGCTCGACGTCTTCGACGTACCGCGCGCCGGCGTCATAGAACACTTCGATGAGCCGCAGACGATCTTCGGGCAGCCCGAGATGCGGTTGCGCGGGGTCGTACAACGTCGGGTACGCGCAGCGGGCCATGTACCGAATCGCCGATTCGCGTTCGTCGACGAGACCGGCCAAGCGCATGTGGTGATTGTTCGGAATCCACATGACACCGCCGGACTTTGCGGTGGTGCCGCCGACGATGGGCGCCTTTTCGAGCACGATGACACTCGCACTGGCGCGGCTCGCCGACCAAGCAGCAGCGAATGCAGCGGCGCCGCCGCCCACGATGACGACGTCGGCTACCTCATCCCACTCCGGGCCCCATGCAGCGTCACCAGCCGGCATGGGGCCAACGGTAGATCGTCAGTTCGCCGCCGGACGAACGCGCACGAATCCCGTTGGGCACTTCGGGGCAACCGCGGTGACGCGACGCACGGTCGTACCCTTCCTGCAGCGAATCGTCTTCTCTGCCTGGGCGATCGTCACCGACAAAGTCGTCGATGCCGTGAGTGTGCCCTGCGTGGCGGTGATCGTGTACGTCGTTGCACCGATCGCCGCCGTCGGGGTGCCGCTGATGACACCGGTGCTCGCGTTCAATGCGAGACCGGCGGGGAGCGCCGGCGCCACGGTGTACGTCGGCGTGTCGAAGCCGGTCGCGGTGATGGCGGTCGTCGGCGTGATCGCCCGACCGGTCGATGCACTCACCGACTGCGTTGCCGGCGCGAGCGAGGCGACGGCGATGTTGAAGGTGATCGTTGCGTAGAAGGTGAGGTTGCCGTCGTTGTCCTCTTCCATCTGCACGCGCACGACGCGACCCGATACGGCCGCAGTCGGCGTTCCCGACACGACCCCGGTGTCCTCGTTGATGGTGAGTCCGGTCGGCAGGGCCGGCGAGCCGGGGGCGATGAAGAAGTCCTTCGAGTTGCGCACGCCGATGTCGGTGTACACCGCGGTGGGCGTGATCGGCTTGTTCACGAAGCCGTTCACCGTCTGGGTCGCGGGATAGATGCCCGGATCGGTGGTGGCGAGTGCAGCCGGAGCCGACATGGCGACTCCGGATGTCACGGTGATGCTGGCGGCGGCGAGGAAGTGACGGATACGCATGATGATCTCCCTTGACGCGAACGACGACCGCTCGCTCGCCCACAAAACTACCCCGTCACGACAATGACTCACATCCACGACGGTGGTGCGGCAGCGCTGCAGGCGTAACGTACTCGCGTGCATCCGTTCATGCTCATCCCGCGCGACAAGAGCGCGGTTGCCGGGCAGCGCCTCTCCCGCAAGTCACTCCCCCGTGTCGGCCACTTCGCAGCCCCGTACAAGGCGGCGATTATCGGGTTCGTCGGCACCATTCTCGTCGGCGCCATCGTCGCCCTCGTCCCCCCGTTCCTGTTCCGCCGCATCGTCGACGACGCGATCCCGCAGGCGAATCGCGGACTCATCGTCACCCTCACCGTCATCCTCGTCATTGCCGCGTTCGGCGATGCACTGCTGCAGATCGTGCAGCGCTGGTTCTCGTCGCGCATCGGCGAGGGTCTCATTTACGACCTGCGCGTTGCGCTGTTCGAAA
>JBIIUH010000117.1:0-3405 GCA_044340075.1 Ilumatobacteraceae bacterium | reverse complement strand
GTCGGTGCGCAAACCGCCGTCACCGGCACGCTCGGCAGCGTCGTGTCGAACGTCGTCGTTCTCGTCACCACACTCGCCGCGATGTTCGCCCTCGAATGGCGCCTCACGCTGCTGTCACTCGTCGTGCTCCCCGTGTTCATCATCCCGGCGCGTCGCGTCGGTTCACGCGTTCAGGCGATGTTCCGCGAGCAGATGGAAAACAACGCGGCAATGAACACCCAGATGACCGAGCGCTTCAACGTCGCCGGCGCGATGCTGGTGAAGTTGTTCGGTCGGCACAAGGACGAGGTCACCGGCTTCTCGCAGCGCGCGGGTCGCGTCCGCGACATCGGCGTGCGGTCGGCGATGTACGGCCGCGTGTTCTTCGTTGCGCTCGGTCTCGTCGGTGCCCTCGGTGCCGTCGCGGTGTACGGCATCGGTGCATTCCTCGTCATCGACGGCGGCATCACCATCGGCACGCTCGTCGCGATGTCGGCGTTCGTACAGCGCGTGTACCAGCCGCTCACCGGCCTGACGAATGCGCGACTCGAGATCCTCACCGCATTCGTCAGCTTCGACCGCGTGTTCGAGGTGCTCGATGCACCCGTCGCCGTCGCCGACGCGCCCGACGCGAAGCCGCTCATCGCACCGCGCGGCGAGGTGCGCTTCGACAACGTCACGTTCCGGTACCCGCCCGCATCCGCGACGTCGATCGGCTCGCTCGAAGGAACGATGGTTGCCGCAGGAAATGACCCCGACGTCGACGTGTTGCGCGACGTTTCGTTGCACGTCGCACCGGGAGAAACGATCGCCCTCGTCGGACCGAGCGGCGCGGGCAAGACGACGCTGTCGATGCTCGTCGCCCGTTTGTACGACGTGACGAGCGGCAGCGTGAAGATCGACGGCCACGACGTGCGCGGCCTCACCGGCGAATCGCTACGCGCCGCGATCGGCGTGGTGCCGCAGGATCCGCACATGTTCCACGACTCGGTGCGCGCCAACCTGTTGTACGCGCGCCCCGATGCGACCGACGACGCGATGATCGAAGCGTGCCGTGCGGCCCGCATCCACGACGTCATCGCCGCGCTCCCCGACAGCTACGACACCGTCGTCGGCGACCGCGGCTACCGCCTGTCGGGCGGCGAGAAACAGCGTCTCGCGATCGCCCGCCTGCTACTGAAGAACCCCGCGGTGATCATCCTCGACGAAGCGACGAGTCACCTCGACTACGAGAATGAGGCACTCGTGCAGGAGGCGCTCGCCGACGCGATGCGCAACCGCACGGCTCTCGTCATCGCCCATCGTTTGTCGACCGTGCGCGACGCCGATCGCATCGTCGTCGTCGAGGACGGACGCATCGCCGAGATCGGCACGCACGATGAGCTCATCGCCGGCAACGGTACGTATGCGGCCCTCATTCGCTCGGGTGACGAGATTCGGGTCGACTCCTAGTCGCGACCTACTATCTCCCGAGTGGGGGAAGTCGAAGTAAAGACGTCGGAGAGCGGAGCGCTGCGCGTCGTCATCTCCAGTGCATTCGTCATCGCAATGGGTGCGGTGTCGGCGAACACGATGGGCTACCTCGTTCCAGACCTCATGGACGACCTCGGTATCTCACGTGCAGCCGCGGGGCTCATCACCGGTTTGTTCTTCGGTGCGACGGGCGCAGGAGCCTTCACGGCCGGCTGGCTCGTCGAACGTCTCGGCGTTCGTCGCGCGCTGGTCACGGCGTCGCTCACCGTCACCGTGATGGCGACGTCGTCGAGCTTCATCGGTGAGTACTGGATTCTCCTCTTCTACGGACTCTTCTGCGGATTTGCGTATTCCATGGCGACGATCGGTACGAATGTCGCCGTCGCCTCGGTCGTCACCGAACGTCGTCGCGGCGTGGCGATGACGACGAAGACCTCCTTCGCGCCTTTCTTTTCCGGAAGCTCGGCCATCCTCGTTGGTCTGTTCATCGACGACGTCGGCTGGCGCAACGTGCTCATCGTCATCGCCGTGCTGTCGGTGTTCGTGTCGCTGCAAACGAGCATCAACATTCCGAAGCGGGCGAGCACACAGGCGACCAAGTCGGGCAGTCGTGCGCCCTCCGCGCCCGCACCGAAAGTCGTCTGGGTGTACGGAGCGTCGGTGTTCCTGTCGTCCGGTGGCGGGAGTGCGTTCTTCCTCTGGATCGTGCCGTACCTCAAGCAGCAACTTGAGCTTTCATCGCGGGCAACCGGGTTCGTCGCCGGCGGCATGACGATGTCGAGCGCGCTCGGCATGATCACGATCGCGACGGTGTCCGACCGCTTGGGTGTGACGCGTCGTTTCCACGTCATCATCACGCTCACCGTCACGTGCGGTGTCGCAGCTCTCGTGCTCGCCGCCAACGACCTCTTGCCCACGTGGGTGCTGTTCGTGTTCCTCGCCGCCGGTGTACTCACCGTCGCAACGAACTCGGGGCTCATGCACGTGGCGATCGTCGAGTTGGCGCCGGGTTCGGTCGCCCGCGCCACCGGCATCACCCTCACCGGCTACTACCTCGGTTCGTTCGTCGCCCCGTATGCCTTCGGGTTCATGGCCGACAACCTCGGCTACCCGGCGGCATGGTTGGCGAGCGGAGTCGCGTTGCTCGTGGCATGCGTCATGCTCGTGTGGATCCAGACCTCGGTGGTGCGTCGCCAGACTGTGGGGTGATGCCCCTCTCCCGCCGATTCGCCGTCGTCACCGCCGCCATGTGCGTGGTGCTCGCTGCATGCGGCGGCTCCGAACCGGTTGCCGAAACGACGACGACCGTTGCCGCACCGCAAATATCACTGCCGACGACGAACTCGCTGCCGACGATCGACGACGGTGCAGAGACGATCACGCTCGCCGACGGAACGCAACGTCGGTACCTCGTCTCGCCGGCACCCGACGGTGCCGACATCCCCGCGCTCGTCGTCGTATTGCACGGCATCGGTGGATCGGCCGCGGGCGTACGTGATTACGTCGACGTCGAAACTGTCGCAGCCGAGCTCGGCGTTCGTGCGGTCGCGGTATATCCCGAGGGCAGCGGTGACGACGTCGGCTTTCCGCAATCGTGGAACGCCGGTGGATGTTGCCCGTTCGCAAACTTGGACGACGTCGACGACGTCGGATTCCTCTCTGCGGTGATCGAGAAGGTACGTGCCGAGTACGCCACCGATCCCGCCCGCACCTGGGTGATCGGTCATTCGAACGGCGGAATGATGGCGTACCGTCTCGCCTGCGAAGCGTCGTCGCTCGTCACCGCGATCGGCGTGGGTGCGGGAGCGTTGATGACTCCGTGCACGACGCAAGGTGCGGTGAACCTCGTTCACCTACACGGCGAGCAGGACATGGTCGTGCCGTTCGAGGGCGGATCGATCGCCGGGATTGCCTTCCCGCCGGTTGCCGGAACGCTCGATGCGTGGGCCGCGG
>JBIIUH010000036.1:0-13421 GCA_044340075.1 Ilumatobacteraceae bacterium | reverse complement strand
CTCGTCGTACCAGGCAGCCGTCGATGCGGTCGTCATGTTGCAGGGCACGAACGATGCCAACGAGGGGATCGTCGCGTTCGAAGAGCGCCGTCCGCCGCGTTTCACCAGGAGCTGACGATGGCCGATACGCCGGCTCCGTCGTCGTTCGTGGCGCTCATGCGCCGCTACTGCCTCGACTACACGAACCGCCACGACGTCACGCAGGTACCGGGCATCATGGAGCCCGACTACACGCTGCGCATGGGACAGCACGTCCTGTCGGGTCGCGACGACATGTACGTACCCGCTGCGAGCGCACAGTTCCGCCAGTTCCCCGGCTTGTGCCTCACGGTGCACCAGATCGTGAGCAACGGCGAGCGACTCGCGATGCGATTCAGCGAGCACGGTCGCAGCGTGAAGCACGCCAACCGCGCGGCGGCGTGGTCCGGCATCGGTCTCTACCATTGGAACGGTTCGAAGCTCACGGCGAACGCCGTCGAGCAGGACTACTACAGCCGCAAGTTGCAGCTCGACGGTGCGCCGGCCGATCCGATCGAGCCGCCGGCCACCGCGCCGTGGGACGTCGTCGACGTTGCGGCGAATCCGCGTGCCGAAGCAGCGGTGCGATCGTTGCTCGAATCGGGCACTGCAACCGACGCCCTGAACACCGACGACGCGTGGTTCCGCACGAGTGCGCAGCCGCGATTCACCGACGCGACGTACCGCGTCGACGACATCTTCTCCGCCGGTGACGACGTCGCCTTTCGTGTCGTCGTCGACGGCACGTACGCCGGCGGACTACCCGAGGCCGAAGCGCACGTCGGCAAGCGCACGCAGCATTACTACGTCGGTGTCGCCACGGTTGCCGACGGCACGGTGACCGCCGGTCGGATCATCACCGATCGACTCGGCCTCGTGCGTCGCCTCGCCGGATAGTCGAACGATCGACGTCTGCGTAACGCGGAACTCCGATGAGTGTGAGCGTGCGGAGAATGTCCGCCTGCATGATCTCGAGCATCCGCTTCACGCCGGGCTGACCGTCGGCGGCGAGGGCGAAGAACCACGGGCGGCCCGACAGCGATGCCGTCGCGCCGAGTGCCTTCGCCTTCACGACGTCTTCACCGCGGCGAACACCGCCGTCGATGAGCACTTCGGCGCGGCCGTTCACCGCGTCAACGATCTCGGGGAGCACGGCTGCGGTGCCCGCGACGGAGTCGAGTTGCCGGCCGCCGTGGTTCGACACGTAGACGGCGTCGGCGCCGCGATTGACGCACTCGATCGCATCGCGCGCGGAGAGGACGCCCTTCACCGCGAGGGGACCGTCCCACTTGCGGCGCAACCAGTCGAGTCGTTCCCACGTGACGGTGGGGTCGACGAGTTCGCGACTCGTGTACTCGCCGACGGTGCTCGCGTCGTCACCAGCGGCGACACCGCGCAGGTTGCCGAAGGTGATCTCGTTGCCGGTGATGAAGTGCTGCAACCAGCGGAACCGCCACATGGCGTCGACGATGTTGCTCGGGCGGATGCGCGGCGGCAACGACATTCCGTTGACGAGGTCGCGTTCGCGCTTGCCGACGGCGGGAACGTCGATGGTGAGCACGAGCGCCTTGCAGCCGGTCGCCTTTGCGCGCTCGATGAGCGAAAGAACGACCTCCTCGCTCTTCCACAGGTACAACTGGAACCACAGCTTGCACGATGGTGCTGCTGCGGCGATTTCCTCGAGCGAATATGCCGATCCGGTGCTGATGCAGAAGATGGTGTCCATCTCCGCGGCGGCGCGGGCGACGGCGAGCTCGCCCTCCTTGTGCACGACGGATGCGAGGCCTGCCGGCGCCAGCAGATAGGGCATCGACACCTTCTCGCCGAGCACCGTCGTGGCGATCTCCTTGCGCGAGACGTCGCTCATCCAGCGCGGATCGAACGTGACGTCGGAGAACGAATCGCGGTTGGCGCGCAGGCTGATCTCGCCGTCGGCGCCGCCGTCGACGAAGTCGAAGACCATCTTCGGCACGCGGCGCTTCGCCACCGTGCGGAAGTCCTCGAACGTGTTGTACTTCGGCATTGCCGTTCGGGTGAACAGCATTCGCAGGTTGCTCATTGTCCGGGTTCCTCCCTGATGTCGGCGTCGATGCTCTCGACGACGTTGGTGACAAAACGCAGGCGCGGCAGGTCGAGACCGTGGCGGTCGGCGATGTGCAGCAGATCGCTGAACACCGCTCCCACTTCGGTGGGGCGGCGACGATCGATCGATTGCAGGATCGACACGCGCACCTTCGTTTGCCCGGTCGACACGAGCCGGGCGGCGAGATCGCGCAACACGATGAGTGCATCTTCGCGCGGCAGGCCGACGAGGTAGCCGGCTTGCAGCGGCCCCGGCAGGTCGACGAGTTCGACACCCTCGGCGCGGGCGATCGACGCCGCCTCATGGGCGAGATCGAGGAACGCCCGGCGGTTGCCGTCCAACTCGAAGATGCGGTGGTAAAACATCCGCGTCAGGGCCGACATGCCCATTGCCGCGGCGGCGAGCACCGCCTTCGACCAGATGACCGACATGATGTCGTCGCGCACGACGAAGTCGGGACCGCCGAAATTCTTCGACAGCAACTCGGCCGCCTGCATCGCTGCGTTGCGCTCGCTGCCGGTTGCCGGCCCGAGGTAGGTGGCGCCGTCGAACGTGTGCGACACGACGCCCGGTTCGAGCAACGTGCCGCCGACCATCGACACGCAGGCGAGACCGACGTCGCCGAAGCGGCGGGCGAGCGGTTCGGCCTGGCGCGCGCCGTTCTGGATCGAGAACGCCGCCGTGATCCGTCGCGGGCGGGCGAGGAATCCGTCGAGCAGCTCGTCGGTGTCGGGTGCCTTGCTCGCAAGACACAGGTAGTCGCACGACTCGACGGCCGCGGGGTCGCTCGTCGCGCGCATTTTCACGGTGCGGCGGGAGCCGTCGCGACCGACGACGACGAGTCCGTCACGATTCACCGCGTCGGCATGTGCTTGTCGGGCGACGATCGTGACGTCGTTGCCCGCTTCGGCGGCCCATGCGGCGTACACCGAGCCGAGCGCGCCGGCACCGAGCACCGTGACGTGAGCACCGGCCATGTCGTTCCCCCCGAACGTGTCAGCGCGGGCGGGTGCGATCGAGAGTCGTCTCGTCGAGCCCGCCCAACTTGTACTTTTCTACACGGTTCGTCGAGGTGCGGGGAAGGTCGTCGACGAAACGCAGGTAGCGCGGCACCGCGAAGCGGGGGAGGTGTTCGTCGCAGTGCGTCCACACCGCCTCGGGGTCGGGGGCCGCGCCCGGTTCCATCTGCAACACGACGAGGATCTCCTCCTCGCCGATCTCCGACGGCACGCCGATGGCGGCCGACTCGTGGACCCCGGGGATGTCGTTGATGACCAACTCGACCTCGTAGGCCGACACGTTCTCGCCGCGACGACGGATCGAGTCTTTCAGGCGCCCGCGGAAGGTGAGGTAGCCGTCGGCATCGAGCGAGCCGGCGTCACCGGTGTGGAACCACAGATTGCGCCACGCCTTCACCGTCGCTTCGGGCATGTCGAGGTACCCGCCGAAGAAGATGCCCGGGATGCGGTTGCGCACGACGATCTCGCCGGTGACTCCCGGCGGCAGCGTGTTGCCGAGTTCGTCGTGGACCTCGAGTTCGGTGTCGGCGACGACGCGACCGCACGTGCCGACGCGACGATTGGCATCGTTCGTGAACGTCACGGCACCCTGCTCGGTGGATCCGTACAACTCGTACACGCGCAGACCGAAACGCTTCTCGTACCCCTCCCAGATCTCGGGCGGCATGCCGGCACCGTACGCGAGCCGCACCGGGGTGTCGGCGTCGTCGGGCTTCGGCGGTTGGTTCCAGATCATCATCGGCACCGTGCCGAGGTAGTGGATCGCGGTGATCTTCTCCGCGCGACAGATGTCCCAGTACTTCGACGCGGAGAACTTGCGGTGCACGACGGCGCGCCCGTTGAGGATCATCGCGACGAGTACCGACACGTAGCGAGCGGCGATGTGGAACAGCGGGAAGGTCGTGTACACGACCTCACCGTCGCGCATTCCCGGGTTGTCGATCATTGCGTGCGCGAGGCGGAAGTTGGCGCGGTGATTGAGCACGACGCCCTTCGATACGCCGCTCGTTCCCGACGTGAAGAGCACGACCGATGTGTCCTGCGGTTCGAGTGCGGGCGCGACGTACGACCCGATGCCCGGGTGGTCGAGCGGAACGTCCTCGACGTCGATGATCGGTGGCAGGCGGTCGGCGACGGGGTCGACGAGCGGACGGAACTCGCGCGCGACGACGAGCAGGCCGCAACCGGCCCGCTTCACGATGTCGACGAGCAGGTCGCTCTTCAATTCGACGTTGAGCGGCACCTCGAAGATGCCGGCGATCGCGCAACCGAACCACAGGTCGATCGCCGACGGCGAGTTGGCGATCATCGTCGCGACGCGCGAGTCCTTCACGAGACCGCGTTCGGCGAGGTGCAGTGCCACCGACGTGGCTCGGCGCAGGCTTTCGCCGTAGGTGAGCTGGGAGTCGTCGAAGCGCACGATGACGTGGTCGGGATGGCTCGCCGCGCGCGAGCGGAGGATGTCACCGAGCGTGCGCAGACCGTCGTAGCGAACACCCATCGGGATCTACTTCGCCTCGTCGGTGGCGCGCAGTTGTTCCGCCATCTCGTCGTGTGTGCGTCGTCCGGGGTGACCGTAGTACCACTCGCGGCGGATCTTGTCCCACTCGGGGACCGAGTCGAGCGCCGACAGCACGCGCTTCTTCACGCGCCAGCCGTCCTTCGTGCGCACGAGTTCGTCGACGTGGCGTGCCCAGAGGTGCCACGTGTCGTCGCTGCCCGCCATGCGGTGGAACGCGTAGATGTACGTGAGTGCGGATGCACGATCACCGTCGATGACGGCGCGGTGGTTCGTGATGTGGTGGCTCGTGTGCCGGTACTGCAGGAGGATGCGGCCGAGGGCGCGGGCGATCTTGCGCGGCCCGACGTAGATCTTGCCGGTCATGAAGTCGCCCTCGGCATCGTCGGTGAAGATCTCGGCGGCGCGGAACGGATCGAGACGGTCGACGTGGTCGAAGTAGTGGCACATGAGACCGTGGATCTCGCGTGCGTCGACGAGTTCGCGCAGTTGCTGCGGAGTCGGAGCGTTGTCGTTCATCGTGATGATCCCCCTGCCCGTGCGCGCGACCCTGGTCGCGTCGTCGGCTCAGGCTAGGTTCTGTGCCGATGGTCGTTCCACTCGAAGAGATGCGCAGCATCATCGGACATCGTTTTCCGGGCGGGACGTTCCACATCGAGCACTGGGAGAACTTCCTCATGCACGACGTCATGCTCGTCGAGCAGAGCCCCGACAAGATCGCACATCCGCTGTATTTCTTCCATCTTCCGATTGCCGGACTCGGCGTGACGATCCAGGACATCTTCGCGTTGTGTCGCGCCGACTCACCCGATGCCGTGCGGGCGGGAGAGTACGTGTGGGAGATCGAACGCCCGTTGCGCGAGGACCGCACCTACCGCGTCAGTGGCGAGATCACCGACGTCGTGCGCAAGGAGGGACGTCGCGGCGGCGTCATGGATCTCGTCACGTTCGTCACCGAGATCAGTGACGTCACCGACGGCGAGCCGACGGGTCCCGATGCGCGAATCAGCAACATGTGGATCTTCCTGCGGAGTGCGGCATGACGACGATTCCGCAGCCCGGTGATGCACTTCCGACGTGGACGGTCGAGTCGGTGCCGCTCGAGAAGATGAAAATCCTCGCCGCGATCCTGCGCGACCCGAACTCGATCCACTGGGACCGCGAGGCCGTCGCGGCGAAGGGGTACGGCGACAAGGTGATCAACCAGGGTCCGATCAACCTCTGTTACGTGACGAACATGCTCGAGGCGTGGGCGGGAGTCGGTTCGCTGCGCCGTCTCGTTGCCCGCTTCACCGCCAACGTCGTCGAGGGCGACCACGTGACGGCCGGGGGAACGGTGACCGCCGTGCGCAACGAGAACGGTCGCACCTTCGTCGACTGCGACGTGTGGCTCGAGCGCCGCGGCGTCGGTCGGGCGGTCGAGGGCAGCGCCACCGTCGAACTCTCGCGCTGAAGAGTGCGCTTTCAGCGCGTCCGGACGTGTTGATGCGTCCTCCCGCGCTTTCAGCGCGTCCGGACGTTGTTCGTCTCTTCGATGGCGCGGATCATGGTGCCGACGACGTCGTGATGCGGCGTGGCGATGCCGTGCAGGCGCCCGCGACGGGCAATCTCGCCGCACATCGCGTCGATCTCGGTGCGCCGTCCCTTGGCGACGTCGACGGCCATCGAGGTCTGGTGCGCACCGACGCTCGTAAACGTCGTCATTGCATGTTGCCACGTGTACTCGGCGTCGATCGCTACGCCCTCGGCGAGGGCCACGGCGATGATCTCGTCGAACATCGCCCGCAGCAGTGTCGTCGCCGAACCGTCGCCGAGCAGGTCGGCCACCGTGCACCGCAGAGCGGCGGTGAGCGGAGCGGCGGTCGCGGCAAGGCACAACTTCTTCCACACGACGCCGTCGATCGAGTCCCGCACGTGGGTCGGCAGTCCCGCACCGGTGAGGATCGCGGCGGCGGCATTTGCCTGCCCGACGAGTTCGCCGTCCGTATTCAGCTCGGCACGCACCGGTGCGCACTCGGTGAGCGACGCACCCGATGCCGTGATCGGTGACAAGGCAACGCGTCCCGGTGCGAGCAGCTCGGCACCCGAGGTGGTCGTGCCGCCGAGCACGCGGCGTTCACCGAGCACGTCGGCGAGGGCGCGGTCGTTGCCGAGACCGTTCTGCACGGTGACGACGACGGCGTCGTCGCGCAACGCGTGGCGAATCGCGGCGGCGGCATCGCGGGTGGCGAACGACTTCGTGAGCACGATGGCGAGCGAAACATCCCGCAACGTCGACGGATCGGTCGTTGCATTGGGCCGGACGAGCTCCGTGCGGCCGTCGGGGAACTGCAGCGTGAGCCCGTCACTGACGACCGCCGCCATGTGCGCTGCATTGACGTCGACGAGTGTGACGTCGTGCCCTGCCCGCGACATCAGGCCGCCGAACATCGATCCCATCGAGCCGGCCCCGGTGACGACGATCATGTCAACGGCTCACTTCGCCGGTCGACCGGCGATGATGCCGATCGACGCCGGCAGCCATGCGGCGACTCCGGCATGCGGAATGGCGCACACGCACGCCTCGACGAGCTGTTCCTCGGTGGCACCCTTGGCGAACGCGCCACGGGCGTGTACTTCGACGAACATCGGTTGGTAGTCGGCGGCGTTGACGACGACGAGGACGATCTCCATGTAGTGCGCCGGCAGTACCGAGTCGTCGAGACCCGCCTGGCGCAACAAGTGGTACGCGCGCATCCCCGGTGCGCACCTGTCGAGCAGCAGCGCGACACGCTCCGGAACGTTGCCGAACACGGCGGTGAAGTACTCGCGGATCGAGTCGCTCGTCGGGTCGATGGTGATCGACTCCTGCCCGGGAAGCACCGACGTGGGAACCGGGCGTCCGCTCGCCGACAGGGCGGAAAGTAATTCGTCGCCGATGTGCGCGCCGCGCGAGAGCACGAGATCGACGGCAATCGCCGCGATTGCTTCGGGGCTGGCGCCGGCATCGCATGCCGATGCGATCCAGGTGCGCGCCTCATCGGGCCGACGCTTCACCAGACACGTGCACGCGACGAGAACGTGCTTGAACCATTTCGGAAGCGTCGATGCGTCGTCGTTGATGACGCCGTAGAGCGCTTCGAGAGCCGCCCCCGTCGGGGGTGACACGCGTGCGAGATCGGAGTGCGGATGCGAGGTGTGCGGCGCCATGTTGAGACGATAGTGACCACGGCGCCGGCTACGGGTATCGTTGCGGGCACCGACGACTCGTTGCATGGGGAGCGATCACGGATGACCGCACAACTGGCCGCCACATTCGAAGAAGTGATGAAGGGCGGTCCGATGGACCTGCCCGCCTTCTACCGCGAGGCGCGTGAAACGACGCCGATCTTCCGCAGCGAGGCGTTCAACGGCTGGGTCGTCACGCGGTACCACGATGCCAAGCGCGTGCTCACCGATGAAGAGTGTTTCGGCCCGCTCACGTACGGCGCCGGCTCGTCGATCATCCACGGTCGCACGATCCTCCAGATGGAGGGTGACGAGCACCGCCGCAAGGGGGCGATTCTTGCGCGTACCCTGCGCAACACCCGTCTGCTCGACGGTGTGCAGCGCGACTACACGCGAACGTTGGCCGATTCGTTGTTCGAGAAGTTCCCGACGACCGGCCCGGTCGACCTCAAGGCCGCGTTCACCACGCCGTTGCCACTCGGTGTCACGTCGTGGGTGATGGACATCCAGGAAGCACCGAACTTTCGCTCCAATTACGACGCGATCGTCGCCGCCGGTGCATCGAACCTGCGCGGTGACCCCGCCGTCGTCGAGCGCGCGCTCGCGGCGAAGACCGAGCTCTTCAACTTCATCACCCCGCTCATTGCCGAGCGCCGGGCGAATCCGAAGGAAGATCTCCTCTCCACGTTGTGCAGTGTCGAGTACGAGGGCGACCGTCTGTCCGACGACGAGATTCGTTCGTTCTGCTCGTTCCTCCTCGCCGCCGGCGTCGAGACGACGGACAGGTCGCTCTCGTCGCTCATCAAGTACCTGTTCGTGTTCCCCGAGTTGTGGCAGCGCCTGCGCGAGGATCGCTCACTCATTCCCGCCGCCATCGCCGAGGGCCTGCGCTGGGCGCCGCCGGTGCACGCCGTGAGTCGTGGTGCGCGCCGAGACACCGAGATCGGCGGCCAGCTGGTGAAGGAAGGCGACCGCGTCGTCACGATGATGGCGAGTGGCAATCGCGATCCCGAGATCTTCGACGACCCCGACACGTTCAATATCGAGCGTTTCGCCGGTCACCCCGACAAGGAATTCAGCGTGAAGGCGACGATCCTGTCGTTCGGCTACGGACGCCACCTCTGCACCGGTTCGCTACTCGCAAAGATGGAGATGGTCGAGTGCCTCGAGATCCTGCTCGACGAGTTCGAGTCGGCCGAGTTCACGTCGGGCGTGCCGAACGACATCGGCTACGTGCTCCGTTCGCCGGAGCACCTCATCGTGACGCCGAAGCGGGCGAAGAAGGCAACCGTCGTCTGAGTCGCGTCGCGCCGGTCAGCCGGCGCGCGACATTGCAACCACCTCGACGGCGAATGCCGTCTGCGTGACCATCGCGGTGAGCGAATCGACCCGCGTCTCGGAGGTGAGTTGCGACACGTTCGCACCGCTCCAGCCGTGCGGGAGCACGACACAGTCGGGGTGCAGCGAATCGTTCAGCGACGCAGTCATCCGTACTGCGCCGGTGGGTGTGCGCACGAGCACCTCGTCGCCATCTACGATGCCGCGTGCGGCGGCGGCACTCGGGTGGATCTGGGCGCGCGCATCGTCGCGCAGATCGCCGATCGCGGACGGATGCTGCGAATTTAGGTGGCGCAACTGGCGTTGCGACGTGGCGAGCAGCCCGGCCGGCGGCACGAGATCGCGCCAGTCCGCCAATTGGCCGAGGAATTCGCTCGGCGCCAGCCGCCATCGTCCCTCGGGGAGCACCCGCTCGCGCACCCAGCCGAACGTGCGCTGCATCGTCGCGTAGCGCATCGTGCGGACCTCGTCGAAGGGCGCCGCTCCGCGCGCGCCGATGTAGGCGAGCACGTCGGTGTCGCTGCTGTCGGTGGAGAGCGGTTCGGGCAGCAACGGCGTTCCGAGATCGTCGGCGAGCCGTGCGGTGATCCACCACATGCTGCGCACGTCGCCGATCGGTGCGACGACGGCGTCGGTGTACTGGGTGGATGCATCGAGGTTGAACTGGTCGGTGAAAAACGGGATGTCGGCACGCTCGAGTTGCCCCTTGCACGGCAGCACGTGCGAGGCGATGTCGGTGGTGTCGGTGTCGACGACGTCGAGCACGATGAGCGCCTCGAGCGACGCGAGAGCGCGCAGCGTGCGTTCGGTGTTCGGGAACGCACTCACCGGGTTGCCGCCGAACACGACGAGGGCGCGCAGGTTGCCCGACTCGATTTCGTCGAGCATCGTCGAGCACGGGAACTCGTCGCTCCACAGCGTCACCTCGGGTCGGCTGCGCGGGCCGGGAGTCGGAGCGGGGATCGCCGCGTTCGGTCGCAGGCGCGTGTGCAACTGGCGGATGAACCCGGGATGGAACCACATCCCGCCCTCGGTGTCGTACGACCCGGTGAGGATGTGCACGACCCACACGAGCCATTCGGTGAGGTTCGCGACGGGGGACATCGTCGTGCCCGTGCCCGTCTGAATCGACACCTTGCCGTGACGACGAACGGCGGCGACGAGATCGTGCAACGCCTCCGGTGCACAACCCGTCACCTCGGCGGTGAGCTCCGCAGTCCACGGTGCGAGGGCGTCGCGCAAGGTGGCGAGATCGGCGGCGTGCGCGTGCGCGGCGATGTAGGCATCGTCGCCACCACCGTCGACGAGCAGCTGTCGGGCGACGTGGGCGAACAGCGCGAAGTCGGTGCCGGGTCGCGGTGCGAGGTGTCGCGTGGCGAGGCGGGCGGTTTCCGTGGAGCGCGGATCGACCACCCACAGTTCACGCGGAGCCGCGGCGAGTTCGCGCAGGCGCACGACCGGATCGGGAAATGCATTCAGGTGTCCGTGGCTGACGACGGGGTTGCTGCCGACGAGCATCGTGAACGTGCACTTCTTGTCGTCGAGCACGGGAACGAGACCGGGGAATCCGGACATGAGTTGCGACACGAGCGGCTTGCACGGCGTGTCGATGCTCGTCGCGGTGTACTTCGAGCGTGAACCGATGGAGCGAGTGAAGCGTTCGGCAGCCCACCGACCCGCGGCATCGAACGACGATGCCGTTGCGAGGTAGGCGCCCACTGCATCGGGGCCGGATTCGGCGATGATGCCCTTCAACCGCGAGGCGACGTCGGCGAAGGCGTCGTCCCACGACGTGTCGCGCCACGAGGCGCCGGCCTTCACCCGCGGACGTACGATGCGTCGCTCGTCGTGGTGCCAGCGCCCGAGACTGCGTCCCTTCGGGCAGGTGTAGCCGCGCGAACCGGGGTGCTCGTCGTCGCCCTTCACGTTGACGACGCGGTCACCGTCAACGACGACGCGCACGCCGCACAGCGCGACGCAGAATCGGCAGTAACTGCGTACCTCGTGCGTCACTGCGAGGTGGCGCCGCCGTCGATGGCGATGTACTGCCCGGTGATCCACGACGACTCGTCGCTGGCGAGGAACAGTGCGAGCGCGGCGATCTCGTCGACGGTGCCGAGGCGTCCCATCGGTACGCGCGCCTTCGAACGGTCGAGGATTTCGCTGAAGTCCTGCGCACCCTGCGAGCGCTTGTCGGCTGCGAAGCCGCCGCGTTCCTTGTACGTCTGTTCGACGAGGGGAGTGGGCACGGTGCCGGGGCAGATCGCATTGACGCGAATGTTGTGCGGACCGTATTCGACCGCCATCTGCTTCGTGAGACCGATGACCCCGCCCTTTGCCGCCGCGTACGAGGCGATGCCGGGAACGCCGATGAGCGCACCGATGCTCGACTGGTTGACGATCGAACCGCCGCCCGCCTCGATCATCATCGGCAGCAGGTAGCGGCTCGACAGCCACACGCCGGTGAGGTTGATCGCCACGACGCGCGTCCAACTGTCCATCGTCACGTCGGCGGCGCTGCCCGAACCGGCGACTCCCGCGTTCGCGTACACGATCGTCGGGTTGCCGAAGGCCTTCACCGTCTCGCGCACCATGTTCTCGGAGTCGGCCTCCGATGAGACGTCGGCGCGCACGGCGATCGCCCTGCCGCCGGCATCGCGAATCGCCTTCAGCGTGGCATTCGCGCCGTCGAGGTTGTAGTCGACGCAGGCAACGCTCGCGCCCTCGGCAGCGAAGCGCTTCGCTGCCGCCGCACCGATGCCCGACGCGGCGCCGGTCACGATGGCGATCTTGCCGTTGAGTAGTCCGCTCATGTCATGTCTCCCGTTTTCGTGGTGGTGTTTGCGTTCAGTTGCCGAGGTGGCGACCGATGTCGGCCTCGCGGGCCTCGGTCTTCGGCCAGTGGGTGCGCTTGCGCTCGGCCATCCGCGTCGGCAACTCGCGCAGCGGCAGCACGTAGAGGAAGTTCACCTTGCGCTCGCGGAAGCGCCAGCCCTCGTTCGTGCGCACGTAGGAGTCGTGGTAGCGCAGCGCGATCCACACGGTGTCGCCGTCGATCGCAAGTTCGGCGTGTGCGCACACGATGCCGTGGGCCGCGTCGTCGCCGTCGAGGAAGATCTCGTGGCTGTGCGGGTAGTGGTACGTCGGGCCGAACTGGTTCGTGCGCTGTTCGTAGTAGTCGCGCACGGCCTTGCGGCCGGTGATGCGTCCGCCGACGGTGTCGAACACCGAGTCGGGCGCGTAGAGCATTTCGACGGCATCCCAGTCGCGGTCGTCGACGAGGCGACCGTACGCGGCGACGAGCGCCGCGATTTCCTGTCGATCCTCGAGTACGCGGATGCGCTTCTCCAACGAGTCACTCATGACACTGCCCCCATTCGCAACGACCCCGAATTCGACGACCTGATCCGGTCATCGCTTGATAATGTACCCCGCCTTGTCGCGGTCCCAGGTATCGGCGGTGACGCCCTCGTCGCGCAACTTGTACTTCTGGATGCGCTGCGACGGCGTCTTCGGCAGTTCGGGTACCCAGCGAATGAAGCGGGGAACGGCGAAGTGGGCCATGCGCGTGACGCAATGGTCGAGCAACTCGACCTCGGTGAGGCTGAAGCCCGGCTTCAGCACGACCGCGGCCATCACCTCCTCCTCACCCAACTCCGACGGTGCGCCGTAGACGGCGGACTCGAGCACCGACTCGTGGGTGTTGATGACAGCCTCGACCTCGAAGCTCGACACGTTCTCGCCGCGGCGGCGAACGCAGTCCTTCATCCGGTCGACGAAGTACAGGTAGCCCTCGTCGTCGAGCTTGCCGCGATCACCGGTGTGGAACCACAGGTTACGGAACGCGTTCACCGTGGCCTCGGGCATCTTGTAGTACTCGTCGATCATGATCGACGGCTTCTTCGAGCGCACGACGATCTCACCGGCAACGCCCGCGGGAACGGGGTTGTCCTCGTCGTCGACGATCTGCAGGTCGTAGTACGAGCACACCTTTCCGCACGAGCCGATCTTGCGGTCGGTCTTCGTGTTCTGGGTGGCGATGGCGATCTCCGTCATGCCGTACACCTCGGTGAGGTGCAGGCCGAACCGCTTCTCGAAGGGCTCCCAGATGTCGACGGGGCACGGCGCACCGAACGCATTGCGCACGGGGTTGTCGAGGTCGTCGGGTTTCTCGGGTTGCTTCCACAGCATCATGAGCAGCGCACCCTGGTAGTTGAACGCGGTGATGCCCTTGCGG
>JBIIUH010000035.1:0-13676 GCA_044340075.1 Ilumatobacteraceae bacterium | reverse complement strand
TCGGGGTGTCGCGCGCATCCGTCTCGGAAATGGTGAAGAGGATGGAATCCGAGGGTCTCGTCAGCAACGACAATGCGACCCTCGCCCTCACCGCGGCCGGTGAGAAGCTGGCGCAGCGGGTCGTGCGCCGTCACCGCCTCGCCGAGCGATTCCTCACCGACATGCTCGGACTCGATTGGGGTCGCGCCCACCACGAAGCGTGCAAGTGGGAACACATCATCAGTGACGACGTCGAAGCGGCCCTGTCCCGTGTGCTCGGCAATCCCGCCACATGCCCGCACGGCAACCCGATTCCCGGATCCGAGCACTCAACCGTCGCTCTCACCCCGCTCGGCAACGTCGAGATTGGCGGCAACTTCGTCGTCGAGCGCATTCCCGAGATCCTCGAAGAAAAAGACGGGCTCCTCGACTTCCTGCAACGCAACGACGTCGTCCCCGGACGTCGCGGCACCGTGCTCGAATGGATGCCGAACGGTCGCGCCCGCATCCGCCTCGCCGACCGCACGGCGAGCGGCAACGATCGAACTGTCGGTGTCGTCGAACTCGACGAACTCACGAGCGACCGCCTGCTCGTCACGCGCTGAGGCCGTAATGCGATTGTCTACCCGAGCCACGGTCGTGTTCATTGGTGTGATGCTCGCCGCGACACTCACCGGTTGCGCCACCACCGTCATCGAGGAACCGACGGCCGCCGACGTGACGACGACGACCGTTGCCGTTCTCGACATCGAATCTGCGTCGCTGCGCGAGCTCGGTGGTGTGCTCGCCGAGCGGGTCGACGCACTCAGCGCGGCGACGTTCGCCGGCGACAAGACGCTTGCACGATCGGTGCTCGCCGACATCGACACCGTATGGACGGCACTGAGTGACGGCATCCGCGCCGAGCTGCCGATGCTCGCCGACCAACTTCTCTACGACTTCGAACGCGTCATCGCGCTGTGCCGCACGTCGGTCGAACGCAATCGACCGGCCGATGCCGACAAGGCGCTGCGCTTCCTGCCGCTCGCGCTCGCGTCACTTCCCGGCTGACGCACCGCCGAGCATCGCCGCGGGCAGGTCGCTCGCATGTACGACGCTGAGTCGCTGCGTGGCACGCGTGAGCGCCACGTACAAACCCCGCAGACCGATGTCGCGCGTGCGCACGATGGCTGCAGGTTCGACGACGACGATGGCATCGAGTTCGAGACCCTTCGCCACCCCGACGGGAACGAGCGTCACCCGCTCTTCGAGACCGCGCGACGTCGCGCGACCGAAGGACACACCGGAGTCGCGCAGTGCGTCGGCGACGACTTCGAGCAGCTCGTCGGGACACACGATGCCGACACGACCGCCCGGTACCTCGTCGGCTGTGAGACGCACTTCGGCGACGACCGCTCCGGCGAGTGCGCCCGGCTCGGCGGCGCGAATCATGCGCGGCGCAGAATCACCTTCGCGCACGGCCGTCGGCACGATGGCCGTCGGCAACGCCGCTTTCACGACTCCCGCGGCGAGGTCCATGATCTGACGCGGGATGCGGTACCCCACGGTGAGATCGACGATCTTCGCGTCCTTCTTCGGACTGAGCACGCGCACGAGTTCGGACCAGTCGTTCGGCGCGAAGGGTCCGGTCGCCTGGGCGAGGTCGCCGACGACCGTCATTGCACCGTTCAACGAACGTCGCGCCACCATGCGCAGTTGCATCGGCGTGAGATCCTGCGCCTCGTCGACGATGATGTGTCCGAACGTGGCGATGTCGTCGGCTTCGTCGAGCACGCCGCCGCGGCGCGGACGCGGCCCGAGCAGATCGCGCACCTCGTCGAGCAGCGCGACGTCGGCATCGGAGAACGTCGCAGCGGCGAGTGACTCGGCGCGGGGCCGGTGCAACGACAGCGCATCTGTCTCGTCGAAGATGCCCTCGGCTGCGGAGCGCAAGAGTGCCTTCGAGCCGAAGAGATCGTGCAGCAACTCGGCAGGTGCGAGCGACGGCCAGATGCGGAACATCAGTGCCCTGAACTCGGGGATCTGGCGCAGACCGTCGCGTGCCTCGGCGAGATCGAAGGTGCCGTCACCGACCTTGCCCATCATCGTCGCGATGACCTCACCTTCGACTGCGCGGCACAACGCGTTGTGTCGTCCGCCGCGCTTGCGCGCCTGACGGATGATCCGTGCCGATTCCTGCGGTGTGAGTCGCAGGCGCACTGCACCGAAAGGAATGATGATCTCCTCGCGAATCGGACGCTGGCGGTCGGCGATGGCGCGCTCGAGCAGCTTCACCATGCGCGCATCGGCCTTCACTCGCCGGGCGCGTTCGTCGTCGTGCGCACCGAACGAGATGCCGGGCACGAGATCGGCGAGCACCACCTGCTCGATGCCCGATTCACCGAGTGATGGCAGCACACGTTCGATGTACCGCAGAAAGACCCGGTTCGGACCGACGACGAGAACGCCCTGGTCCTCGAGCGGGAACCTGTGCGTGTACAAGAGGTATGCGGCACGGTGGAGCGCAACGACCGTCTTGCCCGTGCCCGGACCTCCCTGTACGACGAGCACCCCGCGGTGCGGAGCACGAATGATTTCGTCCTGCTCCGACTGGATCGTGGCGACGATGTCACCCAGCTGTCCGCTGCGACCCTTGCCGAGCGCGGCGAGCAACGTGCCGTACCCGCGCAACGTCGGTGCATCCGACACCGCATCGTCACCGGCGAGACCGAGTCGGCCGTCGCCGAAGGATTCGTCTTCGATCGCGAGCAGACGCGAACCGTCGACCATGAAGTGCCGGCGGCGCACGAGACCCATCGGCTCGCGACCCGTTGCCCGGTAGAAGGGCTCGGCGATCGGAGCACGCCAGTCGACGACGACGGGATTGGCGTCGCGATCGGCCACCGCCAGGCGCCCGATGTGGAATGCCTCGGGGTGGCGATCAGCTGGGTCAGATCCGTCGCGTGCACCGCCGGAAACGGCGAGATCGGCATCGGGGTGGCGGTCGATGCGCCCGAACACAAGCGCAGCATCGCCGATGTCGAGATGGTTGAGTCGGGCGACGACCTTTTCGTCGAAGTAGTTGCGCTCGTACCGCTCCTGGAACGTTCCCCCCATTTGCGCCTCGGTGAGGTCGCGGATCCGCAGCGTGCTGGCACGCGCGTCCTCGAGGCAGGCATAGGCCCGCTCGATGTGCGCCTGCTCGGCGGCGAAATCCGGATGCTCGGTCATACGAGGGTCGATGCGGAGTTGATGCAGGGTCGGTGGAGGGTCATTTCGGGGTCTAGCAAGGCTACCGACGTGCAGCGCCGCGGCGACGGTGCAGGTGACGCACGTACTTCGTCGCAGGATTGGAACTGCCGTCGCGACGTCGTGCACCATGTGCATTGGTTCCGAGACCATGCGGCTGCGGCCGCACGGTCGACAGTCATCACGAACGTGCACTGGAGGCACGGATGTTCCCGGAACCCGATTCGTCGCGTCCGCTCACCAGCGGTGCACGCACACATCACCGTCGCACGATGCATCTGCGACCGCACACCATCGCACCGACGCGGAACGCGTTCGTCGTCCGCACGGCGCTCGCTGCTCTCGTGCTCTGTGCATGTGCAGCACCGACCGACAGCAGCAGTCTCCCCGTCATCACGACACCTTCAACAACGAAGCCATCGACAATTTCAATGACAACGCCAATGACAATTCCAAGAACAACGTCAACGACGGTCGCACACTCGCCCACCGATGCTGTATCCCCCGCCGCGACTGTGTCATCCACCGCGGCTGTGTCATCCACCGCGGCTGTGTTCCCTACCGAAGCTGTGTCCCCCGCCGCGGCGTTCGCCGTTCTCGTGCGGCAGCGGGTGGCATGTCTGACGAACCCGCAGCATTGCGATGTTGGCGACTTCACGGCCCCCGGGTCGAGCGAGGCGCGACGGATGGGTGACACCGTCGCCCGATTCCGTAGGGACGGACTGCGGCTGTCGCCGCGACGAGGTCGGCTCGAGCTCACGGTCAACGGCGTCACGCTCGATCCCGCATCGGGCGACGTCGTCGTCGATTCGTGCGAGCGCGACTCGCACGTGCTCGTCGATGCGCGCTTCACCGCGCTCGGCGAAATCATCGTCGACGAATCGGTCGTCACGACCCGCGCCCGCTGGCGCCTCGTCGACACCGCGAAGTCAACGGTCGCGACGAGCGAAGAACGACATCGCCCGCCACGGTGGCGGGTCAGTCACGTCGACGTCGTTGCCCGTCGCCACGGAGGTGTGCCGTGTTCGCAGCTGTGATCCTTGCTCCACTCGTTGCCGTTGCGAGCGGCTTGCACCCCGGCGGTGCCGCCTTCGGTGACGTCAGCGGTGACGCGATCGTTGCCGGTGTCTACGTCGACGACACCGACGTCGTGACGACGTGCGAGTGGTCACCCGCTTTCCCGCGTGATGCGCACGGAACGAGTGCCGACGAGGTCGTGCGGCAGATCGGCTCCCGCACCTACGTGCTCTACGAATGCGACTGTGACGGCGACGTCACGCTGCACTGGATTCCCGAGGTCGACGACGATGAACTCGCCGATCACGCCGCGCAGACGCTGTCGCGCAGGGTTCCGTCCCCGATCATCTCAATGGCACCGCCTCCCGACGCCGGCGTCGTGCACACGACGTCGTGGTTCTGGGTGTCACCCGGCTGGTGGACTCCCGTGTCGGTCACGGCGATGATTCCGACTCCCCGCGGTCCGCTCGGTGTGACGACCACGGCAACACCGACGACCTTGCAGTTCGATCCCGGCGACGGTTCACCCCGGGTGTCGTGCCGCGGTCCCGGGGTTCCGTACGTCGAACTCCTCCACGACGTGTTGTCTCGACAGTGCACGCACACGTGGTCGCGGCCGTCGGTCGTCACCGGCGGACGGTTTGCGTCCCGCGTGTCGGTCGCGTGGAAGGTGAGCTGGCGGGCGACGACGGGTACGTCGGGAAACCTGCCCGACATCACGACATCGATGGGGGTTCCCACCATCGTCGACGAACTCCAGGCCGTCGCGCGGCGCACCGGTTAAGTGCCGCAAGCGCACGTCCCGACGTAGTCACGACGTTGCCACGACGCGAAACGCGTCTCAGAGTGCGATGTCGGCAACGACCGCGGCGGTGACGGCAACGAGTGCGTCGGGGGCGAGCTCGACGTCCCACCCGCGTCGACCGGCGCTGACGAACACCGTGGCGTGGTTGCGCACCGTCTCGTCGACGACCGTCGCCAGTCGGCGCTTCTGACCGAACGGGCTGATCCCGCCGACGACGTAACCCGTCATCCGTTGGGCGTCGGGGGCTGCGGCCATCACCGCCGTGCGAGCCCCGAGAACCCGGGCAATCTTGCGCAGCGAGAGGCTGCCCGATGAGGGAACGAGCGCAACGACGAACCGCTCGTCGGCTTTCACGACAAGGGTTTTGAACACCCTGACCTCGTCCACGCCGAGCGCGAGGGCCGCCGCTTTGGCGTATCCGATGTCGGCTGCATCGGCCGGCACGTCGTCTTCGAAGTGGTGCACCCGGTGCTCGACTCCCGCGTCGTGCAACGCCCGTATCGCGGGGGTCGAACCGGCCACGGCGAAAACTCTGCCAGATTTCGATACTTCGGCGAAATGTCGTTGTAGCATCGAATGTGCGCTTCGGCGCTTTTCAATAACGCAATTCAGAAACGAGCAAGCAATGGCTACCGGTACCGTCAAGTTCTTCAACGATGAGAAGGGCTACGGATTCATTTCACGCCCCGATGGAGCGGACGTTTTCGTCCACTTCTCGAATATCGAGGGCACGGGTCGTCGCACCCTCCTTGCAGGCCAGAACGTCGAGTTCGAACTCGGCCAGGGTCGCAAGGGCGTCGAAGCGCACAACGTTCGCGTCGTCGCCTAGTCGATCCGCGGGCAACGTCCCGCCGTACACGAACTTCTCTCACAAGGGATACTCACCGTGCCGATGAACCTCGCCCGCGATCAGATTCTCGTCGAACGTCGCTACGTCGCCGTCTTCGAGACCATCGCCGACGACGTCGTCTCGTCGCTCGCCGTCGCCCTGCCGGAGAATCTGCGCGATGCCCTCGCGCGGACCGTCGCACTTCCGCGCGGCGCTTTCGACGAGACATCGACGTTGGCGCAGCGTGTTCGACAGGGAATGGTCGCCCGCAAGGCGATCATCGACACCGGCGTGCTGCTCAGCGAGCCGTGCACCGAGTGGTTCGTCGAGATCCTCGGTGATCGTGCCGACGATCCGTCGTACGACGATTTGCAGGGACTCATTCCCGAGGCGATCGACAAGTTCGGCCTCGACGCGGTGCGATTGATGGCCGTGCAGTATTCGGTGGCACTCGGCGGTTTCCGCCGACTCGTCGCCGAGGACGAGCGCTTCGTCATCCCGACACGCGCAACGCTCCCACCCCCGGTCCGCGCCTCGGCTGCCGACCAGGAGGCCAAGCGGGCCGCGCGACGCGAACGTCGGGAGCGGGAGCGCAACAAGCGCGGTCGTTAGATCGCGTCGCGTCCTTCCTCGCCCGTGCGGATGCGCACGACGCGTGACGCTTCGGTGACCCACACCTTTCCGTCACCGATCTTTCCGGTGGCGGCGGACTTCACGATGGTGTCGACGACGTCGTCGGCGATTGCATCGTCGACGAGGACATCGAGTCTCACCTTCGGGATGAGGTCGACCTTGTATTCCGCGCCGCGGTAGGTCTCGACGTGTCCGCCCTGACGGCCGAACCCGCGCACCTCCGACACCGTGACGCCGGTGATGTTGGCCGCCTTCAGGGCATCCTTCACGTCATCGAGCTTGAACGGCTTGATGATGGCTGTAACAAGTTTCATCACTTTTCTCCTTGTGTCGAGGTGGTTCAGTCGTGGTAAGCGGTCTCGGCATGGAGTGCAAGATCCAAACCGGTGAGTTCTGCCTGATCATCGGCGCGAACACCGATGGTCGCCTTGAGGATCAGCATGATGACGAAGGTCAGCACGAATGACCACACGATTGCAACTCCATTCGCCAGTACCTGCTCAATGAGCAGGTCGACGGATCCACCGTAAAACAGACCCGCCGAGTAAGTCCCTTCGAAGAAGGAGGGATTTGCGAAGAATCCGATGAGGAGCGACCCGACGAGACCGCCGACGAAGTGCACCCCGACGACGTCGAGAGCGTCGTCGTAGCCGAACTTGTTCTTCAGACGCACCGCATAGCAACACACGGCACCGGCGACGAGACCGATGACGATCGGGGCGACACCCGACACGTAGCCGGCTGCAGGCGTGATGGCAACGAGTCCGGCGACGATTCCCGATGCAGCACCGAGATTCGTCGGTCGTCCGTCACGCGCCCACTCGACGAGTACCCATGCGAGTCCCGCTGCTGCTCCGGCAAGGAAGGTGTTCATGAATGCTTGGGCAGCAGTTCCGTTGGCTGCGAGCGCGGACCCCGCATTGAACCCGAACCATCCGAACCAGAGGATTGCGGTACCGATCATGACGAGTGGCATCGAATGCGGCGGCGCCGGATCGACGCGCCGACGACCGAGCACGAGCACTGCAGCAAGAGCCGCGATTCCGGCGTTCACATGAATTGCGGTGCCACCTGCGAAGTCGAGCGAGCCTCGTTGTCCCAGCCATCCGCCGTACACCCACTTGAACACGGGCACGTACACGAGGAAGAGCCACACGGGCACGAAGATCGCCCAGGCCGAGAACTTCATTCGACCGGCAACGGCTCCCGAAATGAGTGCCGGAGTGATTGCCGCGAACATTCCGAGGAAGGCGATTGTGGCGAGAGTTCCACCGTCACCCGCTTTGGTGATGTCCTGCAGGATGAACGAGTCGAACCCACCGATGAAGTCGGCTTCAAACGGCACTTGCGCCAACGAGTATCCCAGCACCATCCACAGCACGGGTACTGCCAGTACACAATAGAAGTTCATCATCAGCATGTTCAGGACGTTGCGGCGCCTGTCCATACCTCCGTAGAAGAACGCCAGACCCGGCGTCATGAACAACACGAGTGCCGATGAGATCAGCACCCATGTGAGACTTGCACTTTCCATGTCTTTCTCCTTGTGATGAGGGTCGATGCGACGAACGGAGGCGCCGTTGCTTCCCACGTCGGTACGGAAAGGTAGAACGCCCAGATTTCCGGTTGGTACGGAGAGTGTTTCGGGCGTGTGCTGATTTGTTTCGGGAGTGTGTACGCGTTCATCCGATCGGGCGATGGCCCCGAAAATCGGCGACGATCGCCCTCACTAGGCTCGGCGCATGAGCGAAAAGACCAAGGCCTACCTCGACGACCGCAAGCACGTCTTCCATTCGTGGTCGGCTCAGGGGCTCATCGATCCCGTCGACATCGTCCGCGCCGAGGGCTCGCGCATGTGGGATGCGGCGGGCAAGGAGTACCTCGACTTCTCCAGCCAGCTCGTCAACGTGAACATCGGGCACCAGCACCCCAAGCTCGTCGCCGCGATCCGCGACTATGCGGCAAAGATGTGCACGATCGCCCCGTTCCACGCCAACGACATGCGCTCGGAGGCGGCACGTATGATCGCCGAGGTGGCTCCCGGCGACCTGAACATGGTGTTCTTCACGAACGGCGGTGCCGAAGCGGCCGAGAACGCGGTGCGTCTCGCGCGTCTGTACACCGGGCGCCACAAGGTGCTCACGGCGTACCGCTCGTACCACGGCGCCACCTCGGGCGCGATCGCCCTCACCGGTGACCCGCGCCGCTGGCCGAACGAAACCGGCGTGTCGGGTGCGGTGAAGTTCTGGGGGCCGTATGCCTACCGCTCCGCTTTCCATTCGGAGAACGAGAAGGAAGAGTGCGAGCGCGCATTGCAGCACCTCGAGGACGTCATCATGGTCGAAGGCCCGAGCACGATCGCAATGATCGGTCTCGAAACGGTCGTCGGCACGAACGGCATCCTCGTTCCGCCGGAGGGTTACCTGCAGGGAGTGCGCGACCTGTGCACGAAGTACGGCATCGTCATGATGTGCGACGAAGTGATGGCCGGTTTCGGCCGTTGCGGCGAGTGGTTCGCCGTGAACAAGTGGCACGTCACCCCCGACCTCATCTGCTTCGCCAAGGGCGTGAACTCGGGATACGTACCGCTCGGCGGTGTCGTCATCAGCCAGAAGATCGCCGATGCATTCAAGGAACGCGCCTTCCCGGGCGGTCTCACGTACAGCGGTCATCCGCTCGCCTGTGCCGCCGCCGTCGCATCGATGAACATCTTCCGTGAAGAGAAGGTGCTCGAACATGCCCGCATGCTCGGCAACGACGTCATCGGCCCCGAACTCGACCGCCTGAAGGACCGTCACCCGAGCGTCGGCGACGTGCGCGGGCTCGGCGTGTTCTGGGCGATCGAACTCGTGCGCAACCGCGACACGCGCCAGCCCTACGTGCCGTTCAATGCAGCGGGCGCCGATGCCAAGCCGATGGCCGAGATCGTCACGTTCTGCAAGCAGAACGGGCTGTGGCCGTTCACCCATTTCAATCGCATCCACGTCGTGCCGCCGTGCACGACGAGTGCCGACGACGTGCGCGCGGGCCTCGAAATCATCGACCGGGCCCTCGACATCGCCGACCGCCATTACGCGGGCTGAGCCCCCGCCATCGCGACGGGGAGTGCTGCGTTGAGAATCGTGTCGCTCCTCCCGAGCGCCACCGAAATCATTTGCGATCTCGGATTGCGCGACTCGCTCGTCGGTCGCTCCGAGGAGTGCAACTGGCCGCCCGACGTCGCCTCGCTGCCGATCGTGTCCGTCGCCCGCGTCGATTCGCTGCGTCTCGACGGACGCTCGATCGACGAGGCGGTGCGCAGTGCCGTCGGCTCGGGTGAGCAGCTCTACGCCATCGACGAGGAAGTACTGCGGGCGCTGAAGCCCGACGTCATCGTCACCCAGGATCTGTGTCGCGTCTGTGCCGTGTCGAGCAACGACGTGTGCGACGTCGGTGCGCGGGTGGTCTCACTCGACCCGCGCACGATCGGTGAAGTTGCCGAGTCGGTGCGCAGCCTGGCCCGGGCACTCGACGTCACCGAACGCGGCGACGCCGTCGCTCGTCGCATGCTCGACCGTGTCGAGACCGTCCGTGACGTCACCCGCAATCTGCCCCGCGTGCGTACCTTCTTCGCCGAGTGGCTCGATCCGCCGTTCGCCAGCGGCCACTGGATACCGGAAATGGTTGCCGCGGCAGGCGGCGACGACGTGCTCGGCCGCGCCGGCGAGCCGTCTCGCAGCGTGACTTGGGAGCAGGTACGCGACGCCCGTCCCGACGTCGTCGTTCTCGGACCGTGCGGTTTCGACGTACCGCGAGCAGAGCGCGAAGCCGAGGCGGTACGACGCGAATTCGATCCCGCCTGGCGCACGGTTGCCGTCAATGCCGACCGATTCTTCGCCCGACCCGCCCCGTCGATTGCCGACGGAGTCGAGCAGCTCGGTTTCATCCTCCACGGCGTGAAGGTGTCAAGATCGTGACTCCTCATGCGCCAGCAGCAGCCACTCGCCGACCGTCCGCTTGACCGGCCACATCCGTCTCGGCTGTCACCCGACGAGACGCACTACGACGTGATCATGCGCGCCCACCGCGCCGCGCTCGATGCGGGGACGCCGGGCTACTTCGATCCCCTCACCCGCCTGTACGTCATGACGGCGAAGCACCACGCCGACCGCGGCTCGTGCTGCAACAGCGGCTGCCGCCACTGTCCGTACGTCTAGCCCGCGACGATTCGCCCGTAAACGCAACGTGGCTGCGGACCGCGTGAAGCGATCCGCAGCCACGTGCTGCGTCAGATTGACGACTGCGGCTTAGTTGCCGCCTTCGTTGAGCGTCACCTCGATCGGTGCATAACCGTCACCCTTGACGTCGACGCCGAGTCCCTCGAGCAATGCGAGTGCCTCGGTGACGATGTCATTCGTGTACGCCTCGGCATCGGGAGCCTTCGTGAGCACCGTGGTGCCCTCGAGGTTCTTCGTCTCCTGCGAGAGCGTCGCGGTGCGGTTCCACGCCTCTTCGTTGATGAAGCCCGCACCGTCGGCGGCCGGCCAGATCAACTTGTTCACTTCGTTCATCTGCCACAGCTGGTGACTGTTGCCGAGCTTCGAACCCTTGGCGACGACGATGTCGCGACAGGCTTCGACGTTGTCACGGCAGTAGGCCCAGCCCTGGAGCGAAGCAGCGACGAAGCGCACGGCCGTGTCGCGGTACTCCGGCTCACCGGCGAGTCGCTCGCCCGATGCCCAGATGGCGTCCTGCAACATGCCGACTCCCTCGGCCTCGTACGAAACGACGTTGAAGTCGTCCGCCGTGTAGAGCGCACCCGTGTCCGGGTTGACGGCTTCGAGAACCTGTGCGTACTCGTTGTACGTCATCGCCTCGGCGGCGTCGATGTCACCCGAGAGGAGTCCGAGCATGTCGAACTGCTGCTGCACTAGCGTGACGTCCTTCGCCGGGTCGAGTCCCGCCTTGGTGAGTGCTGCGAAGATCTCGAACTCGTTGCCGAAGCCCCAGTTGCCGATCTTCTTGCCCTTGAAGTCCGCCGCGGACGTGATGTTCTTGTCCTTGAACGACACCTGCAACGTGCCCGAGCGCTGGAACACCTGCGCAATGTTCACGATGTTCGCACCGGCTTCGCGGCTGGCGAGTGCCTTCGGCACCCACGAGAGTGCGAAGTCGACGGCACCGTCTGCGAGCTGCTGCTGCGGAACGATGTCGACGCCACCCTCGACGATTTCGACGTCGAGACACTGTGCTTCGTAGAAGCCCTGGTCCTGAGCGGCGAAGTAGCCGGCGAACTGTGCCTGGATGAACCACTGCAACTGCAGCTTCACGGGGGTCAACGTGTCGCACGTGGCGTCGGTTGCCTCCTCCGTCGTTTCCTCGGCCACCGTGTCCTCGGTCGCCGTGTCGTCGCTGCCGCCGCATGCCGCGACGATCAACGACAGCGCGGCGATGCCGGCAACGGCAACCCTTGCTGAACGCTTCCTCATGTATCTCCCCCCGGGGTTGTCGCCCCTTGTTCGTTGAATTTCGGTTCGTTGAATTTCGGTTCGTTGAATTTCGGTTCGTTGTATTTCAGTGTGTTGTATTCCGGTATTGCCATTCGTTATTACATTCGTTCGTGTCTTTGCTCCCAGCGTTGAAATCGATGTCTACGTCGATGTCGCTGCTGTTCGCTTACTGCCTTCCGCCACCCCGTCGAACGACGTTCTCGAGCAGGACGGAAATTGAATAGAACAGTAGCCCCAGCAAACATGCCCCGAGAACGTACGACCAGGCCGCGGCGTTCTTCGAGTTGGCGATGTTGCTCGCGATGCGACTGCCCAAACCGTTCTGGGATCCCCCGAAATACTCGCTGACGAAGGCGGTAATGACCGCCGCCGGTGCCGCCACCTTCAGCGCCGTGAACAGGAACGGCACCGCATTGGGGACACGAACTTTTAACAGGACCGAAACGTCGGATGCTGCGTAGGAGCGCATCAATTCGACGTGTGTGGACGACACCTGTGTGAGCCCTCGCGCCACGTTGACGAGGACGATGAAGTACACGACGAGCGCAACCATGATCCGGCGCGGAATCTCGCTCGTGATCGAGTACATGTTGTTGAGCACCGCGACGAGCACGAAAATGGGTACCGCGTTGAGGGCGATCGCGAGCGGTGTGATGATCCGGTCGAGCAGGCGCCAGCGGCTGAGCGCGAAACTCATCGCGATGCCGAGGATCGTGCCTGCAACGAGTCCGACGAGGGCGTTCGTTCCCGACACGGTGGCGGCGCCGCGCACGAGACCGAAACCGTCGACGAACTGGCGCCAGATGACCGTCGGCGCGGTGAGGAAGTACGGCTTGAGTTCGAAGAACCGCACGGCCCACTCCCAGAACCCGAGGAATGCCGCACCGAACGCCAGCGGTGGCCACGTGCGACGTGCGACGCGCGAAATCATCAGCGGTCGTCCATACCCATCGCGACGTGCTCGGCATGCATGCCGCGCAACCCTTCGCGCACCGCGGTGATCGCACGGAAGAACGACTCGGCGTTGCGCGTGTCCTCGCTGCGCGGACCTGTGAGTCCGACATCGACGATCTTGGTGATGCGACCGGGGCGCGGCGACATGACGACGACGCGCTGCGACAGGTACACGGCTTCGGGAATCGAGTGCGTGACGAACAGTACGGTCGTCTTCGTCTCGGCGCAGATGCGCAGCAGTTCACCCTGCATGTACTCGCGGGTCATTTCGTCCAGCGCCCCGAACGGTTCGTCCATGAGCAGCAGTTGTGGATGTGCAGCGAGCGCACGTGCAATCGCAATGCGCTGCTGCATGCCGCCGGACAACTGCCACGGGTAGTGGTCGCCGAACTCGGGAAGCTGCACGAGTGCAAGCATTTCCTCGGCGCGCTCGCGGCGGCGTGCCTTGTCCCAACCTTTCAGCTCGAGCGGGAGCTCGATGTTCTTGCGCACGGTGCGCCACTCGAACATGCCCGCCTGCTGGAACGCCATCCCGTAGTCCTGGTCGAGTCGCGCCTGTGCCGCCGACTTGCCGTTCACGGTCACGTTGCCGGTCGTCGGCTCGAGCAGGTGGGCAACGAGGCGCAACAACGTCGACTTCCCGCAACCCGACGGCCCGATGAGCGACACGAACTCGCCGGCGGCGATGTCGAGATCGATACCCGAGAGCGCCTGCACCTCGTTCGGCTTTCCCGAATTGAAC
>JBIIUH010000060.1:0-9500 GCA_044340075.1 Ilumatobacteraceae bacterium | reverse complement strand
CTGATCGCATGACGAACGGCTCCGCGACGCCTCGATCGCGACGGGACGAGCCGTGGATGATGCGGACCTATTCGGGTCACTCGAGCGCCGAGGCGTCCAACGAGTTGTACCGCCTCAACCTGTCGAAGGGTCAGACCGGTCTCTCCATCGCGTTCGATCTCCCGACGCAAACCGGCTACGACCCCGATCACGAACTCGCGCGCGGAGAGGTCGGAAAGGTCGGCGTCCCCGTCGCGCACCTCGGGCACATGCGCACACTGCTCGCCGGCATTCCACCCGGGGACATGAACACGTCGATGACGATCAACGCAACGGCGCCGTGGCTGCTCGCCCTGTACGTCGCCAACGCCCGTGAACAAGGAGTGCAGGACCATCAACTGCGCGGCACGACACAGAACGACCTGCTGAAGGAATACCTCTCGCGCGGCACGTACATCCTCCCGCCGCTCGCGTCGCGCCGGCTCATCGTCGACATGATCGCCTGGTGCGCGAAGAACTCACCGAAGTGGAACCCCATGAACGTGTGCTCGTACCACCTGCAGGAGGTGGGTGCGACCCCGACACAGGAGTTGGCCTTCGCGCTCGTCAATGCCATCGACATTCTCGATGCCGTTCGCGACAGCGGGCAGGTATCCGCCGACGACTTCGTCGGCGTGTTCGGCTCGATCTCCTTCTTCGTCAACGCCGGTATCAGATTCGTCGAAGAGACGTGCAAGATGCGCGCCTTCGTCGAATTGTGGGAACGAATCGGTCGCGAGCGCTACGGAATAACCGACGACAAGGCGCTGCGATTCCGGTACGGCATGCAGGTGAACTCGCTCGGACTCACCGAGGCGCAACCCGAGAACAACGTCCAGCGAATCGTTCTCGAGATGCTCGCCGTGACGTTGTCGAAGCGCGCCCGCGCCCGCAGTGTGCAGTTGCCCACGTGGAACGAAGCGCTCGGATTGCCCCGCCCATGGGACCAGCAGTGGTCGCTGCGCATGCAGCAGGTACTTGCATACGAGACCGACCTGCTCGAATACGACGACATCTTCGACGGTTCGCGGGTCATCGACGAGACCGCGCGCAAACTCGTCGACGGTGCATGGGCCGAAGTGAACGAGATCCTCGCTCTCGGCGGGGCGTACGCGAACGTCGAGGAACTGAAGTCGCGGCTCGTCGCGTCGATGGCCGAGCGCGTTCGCCGCATCGAGTCGGGCGACCAAACGGTGGTCGGTGTCAACCGCTTCACCGAATCGGAGACGTCGCCGCTCGGTGGCAGCGACAACATCTTGCGCGTCGACCCCGGTGTCGAGGCGCGGCTCGTCGCCGACATCGAGCAGTGGCGCGCACGACGCGATGGAGCCGCCGTGCAGCGGGCCCTCGATGCACTGCGAAACGCGGTGGAACGCGGTGACAACGTCATGCCGCCGTCGATCGAGCTCGCCATTGCGGGTGGCACGACGGGCGAATGGGCCGCCGCAATGCGCGACGTTTTCGGTGAGTACCGTGCACCGACCGGTGTCGGTGTGCGCAGCGTCGCCGGCAGCGAGCGCCTCGCGGCGATCGCCCGGCGCAGCGCGTCACTTGCCGGCGGACCGCCGCGCTTCCTCGTCGCCAAACCCGGGCTCGACGGTCACTCGAGCGGCGCCGAGCAGATTGCCGTCGCCGCCCGCGACGCCGGCATGGAAGTGATCTACAGCGGAATCCGTCTCACACCGCACCAGATCGCCGCATCGGCACGCGACGAGGACCCCGATGTCGTCGGTTTGTCGATCTTGTCGGGATCACACCTCGAACTCGTGCCCGTCGTCGTCGCCGAGTTGCGCAAGAACGGTGTGCAGGCTCCCGTCATCGTCGGTGGAATCATCCCCGAGGAGGATCGCGATCGCCTCATCGACATCGGCGTTCACCGCGTGTACACGCCGAAGGACTTCGACATTCCCGCGATCATGGACGACATCGTCGAGTTGGTGTCGTCCGCGCGCGCGACGCGTTAGCAAGAACCGCGTCGCTACGGCAGCATCGTCGTCGACGGTGCGACGGGGACGAATCCCGTTGCCGGCGGCATCTCGAGGATCTGTCCGGCCTCGATGCGATCGGGGTTCGTGATGCCGTTGAGACTCATGAGCGCGCTCATGTCGACGTTGAACGTCTGTGCGATCTGGAAGAGATTGTCACCGGGCTGGATGGCGTAGAAGATCGGCGCCTGGTACACCGTCGTCGTTGTCGTCGACGTGGTCGTCGTCGTTTCCGGAACGGCTTCGGTCTGCGAAGCCACCCGGGCCGTGACGAGAGCGAGAACTCCGGACACGAGCGACACGACGAGCAGCGTCCACTGCAGTCGACCGCGGAGAAACATCGTGTTCAGGCTAGGCGTGCGAGACGGTGGCGATTGAACCGCGTCACGACGATCGGCGGGACGTTGACGACGAGAGAGAAGCACACGTTGGCGAGGAACGGAACCGGATCGTTCCACAGCACGAACACCGGCGTGACGGCGAGCGTCGTGAGGTGCGTCTTTTCGGCGCGCAGCGACTCGACGGCCAAGCGCTGCAGTCCGCCTTCGTGCACGTTCGGGAGCCGGCGTTTGCTCATGCCGCCGAACCACGTTCCCGCCTCGGGAACCAGACGCTTCCACGCGCGTACGCGAAAGACCCGCACGTACAACTCGCCGTTGCGCTCGAACGAACGCAGGCGCGTGCAAGGGCCCATGCGTGCGACCCCCTCGAGCGACTGGCGGGCGCGCCAGGTGCCGACGATCGTGCCGGCAACGACCCACGCGACGACGTTGATGATGAACGTCGTCATGCGCACCGCATCATGACGCAGGGATCACGCCCGCCTCAGCGGCGCGCATCCATGAACATTCCGCGCAACGCCTGGTAGTTCTCGACACAGTGGCCCGCTCCGAGAACGACGGCCTCGAGCGGCTGGTCGGAAAGGTTGACGGGTACGCGAGTGTCACGCTGCAGTCGTTCGGCGAGACCACGCAACAACGCTCCTCCGCCGACGAGGTAGATGCCGCGCGTGAGGAGGTCCTGCGCCAACTCCGGCGGCGTCGCGGCGAGACACTCCTTCACCGAATCGATGATCCGGGTGACGACCTCGTCGAGTGCGCTGCGGATCTCGGCTGCGGTGAGCACGACGATCTTCGGGAGACCGGTGACGAGGTCGCGACCGCGCACCTCGGCGTCACGATCGGCGGGCGACGCGAGCGCGCTGCCGATGCTGATCTTGATCTCCTCCGCGGTACGTTCACCGATCGCCAGGCCGTGTTCGCGACGAACGTGGGTCTGGATCGCCTCGTCGAGGGTGAAACCTCCGACGCGCTCTGCCTTCAGTGTGACGATGCCACCGAGACTGATGACGGCGGTTTCCGTCGTACCACCGCCGATGTCGACGACCATGTTGCCCACCGGCTCGTCGATCGGAAGATCCGCGCCGATCGCGGCGGCCATCGGCTGTTCGAGCAACTGTGCATCGGCGGCGCCCGCGCGGCGCGTCGCGTCGGTAACCGCGCGGCGCTCGACCTCGGTGATCGCCGACGGCACGCAAATGAGCACTTTCGGCCGCTGGAATCGGGAAACACCCGCACGCTTCAGCAGCAGTCGGATCATCTGCTCGGTCGTTTCGAAGTCGGTGATCGCGCCGCCGCGCAAGGGTCGCACGGCGACGATCGAACTGGGCGTGCGCCCGATCATGTCCCATGCCTCACGGCCCGTCGCGAGCACCTCGTTCGTGCGGCGGTTCTTCGCGATGACGGTCGGCTCGTTCATGACGATGCCGCGTCCCTGCATGTACACGAGGGTGTTCGCGGTACCGAGGTCGATGGCAAGGTCACGTGCCACGATCAGACCGACTTTCCGGAACGCGCGCCGGCACGCAATTGATCGCGCAAGTGCGCCCGCGAATCATCCGACAGGGCCTGTAAGTGCTGACGGAATCGCTCCGCACCGTCGACCTGACGCGTACGACCACCGTCGGCGGCGACGAGATACGCGAGGATGCCCGCCGACACGATCGAGATTGCGGCGAACATGATGCTCAGGGTTCCGGCCACGGCGATCACCCTCGACTCGCTGCCGACACATCGGTGATCGGCTGCGCATTGGTTCCCCAATCGCTGCCGTCGGCCCAAGTCTCGCGCTTCCAGATCGGGACCGAGTCCTTCAGCGTGTCGATGGCGAAGCGTGCCGCCTCGAATGCCGCCGGTCGGTGCGGTGCTGACACGACGACGACGACCGCGGAGTCGGTGAGTTGCAACACTCCGACCCGGTGCACCATGCCGATTCGACCGAGGTCGGGCCACCGGCGTCGCATCTCGACGGCAATGTCGCTCATGCGATGACGCGCGGGTTCCTCGTACGCCTCGTACGCGAGCGTCGTGACGTCGTGGCGACCGTCTGCATGATCGCGAACCGTTCCGGAGAACAGCACCACGGCTCCGCATGACTTCGTCACCGCCCAGGAGTACAGGTCGGCGACGTCGATGACGTCGGCTGCGAGCTCGATTCGATCGATCGCGTCGCCGGAAACTGCGTGATCGTGACGCGGCATCGGAATCATCGTACCGTGCAACGCACGACCGACCGTCCGAACGCCGCGCCATAGCATCGTCGTCGTGAGCGACGACTCGGGTGACGACTCGGGTATCGATCCGCTGCGCCATCCCCTGTTCGGTCCGATGGCGCGCGCCCTCGCCGGAAGCGGTCCCATTCACTGGGACGTCGCCCGACAGACGGCGATGATGATCGCAACCGGAGGTTCACCCGAGGTGAACGTCGATCCGACGACCCGCATTGCCATCGAACGACTCGCGCCGATCGCCGAGATGCACGTGCGCGACGTCACCCAACTCGAGGTGAGTGCCTCGAGCATCGCGGTCGTCGACCGCTCGTCGTGGGTTCACCACACCCTCGCCGAGTGGCGCACCTTCTTTTCGTCGCTCGCCGGATCGCTGCAGCCCCCTACCGATCGCGATGCCGATCCCGTGGCGGCGATGCTCGCCAACGTCGGGCGGATGATCGCACCGGCAATGACCGGCATGTCGATCGGATCGATGATCGGAACCCTTTCGACGACGTCGTTCGGTTGCTACGACCTGCCGCTGCCCCGCGATCCGCACGGAGCGATCAGGATCATCGGGCGCAACGTCGACGAGTTCGCACGTGAATGGTCGCTCGAGGCCGACGACGTGCGCATGTGGGTCGTCGTGCACGAACTCGCCACTCATGCCGTGTTCAACGTCGCCGATATTCGCAACCACGTCGTCGCATTGATCACCCGATTCGCCGGCGCATTCAGTCCCGATCCCGAGGCATTGATGCACGGGCTCACCGACGTCGATCCGTCGTCGGCCGATCCGATGGCGCTCATGCAACGCTTCGTCGACGATCCGACGCTGCTCATCGGAGCCGTGCGCTCACCGGAGCAGGATCGGATTCAGCCGATTCTCGACGCGGCGATGACCGCGCTCATCGGCTTCGTCGACGTGTCCGTCGACGAAGTGACGAACCGCGTACTGGGTTCGTCGTCGCGCATCAGCGAAGCGGTGCGTCGGCGCCGCGTCGAGGAGTCGAGTCAACGAACCGTCGTCGAGAATCTGCTCGGTCTGCGCCTCGATCGTGAAGGCGTCGCTGCCGGGCGGGCGTTCGTCAACGGAGTCGTCGAGCGGGGCGGACGCGACGCTCTCGCCCGCATGTTCGCCGCGGCGCACCGGCTGCCCACCCCCGCGGAAATCGCGGCGCCGGGCCTCTGGCTGGCGCGCGTCGAATTCGACTAGGCGCGCTCGAACTTGTAACCGAGACCGCGGATCGTCACGATCGACCGTGGTGCCGCGGGATCGGACTCGACCTTCGAACGGAGGCGCTTGATGTGCACGTCGAGTGTCTTCGTGTCGCCGTAGTAGTCGCTGCCCCACACCCGATCGATGAGCTGCTCGCGCGTCATCACCCGGCCGGCATTCGCCATTAGCACGTAGAGCAGCTCGAACTCCTTCAGCGGCAGTTTCGTTTGGTCACCGCGAATGACGACGACGTGACGCTCGGGGTCGATCGACACGTCGCCGACGACGACGGCACTGTCGGAGGTGATCGAACCCGAGTCGGCGGGCAGGGTACGGCGCAACGCGGCACGAATGCGCGCGGTCAACTCGCGCATGCGGTACGGCTTGACGACGTAGTCGTCCGCCCCGACCTCGAGGCCGACGACGGTGTCGAGTTCGGTCCCCTTCGCCGACACCATGATGATCGGCACCATGCTGTGCTTGCGGATCTCGCGGCACACGTCGGTTCCCGACACCTTCGGCAGCATGACGTCGAGAAGGATGACATCGGGGTTGACGGACTCCCACGTGCGCAACGCTTCGGCACCGTCACGGGCGACTTCGACGTTGAACCCTTCGCGCTTCAATCCGACGACGAGGGCCTCGACGAACGATTCCTCGTCCTCGACGACGAGGACGGTCGGCTCGGTGACGCTCATGCGCCGACTCCGTGCGCGGCATCGGTCGTGCGCGGCGACGCCTGCTCACCGTGCTTGTCGGTGACCGGGGCGACGTAGCGCGGAAGGACGACGGTGAACGTCGCACCGCGACCCTCCTCCGACATGACGCTCACAGTTCCACCGTGGTTCGCAATGACGTGGCGCACGATCGAGAGCCCGAGACCCGAGCCTCCCGTCGATCGACTGCGCGCGCGGTCGACGCGGTAGAACCGCTCGAATATCCGCTGCTGATCCTTCGCCGCGATACCGATGCCTTCGTCGATCACTTCAACGGACACCGAAGCGTCGCCGGCGGTCACCCGAAGCCGGACCAGCTTCCCGTCTCCGCTGTACTTGATCGCATTTTCGACGAGATTCGCCACGGCGGAGACGAGCTGGCTGCGGTCGCCCTTCACGAGGATTCCCTCCGGGCACTCGGTCCTCAGCTCGACGCCGGTGCGCGTGCTCTCGTGTTGCATGCGCGCAATCACCTCGTTGACGACGAGTGATACGTCGACTTCCTCCCAGTTCTCGGTGCCACCGAACTCGATGCGCGACAGGTCGAGCAGGTCGTCGACCGTGTGCGACAGTCGGTACGACTCGGCGACGATTCGCTCCGCAAAGCGGGACAGAACCTGGGGATCCTTCTCGTCGACCATTGCATCGGCGAGCGCCGCAATGCCGCCGATCGGTGTCTTCAACTCGTGGCTGAGGTTGGCGACGAAATCGGTGCGCACGGTGTCGATGCGCACACGTTCCGTGACGTCCTCGATCGTCACGATGCCGCCACCCGAGAGGAGGCGACGACCGCGCAGATCGAACGAGCGCGTCGGTTGACCGGAGGTCTGCAGGAGGCGCTGCGTCTCGCCGCCGGCCAACGTGCTCGTCAACAACACTTCCGCGGCTTCCTCGACGAGCACGTCGACGTGGCGCACGCCCGTCATTGCCGCGGCGGCGACGTTCTTGAACGTGACGGACCCGGACGGATCGGCGACGACGACACCTGCGGGAAGTGCATCGAGTGCCGATCGGAGCACGACGATCGACTCGTCGGAGTCGTCGGACTTGTCCGCGCCGTCATTCGTCACCGACCGGGAACCGTCCGTCACCGGTTGTGCGGACCGGGTGCCCCGAGATTCCGGACGTCGTACCGACAGTCCGAGCCCGACACCGACGAGGAGAACGACGACTGCGAGGAGGAGATCCATCGTGATGCGCGACCTCAGGCGGTCGGCAGAGGATGTTCCCCGGTCGCGTCACGTTGACGCTGACGATCGATCGCCTTCAATTCGGGCTTCCATCCCGTGAGTGCGAAGCGGACGCGTTCACCGACGTTCACTGCGTGGTCACCGATGCGCTCGTAGAACCGGGCGACGACGGCGAGTTGCACCGCGAGCTGCAGATCCATCCGCTCACGAGCATGGGTTTCGAAGATCGAACCGACGAACTGGCGGTGCAAGCCGTCGAGAAACGAGTCCATGTCCTCGAGTGCGGCGGCTGTCGCGGCGTCGTTCTCGGCGAACGAATTGATCGCGGCAGTGAAGAGCTGTTCACCCTGCTCGCTCATCTTCGAAATGAGCCCGCGCAGGACCGGGTCGATCTCCTTGCCGTAGATGCGTCGTGCCGCCTTGCAGATGTTCACGGTGAGGTCCGCCGAGCGCTCGAGATCGCTGACGATCTTCAGGATCGAGACGAGCTGACGGAGTTCGCCGGCGACCGGCGCCTGCAACGCAAGGATCTCGAAGACACGGTTCTCGATGTCGTGCGAACGGGCATCGATCTCGTCGTCCGACTGCACGAGGTAGTCGGCACCTTCGAGATCACCGTTGAGCAGAACCGCCGTCGCGCGGGGGATCGCCTCGATGACGGAGGCGCCGAGACGGACCACTTCGGCGCGCAGCGCCTCCATTTCGGAGTGGAAAGTCTTCCTCGTCTCTTCCATGTGCGGTCTCCCGTCGTACGACCTTGGGCACAAGGGTACGGGGTCGATGAAGCGCCCCGGTGAGATCGCGCTGAATGCCGCCTTGCGGGAATCTGAACGTTCGGTGAACGTCCCCTACGACGGTCGCACCTGGGTGCGCACCACCCAATCGTGCAGTTGACGCTGTGCGTCGTTCGTGCCGCCGTACTCACCGACGAGTCGCCACGAGTCGTCGGCATCGAGTCGGTAGTGCACGTTGCCGTCGTCGAGGAGGAATCCGAGCACCGTGTCGAGCCACGCGCGGTGCTTCGGATGCGTGAGGCGCACGAGGGTTTCGATGCGTCCGTCGAGGTTGCGGCTCATGAGGTCGGCGGAGCCGATGAGGTGCAGTGGCTCTCCGTCGGTATGTCCGTGTTCGAAGCGGTAGATCCGCGAGTGCTCGAGGTACCGACCGAGGATCGAGCGCACCGTGACGTTCTCCGACATCCCGGCGATGCCCGGCCGTACGCAACAGATACCGCGCACGATGAGGTTGATCCGAACCCCGGCGTTGCTCGCGGCATAGAGAGCCTCGATGACGTCGGGTTCCTGGATGGCGTTCAATTTCAGCGTGATCCGACCCGCATCGCCGTACGTCGCTTCCTTGTAAATGAGGTCGATGATCCGCGATTTCATCTGGTGCGGAGCGACGAGCAGCTCCTCGTAGCGCGGCTCTCGCCCGTAGCCGGTGAGGTAGTTGAAGAGTTCCGTCGCGTCGCGACCGACGTGTTCCTCGCAGGTGAAGAAACCGATGTCCTCGTACACCTTCGCGGTCGCCGAGTTGTAGTTACCGGTTGCGAGGTGAACGTACCGCTTCATGCCGGTTGGTTCGTCGCGCACGACGAGGATGCACTTCGCGTGCGTCTTCAGACCGACGAGTCCGTAGGTGACGTGCACGCCCGCGTATTCCAACTCGCGGGCCCACGAGACGTTGCGTGCCTCGTCGAAACGCGCCTTCAACTCGAGGACTACCGCAACTTGTTTGCCAGCCTCCGCCGCGGCAATGAGGTGGCGCGCGACCGCACTGTCACCCGACGTGCGGTACAGCGTCATCTTGATGGAGAGCACCTTC
>JBIIUH010000105.1:0-4168 GCA_044340075.1 Ilumatobacteraceae bacterium | reverse complement strand
CGGGCGGCCTGTTCGACGAACGCCTCCGTCGACGACGCGAACGATTCGTAGGGATGGTGGACGAGCAGTTGCCGGGCGGCGATGACGTCGAAGATGCTGCGTCCCGAGTCGTGTGCCGCGACGAGCCGCCCCGCGGTGACGGGGGTCCACGGTTCGTAGCGCAGACGGGGAACGTCGAGATTCGACAGTTGTTGCAGCAACGTGAGGTCGATCCACGACCGGTGTCGGATGACGTCGACGGGTGACAACTCGAGTTCGTCGAGCAGCAATTCGAGCACGCGCGCCGGCATCGACTCCTCGACTTCGAGACGTACCGCACGACCGAAACGGCGTCGGCGCAGTTCGAGCTCGACCGCGGCAAGGAGGTCCTCGGCGTCTTCGTCGTCGAGACTGAGGTCGGCGTTGCGCGTCACGCGGAATCTCGACACGCTCTCGACACTCATACCCGGGAACAGACGGTCGAGATGAGCCGCGATGACGTCCTCGAGCAGGACGAATTCACCCGACGACGCCGCGAGCAGTCGCGGGAAGTTGCGCGGCACCTTGAGTCGTGCGAATCCCTCCCGACCCGTATCGGGGTCGCGCAGGACGACTGCGAGATTGAGCGCGAGGTTGGAGATGTACGGAAAGGGATGCGACGGATCGACGGCGAGCGGTGTGAGCACGGGGAAGATGCGCGCCTCGAAGTCGGCGGACAACTCGTCGCGTGATCGGCGCGACAACTTCGACCATGCGACGATGCGAATGCCCTCGGCGTCGAGGGCCGGGCGCAGCACGTCGATGAGCAGACGTTCCTGTCGTTCGACGAACCACTGCACCCGTGAAGCGATCTCACGGATCTGTTGGGCGGGGGTACGACCGTCGGGACTCTTCGTCGCGACGTCACCCGCCACCTGGTCCTTCAGCGCCGCAACGCGGATTTGGTAGAACTCGTCGAGATTCGACGCGGAGATCGCAACGAACTTGCACCGCTCGAGCAGCGGTACTCCATTGCTCGATGCGAGTGTGAGTACGCGCTCGTTGAAGTCGAGCCAACTCAGTTCTCGGTTGACGTAACGGGACTCGATCGGCTCAAGGTACCGAGGCGGAGCCTCTCCGGATCCGGGATTGCGCAACGATCGCCGAGACTTCATCCGTCGTTCACCGGTCATTGGTGTGGTCGTCTTCCGGACGTCACGATCGTGGGACGCACCGTGTTGTCGATTTGGCACGCCGTGTTCATGAGGCGCGTCTCGAGGGGTCCTAGGAGTTCACCTCGGCGGGGAACCATTCGACGCTGATGTTCTCGCGCAGTGCGTCACCGTTGATGCGCTCGCGGTTGCGGCGGAACTGGGAGTCCTTCCACGGGATGAAGGCGAGTCGGGCGAGCACGCGGGCCTGGAACTCCTCGAGCACCGAACGGTCGCCGTAGTCGCCGATGACCTCCCAGTGGGGGTACACGGGACCGACGTACGTGATCCGGACGTGCGCCCGGGGTGGTTCCTTGTGCGTGGTGACGTCGGACATTGCGACCTCCAGGCGTTGCAGGCTATCGGTGTTCCGGCTGCTTGACGGTGGTGGAATGAAGGCCGATGTCCGACCTCATCGCCGCACTCGACGTGGGCACGAACAGCTTCCACCTCGTCGTCGCCAAGCCGACGTCGACCGGCTTCGAAGTGGTGACCCGCGAACGCGAGGTCATCCGCCTCGGTCGCGGCGGCGGCGACATGAAGGAAATCTCCGACGATGCAATGGACCGCGGCGTGCGCAGCCTCGTACGCATGCACGAGATCGCCGACACGCACGGAGCGACTCTGCGTGCAGTGGCGACGAGCGCGGTTCGCGAAGCGACCAACCGTGGCGACTTCATCAAGCGGGCGCGCAAGGAGGCCGGCGTCGATCTCGAGGTGGTCTCGGGAACCGAGGAAGCGCGTCTTATCCATCTCGGTGTCCTCAACGCAATCGGCGTCCACGACCGGGTGATGTTCATGTGCGACATCGGCGGCGGTTCCACCGAGGTCGTCGTCGGACTCGACGACGAGGTGATGTTCGCCCGCAGCTTCAAGGTCGGCGCGGTACGTCTCACCGATCGCTTCTTCACCCACGAGAACCTTCACCCGGGTGCGGTGTCGAGTTGCCGGCACTTCGTTCGCTCGACGTTCGCCGTCGTCGCACCCGAGGTGCGCGGGCTCGGTTTTCAGGTGGCCGCTGCGTCGTCGGGTACGGCCGAGACCGTCGCGCGACTCGTCATCCGCGAGCGCGGAATCGAGGAACCCCGCTCGCTCAACCGCTTCGACTTCTCCGCCGACGAAGTACGACGCGTCGTCGAGCGTCTCGCCGCCGTACCGACCGTTGACGAGCGACAGGCGACGTTCGGACTCGAACGCAGTCGTGCCGAGATCATCCTTGCCGGAGCGCTCATCCTCGAATCGGTTACCGACGTCTTCGGAGTGACGACGCTCACCTTCTCCGACTACGCGTTGCGCGAAGGGGTTCTCTTCGACACGCTTCGCCGCGACGGGAGAATCGTCGTTGCCGACGAGGACGATGCCGCTCGACGCAGCGTGCGCCAACTCGCCGAACGGTGCGACGATCGTCCGGACCATTCGCAACACGTCGCGCGACTGGCCGGCGATCTGTTCGATCAACTGTTCGCCCCGCTGCGTCTCAGTTCACAGTGGCGTCGGTACCTCGAATTTGCCGCCCTTCTCGCCAACGTCGGCGTCGTCGTGGCGCATGCCAAGCACCATCTGCACTCCTATTACGTCATCCGCAACTCGGAGCTCGTCGGGCTCACCGACCGCGAAATCGAGATCGTCGCCCAGATCGCCCGCTACCACCGCAAGAGCGTTCCGAAGGAATCACACCCCGAGTTCGCCGCCCTGTCCGAGTCCGATCGGTACGTCGTGCAGTCGATGGCTGCGATCCTGCGGATCGCCATCGGCCTCGATCGCACCCAGGACGGCAGGGTGAAGTCGGTGTTCGTCGAGACCGAGGACGACACGATCACGATGTCGTTGCGCGCCTCCGGCAAGAAGCGCGGTGAGTTGGGCCTGAACGTCTACGCGGCCAACGAACGCAAGGGTTTGCTCGCCGACCTCAGCGGTCGCAAGGTGAAGATCGTCGAGGAGTGACGATCAGGAGTGCGAGGAGCCCGAGTCGTCCTTCGACGTCTCGTTCTTGGCCCCTTCGGCCTTCTTCGCCTCGGCATTGCCCTCGGCAAGGCCCTTGCGCAACTCACCCTGCGCGCGACCGAGATTGCGGGCGATCTTCGGCAGACGCGAACCACCGAACAACAGAACTATGACACCGATGATGATCCACAGTTCGATTCCGCTGGGCATGGCGTCACCCTAACAGGGGTGTCGAGTTACGCAGTCGCGATGACGCGCGTTGCCTGCGCACGCTGACGGCGCAAACGGCGTCGTTCACGTTCCGATAACCCGCCCCAAATACCGAACTTCTCTCCGTTTTCCAGGGCGTAATCGAGACACTGCTGTCGCACTTCGCAGCCACGACACACTTCCTTCGCTTCGCGCGTCGATGCACCGCGCTCCGGGAAGAACAAATCGGGGTCGACACCGAGGCAATTCGCCCGGTCCTGCCACGAGCGATCTTCGCTCGCAGGCAACAGTTCACTCTCTTTCACGTACGGAACCTCTTTCCCCCCGAACTACAGCGGTGTCATTCTGACAGAAAGTTAAGTCCGAATGCAAATCAGTGGCGACCGTGTCGCAACACGGTGACGGCGGACCGTGGCGGACGATCAGCCGGCACGACGTGACGAGCGGCGCGACCTCTCGTGACGCTTGCCATCGAGGAAGTCGATGAGCACGTACTCACCGAGCGTGTCGGACGAGGCGAAAAAGGCGCGACCGCCGTTGAAGCGGGCCATTTTCTCGATGAAGTCACGCAGTGCCGTCGTCGCATCGAGCATGAAGGTGTTGATGCGGATGCCGTCGCGTGTGCACCGTGCCACCTCGCGCATCGTCGCCTCCACGGTCTCGTACACCGGCGGATAGTGGAAGAACACCTCGCCGTCGTCCATGACGTGCGCGGTCGGTTCTCCGTCGGTGATCATGACGATCTGGCGGGTTCCGGGCTTGCCCGCGAGCAGCTGTCGGGCGAGGCGCAGACCGTGCTGCATGTTCGTGCCGTACACGAAGTCCCACGACACTGCGGGCAAATC
>JBIIUH010000115.1:0-3549 GCA_044340075.1 Ilumatobacteraceae bacterium | reverse complement strand
CGGCGAAGCGCTCGCCCGCGACGTCGGTGTCGAACTCCTCGGGCGCATCCCCATCGAAAACGCCGTCGCACACGGCAGCGACACCGGCGAACCGGTGGCACTCGGCGGTACGACGATGGCGGCGCTCGAGTTCCGCACGATCGCGAAGAAGCTCATCTCCGACACGGTTCCGCCGATCGACATGGCCGGCTGCTCCGCCCGTCTGCTCGAGTCGGTTGCGCTTGCGCTCGGTCCGAAGCCCGCACCCGATGCCTGAATCGGGTCTCGAACCCGGTTCGTTTCAGTCGGGAAGTGTGTCGTAGTCGGCTTCGCCCGGCAGCACGACGCCGATGACGTGACCGCGCGCATCGACCTTGAACTTCGGCAGTATCGGCGGGGGTGAACCGACCGCATCGGCGGCGGCAAGAACGGTGCCGACGTCGCCGTGACCGGCGAGGAACTGCAGGTTGCTCGCCGTCGGGGGAAACATCGCAAGTTCTCCCCGCGTCGCACGCTCGAGTGCCTCGCTGGGTGACACCCACAAGCTGTCGATCGTTTCGAGATCGTCGTGCAGCGGTTCCTGACCGGGTGGCGCGGGAGCGACGAAGAACCGGGTGTCGAAACGTCGTGACTCACCGCGCGGCGTGATCCAGTGGCTGACGTACCGCACGTCGCCGAGGGCGAGGCGCAATCCCTCCGCGCGACACACGTCGAGCAGCGTCGCCGTGCCGTCGTGCACCGCATGACGCGCTTCGGCGAACCGTCGCGCCGTCGCCGCATCGTCGATGCGCACGAGTTCCCCGCTGCGGGCGTGACGAGCGAGCAGGATGCCCGATTCCTCGAAGCACTCGCGCAGCGCGCCGACCCAGTACGCAAGACCGCCGCGCTCGACGCGCAGCAACGCACTCGCTCGGTCGTCGTCGAGGCCATCGCACAATTCATGCAGGCGCGGATCGGCATCGCAGTCGTCGACCCTTCCACCGGGGAACACGTACATTCCGCGGGCAAAGCTCGCGTTGTGCGTGCGTTGCACCATGAACACCTCGAGCGGTGTCGTGGAAGCAGAACTCTCGCGCACGAGCATCACCGTCGATGCCGGCTTGATCGGTTCGTCGTGACGATCGGCGTGGAACTCGCGTTCGACGGCCATCGGTGGTTACCGCTGTGTCGGAGCCGACGGGGTCGGTGCGGATGCGGCGGGTGTGCGGCCGAGCAGCCATGCTCCGCCGACGGTGACGGCACTGCCGATGACGCTGACGACGTCGAGGCGTTCGCCGCGCAACACGACACCGAGGAACAGCGACACGGGAGGCATGAGGTACAGACTCGCCGACGCGCGCGTCGAGCCGATGCGACCCGCAAGCGTCGCCATCATGTAGTGCGCGAGGGCGGTACCGAGGGCGCCGAGCACGAGCACCGCGCCGGCCGCCTTCCACGAGAATCGGCTCTCGTCGAGCGATGCGATCCCCAACGGCAGGACGCACAGGAACGCGATGCCCTGGGCGCGCCACAGCACGGGCAGTGCGCCGAACTTGCGCTGCAGCGGGGCGGCCACATTCAGCGCGAAACCGTAGAGAACGAGTGCTCCGAGTACGAGCACGACGCCGAACACGCTCGACGACCCGCGGCCGAGGCTCGGCAATGCAATGAGTACGACGCCGGCCGTGCCGACGAGGAGTCCCGTGCGCTGCATCGGCGGTGGCAGACGCCGCAGCATGCCGATTGCGACGAGGGCGACGAACACGGGAGATGCACCGTTGAGCATGCCGATGACGCTGCTCGACACGTGCAGTTCGGCGTACGGGAATGCGGTGAGCGGAATCGCGAGCCAGACGAGCGCAAGAACGACGACCTTGCGCCACTCGGTGGCGGGCAGACTCTGTCGCGACTTCGGGAACAGTGCGAGCGTGACGAAACCGATCGCAATCCGCAGCGGCGTGATGAGACCGGGAGAGACGTCGTCGAGTGCGATCGCAATGAAATAGAACGACGATCCCCAGATCGTTCCCGGCAGAACGAGCAGGAACCACTCCACCGGGCGAAGCGGCCGATGTTCGTTGGCACTGTGTTCGTTACCGCCGCGGCCGTTCACGCTCGCCGGTGCCGAGCTTGCGTCGGTCGTCATTGACTGCGGCGCTCGCGATAATCGCGTGCAGCGCCTTCGAGCGGCTCGATCTCGAGCGTCACTCCGTCGATTGCGACGACGCGACACTCCTCGCCGTTGCGCACGGGGGTGGCACGGTTGGTTCGCGCGCGCCACCGGGCATCGCGAACGATGACGATCCCGTCGGGATCGACGTCGTTCGCCGCAACACCACGTTCGCAGATGAGCCATTCGCGTCCGATCGTCGGTGTTGCGAACCGGGTGCGCACCATCGACGGCATGCCGACGACGAACGCAAGGGTCACCGATGCGATTCCGGCGATGAGCGGCAGCCACCCGAGGCGCAACGACTGCATCTGGGCCGATTCGAAGAGGGCGAATGCCCCGACGACGTGGATGACCACGCCGACGCCGGTCCAGAATCGCGGGATGCCGACCTGCACGTCGACGGCGAAGGCGAGTGTCGCGAGGATGAGCAACCCGACTGCCCAACCGCGCGCCGGCAACTCGGCGAGTCCGTAGCTGCCGAGGAGCGTGGCGATCGCACCGACGGCCCCGGCGATGCCGATGCCCGCGGTGAAGAACTCAAAGACGAGCAGTGCGAGGCCGAACGCGAACAACAGGTATGCGAGCGGCGGACTCGCGACGGTGTGCATGAACTGCGCACCGGTTCCGAGCTTGAAGAATCGCGTCGTCGTCGCTTCGCGCGTGATCTGGCCGTCGGCGTCGAGGGTCTCGACGACCGTGTCGAGTGCACGACCCTTGATCGTGAGCCCGTCCATCGCAAGCAGCATGTTCTTCAGCACCGGCACACCCTCGTCGGGCGTCGTGAGTCGCAACGCACCTGTCCGGCGGGCCTCGCGGTAGTCGAGCGTGCGCGTGCGCAACAGACTCGTTGCATCACCGAAGTCGACCGATTCACCGTCGACGACGAGCGGCTGACCGATGCGACCGATGACGGCCGTCGGCGCCATCGCCGACACGTCGGCAACGGCGAGCAACTGCGCCGACCAACCGAGAGCGCGGGCACCACTCGGACCCACCCACATGCCGACGGGGATGTCGGAGTTGCGGATCGTGGCGAGCAGGCTCTCCATGCGGGCGCGATCGACGACCGCACCGGTGGAGTTGATCTGGAGGATGAGAGCTTGTGCCCCGTTCTGCTGCGAGCGGGCGACGGCCGCGTCGATGCCGTTGGCGACGACGTTGTCGATGAGTCCGGTGACCTCGACGACGTCAACCTTCGCGAGCTGCTCGATCGGGTCGTCGGTTGCGCGAACACCGCCCACGAATGCGAGAAGGGCGAGCAATACGGTGCTGAACACGGCACGCCCACGGTAGTGCTCGCTTGGTAACCTTGGCGCGTGCACGTACTCGTCGCCACCGACGCCCAATGGGTTCTCGACGAGGTGTTGTCGGCACTCGGCACGGCCGAGACGTCTTTCACGGTGTGTCGCGACGGTCGT
>JBIIUH010000114.1:0-3574 GCA_044340075.1 Ilumatobacteraceae bacterium | reverse complement strand
TCAGGCTCCTTGTAGTAGCCGGAGAACAACGAGTAGCCGCGGTACTGGATTTCGCCGACGGTGTGCGGGGGGAGAGGAGTGCCCGTCTCGGGGTCGGCAATCTTCATTTCGAGCCCCTCGAGTGGTCGCCCGGTCCACTGGGTGCGCACGTCGACGGAGTCGTTCACTTCGCCGTAGCTGAAGAACCCGCAGCACTCGGTGGCACCGAAGGCGGAAACGAGCTTCGCTTGGGGCACCTTGTTCTGCATCTCGAGCATTCGTGCGGGGGCACCCACGGCGATCATCACCATGCGCATGCGCTTCCACTTCGTCGGGTCGCACTCCGGGCGGCGCAACACCTCCATCCACATCATGTCGAAACTGCCCAGCGACACGGTGATGTCCTCGGCGTCGATCTGCGCGAGCGCGCCGGCAGGGGTGAAGTCGCCGACGTGCACGTGGGTGGCGCCGTAGGCGAGGCAACACAGGAGGAAGTTCATTCCGCCGACATGGAACATCGGCAGCGGATTCCACACGCGATCATCTGTGGTGAGGCGCTGGCGGTTGCCGCCGACGACGGTGCCCGAACGCGTGAGGGCCTCGTGGCTAAGCATCGCCCCCTTCGGGCTCGACGTCGTTCCCGACGTGTACATGATGATCGCGATGTCGCGTACCGAGACGCGTTCGGCCGCCGCGAGCACGTGCGTCATCTCGACTTTCGCACCGGCGGCGAGGAATGCGTCGCCGCCGGTCTCCCCCTTGCCCGCCGGCGCCTCGAACACGACGACGCGGCGCAGTTCGGGTGCCGCAGTGAGCGACAGTTCGGCCCCGGTCGCGTTGTCCATCTCGGGCAGCACCTCGTGGATGAGTGCGACGAAGTCGGTGCTGCCGCGCACTCCGCCGGTGACGAGAAGCGCCCGCATGTCGGAGGTGCGAATGACGTGTCCGAGTTCCTTGCCCTTGAACCGGGCATTGATCGGCACGGCAACGGCACCGATGCGCATCGCACCGATCATCGCCGCGTAGTAGTCGCCCTCCTGGGCGAGCAGCACGCCGACCTTGTCGCGCGGCCCGATGCCGTGAGCGACGTAGGCACGGGCGAACTCGTCGACGCGGTTGTCGAAATCGGCGAACGACCAGCGCACTTTCGGAGTGATGAGACCGTCGTGCGACCACGTGCGTGCCGCACGGCGCAACATGTCGCCGACGGTCGTTGCCGCCACCGGTGTCGGATCGGCCGATGTCGGCCGGACGACGAAGTCCGACGACACACTGCTCTGAACGTTCCCCACGATGTCCCCCTTGCAGCGTCGAGCGACCGACACCGTAGCAAACCGATGCGAGGCACGACGGGTGCGCGATGTAGCGTCGCAACGTGATCACGCCCGAGCAGTTGCACGACCGGGCGTTCTCGTTGGATCCGTTTCCGATTTGGACGCAGCTGCGCCACGAGGCTCCGATCTTCCACGACACCAAGGACCGCGTGTACGTCGTGTCGCGGCACCCCGACGTCATCGAAGCGTTCTCCGACTCGGAGCGTTTCACCGCACGCCTGTACCGCAAGACGCTCGGTGCCGTGTTCGGCCCCAACTTGCTCATTTGGGAGGGCCAGCACCACGTCGACCAGCGCAAGGTCGTTGCGCCGTTGTTCGTGCCGACCCGTCTCGATCGCTACAAGGAACTCGTCGAAGGAGTGATCGACGACCTTCTCGCCGGAGTCGATCCGAAGGGCTTCGATCTCGTGAAGGACGTGTCGTCGCTGTTGCCGGGCAAGGTGATCGTGCGACTGCTCGGCCTTCCGCCCTCCGACGACGAGCGCTTCCACGAGTGGTACGAAACGATGATGCAGGGCTTGTGGAACGACCCCGTCATGCGCCAGCGGGGGCGTGAAGCGCATGCCGCCCTGCACAAGCACATCGACCCGATCGTCGCCGACCGCCGTGCCGTGCCGCGCGACGACATCATGTCGCGTCTCATCGCCGCCGAGGTCGAGGAGTTGCCGTCGTTCATCTCGTTGCTCCTCACCGCCGGTGGTGAAACCACCGACAAGGCGATCGGCAACATGTGGACGAACCTGCTCGCGAACCCCGCACAGCTCGATGCCGTGCGCAACGACGGCGCCATGCTCGACCGTGCCTTCGACGAGACGATGCGCCATTCGCCGTCGCTCGTATATCTCGGCCGTGAAGTGCTTGTCGACGTCGACTGGCACGGTGTGCACATTCCGAAGGGTGCCGAACTGCGACTGGCAGTCGGCTCGGCGAACCACGACGAGACGGTGTTCGAACGCCCCGACGTGTTCGACTTCCACCGCAACGACCTGCACCACGGACTCGAGCACCGCACCGCCGCGTACGACGACGGGGCGGGCCACGTCGCCTTCGGTGCCGGCGCCCACTTCTGCATCGGGTACGCCCTGGCGCGCATGGAGACGGTGACGGTTGCCCGGTTGCTGCTCGACCGCTTCGGCGCGCTCGAGGCGGTCGGCGATCTGCCCCCGCTGCGCGTCGTCGGACCGTCGCGGTTCACGACGACGTTGCCGGTGCGACGCGCCTCGGCATAGCCCCGGGCGATAGATTGCAGTCTCGGTATTCGGGGCTGTAGCTCAGTTGGCAGAGCGCTTGCATGGCATGCAAGAGGTCAGGGGTTCAATTCCCCTCAGCTCCACTCGAAGACCCGAATGATGGGCCGTCAGGCGTGACGGTGGGTCCCGCAGGTGCCGCGGGAATCAGGAAACGACGACGTTGACGAGCCGTTTCGGCACGATGACGACGTTGCGCACGGTCTTGCCGGCGATCGCCTTCTGAGTTGCGTCGTCGGCGAGGGCGAGCTCGCGCAGGGCCTCGTCGGTGACGTCGGCCGGCGCAGTGACACGGCTGCGCACCTTGCCGTTCACCTGCACGGGGATCTCGATCGTGTCGCTGACGAGCAGGGACGGATCGGCCTCGGGGAAGGTGGAGTACACGACGTCGTCGCTGCACCCGAGGCGGTCCCACAGTTCGCAGGCGAGGTGCGGACACAGCGGCGCGAGCATCTGCACGAGCGGCTCGGCGATGTCGCGCGGTGTCGCACCGGTGGCGGTGACGTGCTGGGTGAGGGCGTTGTTCAATTCGATGAGCTTCGCGATCGCGGTATTGAAGCGCAGCCCGTCCATGTCGTCACGCACGCCGTGGATGCACACGTGCAAGGCGCGGCGCAGTTCATCTGGGGCCGCATCATTGCTCACCTTCAGCGCACCCGAATCCTCGTCGACGAGGTTGCGCCAGAGGCGCTGCAAGAAGCGCTGCATACCGACGACGTCGCGGGTGTTCCACGGGCGGCTCGCGTCGAGCGGGCCCATCGACATTTCGTAGAGACGGAAGGTGTCGGCGCCATATTCGTCGTACATCTCGTCGGGGGTGACGACGTTCTTCAGGCTCTTGCCCATCTTCCCGTACTCGCGAGACACCTCTTCGTCGCCGTGGTACCAGCGACCGCCGCGCTCGACGACCTCGCTCGCTGTCACCGTTTGGCCGCGCGCGTCGCGGTACGCGTACGCCTGGATGTAGCCCTGGTTGAACAGGCGGTGGAATGGCTCCTCGCTCGAGACGTGGCC
>JBIIUH010000135.1:0-3994 GCA_044340075.1 Ilumatobacteraceae bacterium | reverse complement strand
GAGGATTGCGCCGTCAACCTGGGCGGCACCGGTGATCATGTTCTTGATGTAGTCGGCGTGACCCGGCATGTCGACGTGCGCGTAGTGGCGCTTCTCGGTCTCGTATTCGATGTGCGCGATCGAGATGGTGATACCGCGCGCCTTCTCTTCGGGCGCCTTGTCGATCTGGTCGAACGGCGTGTACTCGGCGAGGCCCTTGTCGGCGAGCGTCTTCGAGATCGCTGCGGTCAGGGTCGTCTTGCCGTGGTCGATGTGTCCCATCGTTCCGATGTTGACGTGGGGCTTTGTGCGCTCGAACTTACCCTTCGACATTTCTGTATTTCTCCTGTGTGAAGCCGGTTGGCCTGTGTATTTGGTATGACTTGCTTGGAAACCGTGTGACTGTTGCTATTCCCCGCGCACGCGCTTGACGATTTCCTGCGCGATTGCTTCCGGTACCTGCTGGTACGAGTGGAATTGCATCGTGTACGTTGCCCGCCCCTGGGTGCGGGAACGCAGATCTGTACTGTATCCGAACATTTCCGAAAGCGGAACCTGCGCCCGGACGTTCTGGAAGTTGCCGTTCGCCTCCATGCCTTCGATGCGTCCGCGGCGGCTGGAGAGGTCGCCCATGACGTCGCCCATGTAGTCCTCGGGCGTCACGACTTCGACCGCCATGATCGGCTCGAGCAAGACGGGCTTCGCCATTGCGGCAGCCTTCTTGAACGCCATCTGACCGGCGATCTTGAACGCCATTTCGTTCGAGTCGACGTCGTGGTACTGACCGTCGACGAGGCTCACCTTGACGTCGACCGTCGGGTAACCGGCGAGCACGCCGTTGTCGAGTGCAGCCTGGATGCCCTGGTTCGTCGGCTGGATGTACTCGCGCGGGATGCGACCACCCGTGATGTCATCGACGAATTCGTATCCGTTGCCCGGATTCGGTTCGAGGCTGATCTTCACGACGGCGAACTGACCCGAACCACCCGACTGCTTGATGTGCCGGTACTCGACGGTGTCGACCGCCTTGGTGATGGTTTCGCGGTAGGCCACTTGCGGCTTGCCGACGGTCGCGTCGACGTTGAACTCGCGCTGCATGCGGTCGACGAGGATTTCGAGGTGCAACTCACCCATTCCCGAGATGACGGTCTGACCGGTCTCGTGGTCGGTGCGCACACGGAACGTCGGGTCTTCGTCGGACAGTGACTTCAGCGCCTTGCCGAGCTTGTCCTGGTCGTTCTTCGTCTTCGGCTCGATGGCGACGTGGATGACCGGCTCGGGGAATTCCATCCGCTCGAGAACGATCGGCTTGTCGCGGTCGCACAGCGTGTCACCGGTGGTGACGTCCTTGAAACCGAGACCGGCGACGATGTCACCGGCGAGGGCGACGTCGATGTCTTCGCGCTGGTTCGCGTGCATGAGCAACAGTCGACCGACGCGCTCGCGCTTCTGCTTCACCGAGTTGTACACCTCGTCACCCTTGGCGATGCGCCCCGAGTACACGCGGAAGTACGTGAGGCGTCCGAACGGGTCGGCGACGATCTTGAATGCGAGCGCGGCGAACGGCGCCTTCTCGCTCGCTTCGCGGGTCATCTTTTCCTCGCCGTCCTCGCTCGTTCCTTCGGCGGCGGGGATGTCGAGCGGCGACGGCAGGTAGTCGACGACGGCATCGAGCATCTGCTGGACGCCCTTGTTCTTGAACGCCGATCCGCACAGCACCGGAACGAAGCTGAACGACAGGGTTCCGAGACGGATTCCGCGGCGCAGGTCCTCGTCGCCGAGGTCGCCGTCGCTGATGTACTTCTCCATCAGCTGCTCGTCCTCGGCGGCGGCGAGTTCGAGCAACTCGGCGCGGTACATCTTCGCCTGGTCGAGGTACTCGGCCGGAATGTCGGTCTCGTAGTACTTCGAATCCTTGTCGTCACCCTCCCACTCGATCGCCTTCATCTTCACGATGTCGACGATGCCGCGGTCGGCCGACTCGCCGCCGAGCGGCAACTGGATGACCGCGGGGACCGCCTGCAGGCGGTCCTTGATCATGTCGACGGTGCGGAAGAAGTTCGCGCCGGTGCGGTCCATCTTGTTGACGAAGCACAAACGGGGCACGCGGTACTTGTTCGCCTGGCGCCACACGGTTTCGGACTGCGGTTCGACGCCGGCAACGGAGTCGAACACCGCAACGGCACCGTCGAGGACGCGCAGCGAGCGCTCGACTTCGATGGTGAAGTCGACGTGGCCCGGGGTGTCGATGACGTTGATGCGGTGGTTGCGCCAGAACGCGGTGGTCGCGGCCGACGTGATCGTGATTCCGCGCTCCTGCTCCTGGACCATGTGGTCCATGATCGCCCCGCCCTCGTGCACCTCACCGATCTTGTACGTCTTGCCGGTGTAGTAGAGGATGCGCTCGCTCGTCGTCGTCTTGCCGGCGTCGATGTGCGCCATGATTCCGATGTTGCGGTAGCGGTCGAGTGGATACTCACGTTCAGACATGGAGGGGCACCTTCACTGCGGGGGTTCGTTCGGGGACTGTGATTACCAGCGGTAGTGGGCGAAGGCTTTGTTCGCCTCGGCCATCTTCTGCATGTCTTCACGCTTCTTCATCGCTGCGCCGAGACCGTTCGATGCATCGAGCAGTTCGGCGGCGAGGCACTCGGCCATCGTCTTCTCGCGACGGGCGCGAGCGGTGTCGACGACCCAGCGGATGGCGAGCGTCGATGCACGGCGCGGCTTCACTTCGACGGGCACCTGGTAGGTGGCTCCACCGACGCGGCGGCTGCGCACTTCGAGCGGCGGCTTCACGTTGTCGATCGCACGCTTGAGGGTGGACAGCGGTTCGCCACCCGTCTTCGTTTCGATGAGTTTCATCGCGTCGTACACGATGCCCTCGGCCTTGCTCTTCTTGCCGTGCAGCATCACCTTGTTGACGATCTGCGTGACCAGCGTGGAACCGTAGAGCGGATCCGGCGTGAGGTCGTTGCGGGAGGCTGGTCCTTTACGCGACATGTGTTTCTGTGCTCCTCTTCTTCGTCACTCGGACCTATTTGCCACGCTTCGCGCCGTAACGGCTGCGAGCCTGCTTGCGATCCTTCACACCGGCTGCGTCGAGCGCGCCGCGGATGACCTTGTAACGAACACCGGGAAGGTCGCGAACGCGACCGCCGCGCACGAGAACGATCGAGTGCTCCTGCAAGTTGTGTCCCTCACCGGGGATGTATGCGGTCACTTCGACACCGCTCGTCAACCGGACGCGCGCGACCTTGCGCAGCGCAGAGTTCGGCTTCTTCGGCGTGGTGGTGAACACGCGGGTGCACACTCCGCGGCGCTGGGGGGATCCCTTCAAGGCCGGAGTCTTCGTTTTGGACGACTTCGAGCTGCGACCCTGACGAATCAACTGCTGGATGGTGGGCACGCGACAACCTGACTTTTCTGTGACGATGACGAACGCTGGAAACGAGCCAAAATTCCGGCTCGTCGCACCGACGGAAGTCCCGCCGGAAGGCTCTTCAGCCTACGGGTGACTGCTCGTTCTCCCCAACCCCGCAAACACCCGCGAAAGGCGAGCTATTCGGCGTCGGTGGTTTCGTCGCCGTCGGCGGGCTCGGTGGCTTCGTCACCGGAGTCGGCCTCGGGTGCAACGGCGACCGCCGTTCCGAACACGGCCCGCATATCGGCCGCATCGGCTGCGTCGTTCGCATCGACCATCGCGCCGTACGTTCCGCGCGGAATCTCGATGCCCTCGCTCAGGCTGTCCGACGACCAGGTCGTCGGGGCCACGTAGTCGGGGTAATCGATTCCGAAGAGGTTGTACGCATCCATGCCGGTTCCGGCGGGGATGACCTTGCCGATGATGATGTTTTCCTTCAGGCCGATGAGCGGATCGCTCTTGCCCTCGATCGCCGCTTCGGTGAGGACGCGGGTCGTTTCCTGGAAGGACGCTGCCGACAGCCACGACTCGGTGGAGATCGCCGCCTTGGTGATGCCCATGAGTTCGGGGCGACCTTCGGCGCTGCGCTTT
>JBIIUH010000112.1:0-3634 GCA_044340075.1 Ilumatobacteraceae bacterium | reverse complement strand
ATGATGACTGCGAAGGCGAGACCGAGGATCTCCGACGACGGTGCCTCGAACTCGGCGAATACTTCGCCGCCGTACTCGATCTGCACGCCCTCGATGACGGGGGCGATCGCCGTCATGTCCTCGAAGATTGCGATGAACTCTTCCTGCGTCTCGATCGAGGCGTCCAGATTCACGGTCGCGAATGCGATGGTGCCGTCACGCGAGATCTGGTTCATCGCCGCGGGATCGAACGGACTGATGACGGCGAGGTCGTCGCGCGCGTCGAGTTCGGCGAAGAACCCGGTCAGCGGCTGCACCACCTCGGGGCGATTGACGCCAGCGTCGGCGCGCACCACGATCGATCCCGTACGACCGCTCGACTCACCACCGAAGGTCTCGGTGAGCACATCGATACCACGGGCACTTTCGACGTCGGGAAGGTTGAACTGGAGCGAGAAGTTCGTCCCGATCCGACCCGCTGCCCCGCCGAGAACGGCGAGGGCCACGATCCACAGAACGATGACGAGACGACGGCGCCGGTAACACGACGCTCCGAGACGAGACAGCACGAGTGCTCCTGAAATTGGGGGGGATGGTGTGCCGGACGGGTCATCCCGCACGGCGGCTCATCACGCTAGGTGACCCGCCCGCCGCGAACGTGACACAACTAGGGTCGGGCGCATGAAAGTTCGTGTGAATTTCGACGTATGCGCCTCGACGGGAGCCTGCGCGCAGGTCGCCCCCGAGGTGTTCGAGTTGCGCAACGACGGTTACCTGTACATCCTCGCCGAGCAGCCCCGCCCCGAGTTGTACGACGTCGTCACGCAGGCCGCCGAGTTGTGCCCGACCGGCGCGATCATCCTCGAGGACTGACCCCTCGTTCATGTTCCGCACCCGACTTGCCGACGCATGGCGTCGGCAAGATTCCCTGTTGTGCGTCGGACTCGACCCCGACCCCGCCCGCTTCCCGCAGGGCGTCGCGCGTGACGTGCACGGACTCGAGAGTTTCTGCCGCGAGATCATCGAACTCACGGCACCGTACGTGTGCGCGTTCAAACCGCAGATCGCCTATTTCGCCGCACTCGGCGCCGAAGCGGCACTCGAGCGCCTGTGCGCGGCGATCCGGCGCGATCATCCGCACGTCGTGCTGGTGCTCGACGCCAAGCGCGGCGACATCGGTGACACGGCGCGGCGGTACGCGGTCGAGGCGTACGAGCGGTACGGCGCCGACGCGGTGACGGTGAATCCGTGGCTCGGTACCGATTCGCTCGAGCCGTTCTTCGACTATGCCGATCGCGGCACGTTCGTGTTGTGTCGCACCTCGAATCCCGGCAGCGACGAATTCCAGGCGCGCATCGTCGACGGGGAGCCGTTGTACGTGCACGTCGCACGCACCGCGGCTGATTCGTGGTCGAAGCGTGCCGGGGTCGGCCTCGTCGTCGGTGCGACGCGACCGACCGAGCTGCGCGACGTGCGCAACGTCGTCGGGGACATGCCACTGCTCGTTCCGGGAGTCGGTGCACAGGGCGGAGACGCAACGAGCGTCGTCACGAACGGAGCCACCGCCGACGGCACGGGTCTGCTCGTCAACTCCTCGCGTGCCGTGCTCTATGCGGCGGCGGACGACGGGTGGCGCGAAGCCGCCCGCTCGGCAGCGATGAACACCCGCGACGAACTCAACGCCGCGCGGCGCGAGGTCACGAACCGATCGCGATGACTTCGGTGATGCCGGGCACCGCCCGCAGCGTCGCCACCACGTCTTCGGGCACCGGTCCGGCGGTGGCGATGACCATCATCGCGCTGCCCGCCCGCGGCGTCTTGCCGACGTCCATGTTGTCGATGTTCACTGCGGCATCACCGAGGACCATGCCGACGCGACCGATCATTCCCGGACGATCGTCGTTGCGGGCGATGAGCATGTGCCGCGACGGCGGCACGTCGGTGAGGTGGTCGTCGATCGTGACGATGCGCGCCTCGCGACGCCGACCCGTGAGGCGACCGGCGATGTTGTGCTTCTCGGTGCGCAACGTGATGAGGTTGATGTAGTCCTGGTGTTCGGCTTCTTCGCGGCGCGCATCGCGCACCTCGATGTTGCGTGCCTGGGCCAGTGACGGCGCATTCACGTACGTGACGCTCTCGCCCGTGAGTCGCGACAGGAATCCCTTCATCGCCGACAGGGTGAGGATGCGCGTGTCGTATGCCGCGATCTCGCCGGATGCCTCGACTTCGAGCCATGCGGGCGCACCACCGACGACGTCGGCGAACAGCACTCCGAGGCGCTCGGCGAGCGGCAGGAAGGGACGCAGCGTCTCGTTCGCCTCGGACGCATCGACGTTCACCGCGTATGGAACGAAGTCGCCGGCGAGCGCGAGCTGCACCATGTCGGCGATCGACTCGCCGGCCTTGTCCTGTGCTTCGCGCGTGCTCGCACCGAGGTGCGGGGTGACGACGACGTTCGGCAGAGCGAAAAGCGGCGACTCGGTGATCGGCTCCTTGGCGAACACGTCGAGCGCCGCACCGGCAACGATTCCGTCGCGCAACGCCTCGGCAAGATCCGCTTCGGCGATGATGCCGCCGCGCGCGACGTTGATGAGGCGCAGGCTCGGCTTCGCCTTCAGGAGCATGTCGCGGTTGATGAGACCGGTCGTCTCCTTGTTCTTCGGCAGGTGGACCGTGAGGAAGTCGCTCGCCGCAACGAGTTGTTCGAGCGTGAGGAGCTCGACGTTCAACTGACGGGCGCGTTCGGGCGAGATGTACGGGTCGTAACCGACGAGGCGCATGCCGAAGCCGAGCGCGCGCTGGGCAACGAGTTTGCCGATGCGACCGAGACCGACGATTCCGAGCGTCTTGCCGGCGAGTTCGACACCCTCCCACTTCGAGCGCTCCCAACGTCCGGCGACGAGCGCGGCGTGGGCCTGCGGCACGTTGCGGGCCATCGCGAGGAGCAGCGCCATCGTGTGCTCGGCGGCCGACACGACGTTCGACTCGGGGGCGTTGGCGACCATGATTCCGGCGCGGGTGGCTGCCTCGACGTCGACATTGTCGAGACCGACACCGGCACGACCGACGACGACGAGATCCTTCGCATCGACGAGCACGTCGGCGGTGACGTCCGTGGCGCTGCGCACGATGAGTGCATGCGCACCGACGAGCGCACGGCGCAGGTCGTCACCGTTGAGTCCGAGCTGCACGTCGACGACGTGACCTGCGGTGCGCAGACGATCGAGGCCGGAATCGGCGATTTCTTCGGTGACGAGGATGCGTGCCATCACTTCCATCGTGGCTGATGCGGGGCCCAACGCCAACCATCGGAGCGATGAAAGCCGTGCCATCGTGCTTGACGTCACCTCGCCAGACGCTGCGACGACACCGTTATCGTGAGTGGCGTCGTTGACATTTCGTACACGACATGCGAAGGACTCCCCCGATTTCATGAGCCACCCGTTCCTCTCACCCGAATGGATCGATGCGATGCGCGCTCTTCGGGCCCGGCATTCCGCAATCGACCCCGTCGTTGCCGTCGTCGTGCGCTGCAACCTCGTCGTCACCGACGTGCCGTTCGGCGAGGGCACGGTGCACAGTCATCTCGACACGTCGACGGGTGCGGTCGTCATGGAGCTCGGCCACCTCGACGCACCCGACGTCACGGTGACGA
>JBIIUH010000118.1:0-3306 GCA_044340075.1 Ilumatobacteraceae bacterium | reverse complement strand
GTCGAGACCGAGGACCGCCGCCATCGTCCCGGGCGACTCCGTTCCTGCGTCGTGCATCGCAGCACCACGTTCGACGACGAGGCGCACCCCGTCGTGGAACCCGAGTGCCCCGCTCGCCGTCAGCGCCGTGTATTCGCCGAGGCTGTGCCCGGCCATGTACGAGGCGTCGATGCCCAGCCGTTCGACGGCATCGAGCACCATGAGACTGCTGACGAAGGTCGTCAGCTGGGCGTTGCGCGTGTCGCGCAGCGTTTCGGCGTCGGCATCGAGGAGCAGGTGGCCGACGTCCCGCCCGGCCACGTCGCTCGCTTCCTCGACGAGTTCCCAGCTTTCGTGTTCCCGCCAGGGTCGACCCATCCCAGGTCGTTGCGAACCCTGTCCGGGAAACGTGAATGCGATCATTCGGCGCGGAACCTCCGAGTACCAACATTACGCTGATCGGTCACGTCGAGCCCGAGTGGCGGAATGGCAGACGCGACGGACTCAAAATCCGTTGTCCGCAAGGGCGTGTGGGTTCGAGTCCCACCTCGGGCACCACGTGTACCGCTCGTAGACTCCGACGGGCGATGTCGGCTTCACTTCCGTTCGGCGTCCGGCAGCGACTGCTGGAGCGAACCCTGCGTCGAACCGTGCTGAACGTGCGCGAAGTACGCGACGAATTGCGGATCCTCGACGAGCAGCTGGCGTACGTCGAATCGGACCTCGCCGACAAGGAACTGCGGGCCATGGTCTCCGAGACCCCGTCCACCGCGTACGAACATCACGACGCGCTGCGTCACGTCGAGGTGATGCGCGCCGAACGCGAGCGGCTCGTTGCGCGACTGCGCGATCTCGAACGCGAGCAGGACGCCGCCCTCGACCGGCTCGGATCCTGACGATGGCGACCCGGATCGTCATCGCCGAGGACGAGGCGATCATCCGTCTCGACCTGCGCGAGTTGCTCCAGGAAGAGGGATACGAGGTCGTCGGCGAAGCGGGCCGCGGTGACCAGGCGGTCGAACTCGTCGCACAGCTCGCACCCGACGTCGTCATCCTCGACGTGAAGATGCCCGGCATGGACGGCATCGAGGCGGCGCGGCAGATCGCCGAGAGCGCATCGTGCGCGATCCTCATGCTCACGGCGTTCAGTCAGCGCGAGATCGTCGAACAGGCGCGTGACGCCGGTGCGTTGGCGTACCTCGTGAAGCCGTTCCAGAAGAGTGACGTCGTGCCGGCGATCGAACTTGCGGTCGCGCGGTTCCGCGAGGTGCGTGCACTCATCGCGGAGAACGAGTCGCTGAACGACCGACTCGAGGCTCGCAAGGCGATCGACCGTGCAAAGGGCGTGCTCATCGACCGCCATTCGATGACCGAGTCCGATGCGTTCGGATTCATACAGCGCAGCGCCATGAGTCGGCGCGACACGATGCGCAACGTCGCCGAGGCGATCGTGCGGGGAGACTTGCTGCCACCCGCATGAAGATCATGGCCCTCGACGGCAACTCGCTGACGTACCGGGCCTTCTTCGCCCTGCCGGAAGACATGCGCACGGCCGGGGGCCAGACGACGAACGCCGTCTACGGGTTCTGTTCGATGCTGCTCACCCTGTTGCGCGAGCACAAGCCCGACGGTGTCGTCGTCGTGTTCGATCGCAAGGAGAAGAACTTCCGCCACGAGGTGGCACCGGAGTACAAGGCGCAGCGCGAGAAGCAGCCCGACTCGCTCTACGAGCAACTCGAGCTCGTGCGCGAGATGCTCACGGCGATGGGTGTCGCCACCTTCGATGCAGCCGGCTACGAGGGCGACGACATCATCGCGACGATTGCGCGGCTCTCGCGCGAGAGGGGCGACGACCTGCTCATCGTCACCGGTGACCGCGATGCATACCAATTGGTGAGCGATCCGCACGTACGTGTTCTGTACAACAAGCGCGGAGTGTCGGATTACGCGCTCTACGACGAAGCGGGGATCAAGGAGCGCACGGGGGTCGCGCCCGAGCTCTACGCGCAGTACGCGGCGTTGCGCGGCGATCCGAGCGACAACCTCGCCGGTGCCGCCGGAGTCGGGGAGAAGACCGCCGCCAAGCTCCTCAACACGTACGGCTCGCTCGGCGAACTCTTCGAACGCGTCGACGAGCAGACGCCCAAGCTGCGCGAGTCGTTGCACGAGTCGCGCGAACGTGTCCTGCGCAACGTCGACGTGATGACGCTGCGTACCGACGCGCCGATCGACATCTCGGGTGACGTCGTCGTTCCGCGTCCCGATGCCGCGGCGGTGCTGAGGATGTTCGACTTCCTCGAATTCACGACGATGCGCCCGCGGTTCGAGGCCGCGTTCGCGCCCTTCATCTCGGCATTGTCGGCACCCCGTTCGGCGGATCCCGCGGTGCGCAGCGGTGACTCGGCAGCACATGCCGCGGCCACAACCCCCGCCGTGTCGGGCGAACTCGAAGTGGTGTCCGTGAACGATGCAGACAGATTGCGTGCGCATCTCGGTGCCGATGCGACGGAGTCGCTCGTACTCGCCGCGCAATGGGAGAACGAGCCGGGTCGCAGCCCGTTGTCGTGCCTTGCCGTTCTGCCACTCGCAGCGGAATCCCCGGCGAGTGCCGGCTCGGCGATGCGCGTCGCCGTGGTCGATGGTCGTGACGTTGCGTCGGTGGCCGCAGTGCTGCGCGCGGCGGGAGAGATCGTCGCCCACGATGCGCGTGTGACTCTGCGCGGACTGCTGCATCTCGGCGTCGACGTGCGCAACGTCGGCTTCGACACCGCGATCGCGGCGTATCTCGTCGATGCATCGCTCGGTGATTACGCGCTGTCGCACGTGGCCGACCGTCTCCTCGGTGCGATGCCCGCAACCAGTGCGGACCCTGCGGCACCGCCGGCGACGACGGGAACTTTGTTCGTGGAAACCGATGTCGTAGCTGCTCGCGAGCGGGCCGCCGCCGATGCCGTCACGATTGCGCGTCTCGTCCCCGTGTTGCGTGCGGCCCTCGAGACAGAAGGCGTCACGGCGCTGTACCGCGACATCGAGAATCCGCTCATCGGTGTGCTCGCGCGAATGGAACACGTCGGTATCGGCGTCGATGTCGCGCGACTGCGGGGGATCGGCGAGTCGCTGGCGACGCAATGTGCTGCACTCACCGCCACTCTCCACGCCGTCGCGGGGCGCGACTTCAACCTCAATTCGCCGACCCAGTTGCGCACGATCCTGTTCGACGAGCGCGGGTTGAAGGGGAGCAAGAAGACGAAGCAGGGATACAGCACCGACGCTGCATCGCTGGAGAAGTTGCGCGACGAGTGGCCGGAATTCATCGATCCGCTGCTG